>CAZJZO010000180.1:0-5037 GCA_964550495.1 uncultured Porphyrobacter sp. | reverse complement strand
TACACTCTTTCCCTTCACTTCGATGTTCCGTTCGATGCGCCGAATTTCGTCATCCGAGGCCAATGCCGTGATCCCGCGCCGAATCGACGTGGTGACCGTGCGGCGCGGCGATACCGTCAGCGGCCTTGCACGGCGGATGGCATACAGCGATGCGCAGGAGCGCCGATTCCGAGTTCTGAATGGACTGGGGGCAAGCGAAGGGCTGGTTGCAGGACAGAAGGTCAAGCTGGTTGTACGAGCCAGGTAGCTGATCCTCGCACGGTTCTTTTGAAACGCACAAACAAAAAGCGGCGGGGAAATCCCCGCCGCTTTCCGTTTTTGCTTAGTCTTTCGACTTAGCCGGCCATTTCGGTCGAAACTTCCGAGAAAGTCGCGCCCAGCTGGCTGCCGAGGCTCTGCATTGCGGTGATCGCAGCAACAGCGATCAGAGCAGCAATCAGACCGTATTCGATGGCGGTTGCGCCCTGCTCGTCGCGGAGCATCTTGTTGATGAACTTCATTTGTAGTCTCCTGGTTCAGTCTTCGGTACCCGTGCCCGTCCCTTGTAAAGAGAACAGACGATGTGAGGTGTAATTGGCAGCTCTTGAGGATTTCCTAATTCGGAGCCTTTCGAAAAGCTTAACCCATTGCATTCTCAACTGCGTCCCTTACCGCATCCCAGCCGGTGGAGTTTTCGCTACCAACTGCTTGGAAGCCTCCAATCGCTGCGATCACGATGAGCGACGCAATCAGTCCGTATTCAACTGCAGTGGCACCCGAATTATCGTTTCCAATGTGCTTTAGGAATGTCGTCAAATTCATGGGAACACCCGTTTTCTACGTTCCTGATGAACCCCAAATCGGCCCAGGAGCTTAAGAAAAGGTTGATTTGACCGCTCCGAATGGAAAAAAATCCGACATGGCGGATGGATTCCTACTGGTCGTTGCGGGTGCAATTCGCCGGAATGACGGGCGCTGGCTGATGCACAGGCGTCCTCTTGCCAAGCATCACGGCGGGCTATGGGAATTTCCTGGCGGCAAGGTGGAACTCTCGGAATCTCCGGCATTTGCGCTCCGGCGGGAGCTGCGCGAAGAGCTGGGAATCGAGATTGCGATGGATGCGTCGGAGCCCGTCGCATTCGCAGAAGAACGTCCGGAGCCTGGGCGTGCAGCGATTGTCATCCTGCTTTACAATATCTCTCATTGGACCGGCGAACCGATGGCATTGGAAGGGGAAGAGATCTGTTGGTTTGCGCCAGCCGAGATAGGCGAGCTGGACATGCCGCCGCTCGATCGGGAGCTGGCCGCGCAGCTGTTTCGCCACGAGGCCGCCGCCAGCGGATAGGATCAAATCAGTGGTTGCCAAGCGCACCTAGCGCCCTTATGTGCCGCCCCTCACGCGCGCCAGTAGCTCAGCTGGATAGAGTACCTGGCTACGAACCAGGCGGTCGGAGGTTCGAATCCTTCCTGGCGCGCCAAACAGGCCCATCCCGCGAGGGGTGGGCCTTTTTGGTTGGGCCACCGGACGGGGCGGACTTAGGACTTGCGGCGCCGAAAGGTGCAATCGGAAGAATCATCCCTATATGATGACGCGGGGCGGCCGGTTCCGGTCGTAATCATTGCCCTTGATGCAACATGCAAATTTCGCATGGAACTCATTGAAGCGTCGACGATTTCTACCCTTGGGATCACGTGAAGTAAGTGAAGGGCCAAGCACCGGGTCCATTTGCTTGCCTGGAATAGGCCGGAGACGGCTACAGAAAGGTAATGCTATGAACTATATGAACGTCCATGATGATGAATTCGACCCGGACAATCCCTTGAACAAGCCCGACGTTCCCGAAGACGTGCAGGAAGCGGTGCGCACGATCCTGCGCTGGGCGGGAGACGATCCCGAGCGCGAAGGACTGCTCGACACTCCAAAGCGGGTGGGCCGCGCGTGGCTCGAATATTGCCGCGGGAATCAGGAAGATCCTGCGATTCACCTGTCGCGCATCTTCGAAGAAGTTGGCGGGTATGACGAGATCGTGCTGCTCAAGGACATTCCGTTCCAGTCGCATTGCGAGCACCACATGGCGCCGATCACCGGCAAAGCGCACATCGCCTATCTTCCGAACAAGAAGGTCGTCGGGATTTCCAAGCTGGCGCGTGTGCTGCACGGCTTTGCAAACCGGCTTCAGGTGCAGGAGCGTCTCACCGCCGAAGTGGCCGAATGCATCTGGAATAATCTCGAACCGCGCGGTGTTGCGGTGGTGATCGAGGCCGAGCATGGTTGCATGACCGGCCGCGGCGTGAAGGTGCACGAGGTCGAAATGCTCACCAGTCGCATGATGGGCTGCTTCCTCGACGATCCGAGCAGCCGCAAGGAAGTGCTGGGCCTGATGGGCTATTGATCGAACCGCAGCGAGCTTTTGCGTTCCATTGGCGGACCACGTATCGCGAGATGCATGGTCCGCTATTTGTTTCTGCTCGCGATTGTTCTCGTCCAGAGCCCATTGCATGCCACGTCTGAAACCGTCGAGAGCGAAAGGTTCGAGCGCTGGACCGAAGCGCAGCGCCTACAGCGCGCATTCGAGCACAAGCAGTTTTCGGAAGTGGGTTTTCCCTCGATTGCAGAAGCGCAAGTCCAGGGACGCGACCTGCGCCGGGCTCTGATCAACGATCCCTACCGCATTATTCACCTGCCGGGGCTCGAGTTCGAACGGCATGACGATGGCCGTGTCACCTTGCGGGTGCAATTTCTTGGCTGGTCACGCGAGCCGGTCGAAATCGATCGAGAACGTTGGGACGAATTCGCCGCTCTCGAAACCGATGTGTTTGCTCCGCCCGAATACGATGCGGTCGCGACGAGCGGTCGAACGCCGCCGCCTCGGCGCGGTGTGTGCCATGGCTGGATCGTCAGATTTACGGCCGCTTTGGACAAGACCGAAAGTTGGTCGCAATGTGGAGGCAAGCCCGGGCCCGCAAGGAACTATGCAATTGCCATGATCGATGCGGCAATCTCGACCCGCAAAGATTGCGAATTTGAATCGGATCGGCCGTTTTGGTCGTTTTCGGAATGCTTTCAGGCGAAAGCAGAACTGGACGATCCTGAGTTGAGCGCCAGATTCGCCGAGATACGGGCGGCGTATCATCGGGCCACATCCAGCGAAGAGCTTGCAGAAGCGCGATTGCTCATTCGCGACACCGATTTTGTCGTAGGCGATCAAGATTGGTTCGCAGCTCGTGCGGCTGTCGATCGGGTCCGGGCAAAGGACGCCGAGCGGCAAAGACTATTGCAGCGGCTAAGAAAGCTGCTCGCCGACAGCAAGGCCATTTCGAAGGCCGATCGCGTCCGACTCACGCGGACCATTTCCCATTGGGGAAGTCAAGAGAGAGAGCTTTTTCTCGGAATACCGCTGAGCTTATGCGAAGCTTGGTTTGGCCGAGACCGGCAAAGTCAGCCAACGACTGAAGCGGGCGCCACTACGATGGCGCCCGCATTTAGCAGAGATCACTGCGAGTTCAGAGCTGACCGAGCATATGCTCAGCGCTTGAAACCCGGAAGTCACCCGGATCTTCGACATTCAGCTGTTCGACCACGCCATCGTTGACGACCATCGAGAAGCGCTGACCGCGCTTGCCCATGCCGAAGCCGGATCCGTCCATGGTAAGACCAACCGCCTCGGCAAAATCGCCGTTGCCGTCTGCAAGCATGGTGATGTCGTCGCTGCCAGCGGCGTCGTTCCAGGCGCTCATAACAAAGGCGTCGTTGACAGCGGTGCCGACGATTTCGTCGACGCCCTTGGCTTTCAGTTCTTCGGCCTTTTCGACGAAACCAGGCAGGTGCTTGGCCGAGCAGGTTGGGGTGAAGGCACCGGGCACCGAAAACAGCGCGACCTTCTTGCCGGCGAAATACTCGCTCGACTGCACCTGCTGAGGCCCTTCGGCTGTTGCCTTGACCATCGTCACTTCTGGAAGTGTGTCACCCACTGAAATCGTCATCACATTCTCCCTTGGAGTTTCGCGCAGCCCGAACTCGTAATCGGATGCGAGGGGCTCCAGCGACGATATAGAGCCTCGGGCAGCGGCTACAATGGCCGAATGGCAAGTCTCGCGTGGTTAAAGTCACTTTACCCTGGCCGTTGAACAAGGAGTAAACGCGTCGGGTGATCTTGTCCCTTGGTGGTGGGGTGTTCGAACCGGGCAAGGAGACAGGGACCATGAAATTTGCAGGACGATCGGCCGCCGCATTGTGCGCGGCTGCAGCATTATCGACGGGAGCCATGCCTGCCGCTGCGCAGACCTCGGGGCTGACCGGAGGCGCGGCGGACATCCGCAAGCTCGATATCATGCTGATGGTGACTAGCTTGCGCTGTCGTGGCGGCGCGCACGATTTCCAGGCTGATTACAACCAGTTTGCATCGAAGCACTTGAAGAAGCTCAATCAAGCGAGCGACCAGTTGCGGAGATCGTTGGCGGCCCGGCACGGCGCGAAGGGCAGCAAACGTGCGCTTGATCGGATCGGTGTCAGCATGGCCAACACCTATGGCGACGGGCATCCCTGGATGGATTGTGCGCAGTTGAAACAAGCGACTCGCGAACTGGGCGCAGCGCCAGACAGCGCCAAACTGTATGAAGCGGCAAAACGGCTGCTTGCCCCTAGGCCAGCCGCGGAGGCGCGCCCTGAGATCGCACAGGATGGATCGCAAGTGACGCCTCGCTCCGACCGGATTCCATACGATTTGCCGGTGAAGACCCCGCTGGTGGCAAGACGCGAAGACTAAGCGGACAACAATTCACTCAATCGCATGATCGATCAGAGCTGGATCAGGATATAAAGATTTCTTTATATTCCATTTGCACCGACGCGGTCGGGTCGCTATGGGCTGCGGAAATAACGGCGAGGTCTCTCTTCGCCAGCCTTTCCCATGCAGGAGACATGCCCCGTGGCTACCGCAGCACTCGAACACGAATACATCGTCAAGGATATCTCGCTCGCGCAATTCGGTCGCGACGAGATCGCCATTGCCGAAACCGAAATGCCGGGCCTGATGGCTCTGCGCGAGGAATATGGCG
>CAZJZO010000179.1:0-5166 GCA_964550495.1 uncultured Porphyrobacter sp. | reverse complement strand
CTGAGAGAACAAGGGAAGAACAAATGGTGCCCAGAAGAGGACTCGAACCTCCACGGGGTTGCCCCCACCGCCACCTGAAGACGGCGCGTCTACCAATTCCGCCATCTGGGCACTTACTTGCAGCTGGCGATGCGCGCCACTGCTGGGTAGGCGCGGGCCAATAGCGATTGCGCAGCCCTCCTGTCAACGCTGCACATCGGCGAATTGCGTATCATGTCACGAACGCTTGCCGCGGCGCTCACATTCAAGCATGGCGCTCAACGCAAATGCGACAACTTTTGGGATCCATTGGGCTATGACAACCAGTTCGCCGCTCGCCGACAAGTTGGTCACCGTCTTCGGTGGCGGAGGCTACATCGGAAATTACGTTGCGCAGTGCTTGCTAGAGCGCGGGGCCAGGCTGCGAATCGCCAGCCGCAATCCCGAAAAGGCGTATGTCCTGAAACCTCTGGCCAATCTCGGCCAATTGCAGTTTGCCCGCTGCGATATCACCAAGGAGGACAGCCTTGCAGCTGCTCTGAACGGGGCGGATTATGTAGTGAACCTGGTTGGCGCGTTTGCTGGCGACCTTGAGCTCCTGATGGGCGAAGCTCCGGGCAACATGGCGCGAATCGCCAAGGCGAACGGGGCCAAAGGCTTTGTCCATGTGAGTGCGATCGGTCCCGATTCTAATTCGAGCGCCGCCTATGCGCGTGGCAAGGCACTGGGCGAGGCAAAGGTGCTCGACGCGTTCCCCGAAGCGACGATCTTGCGCCCGTCGATAGTGTTCGGGAAGGACGACAACTTCCTCAACATGTTCGGACAAATGATCGAAATGATGCCGGTGCTGCCCGTGTTCGGACCCGAAGCCAAGCTGCAGCTGGTCTACGTTGACGACGTCGCCGAAGCGGTAGCCGTCGCGCTGGAGAGCCCGTCCGAGCATGGCGGGCACATCTATGAACTCGGCGGGCCGGAACAGCTTTCGATGATGGAGATCAATGAGCGGATCGCTGAAGCACAGGGGCGCCAACGGCGGTTTCTCGCAATGCCGGATGGAGCTTCAGCCTTGTTTGCCGCCATGCCGCTCACGCCGATGAGCCGCGATCAATGGACACTCTTGAAACCCGGCAGCACAGTGTCAGGCGAACACAGGACTTTCGCCGAGCTCGGCATGGACCCGCGTCCGCTGGGCCTCTTCCTCGACAAATGGATGCAGAGGTTCCGCAAGTTTGGCCGGTTTGGACAAAGCAACGACCGAGCCAAGGCGCGCGGGAAAGTCGCGGTCGGCGACCACCAGAGTCAATCGTGGTCAGAGAATGAATAACGTCGCGGGCTAAAGCGCCCCGCGATACAGTTCGAGCAGATCGGCAAATGCCTGCTCTGCGGCAGGTTCGGCATAGGCCGGGCTGTCCGGCACAGTCCAACCGTGATCGCCTTCGTAGACGTCGACCTTGGCAGGTCGCGCCGCTCGACCTGCGGCCTTCGCGAACAGCAGCTTCTCGCCTGGCGCTTTGGCATCGTCGTCCTGAGCAACTGCAATCAGGAAGTTGGCCTGCGTCCGATCCAGCATGTTGTGCGGGCTCTTGGGGTCGTCTTCACGCACCAACCCGCCGCCATGAAAACTGGCTGCAGCCTTGATCCGGCCCGGAACGGCCGCAGCGCTCCAGACGGTGAAAGGGCCGCCCATGCAATAACCTTCGGTGCCAATGCCTTTGGCGGTATCGACTGCCTCCTGGGCATCGAGCCACTCGACCGCCGCGTTCGCGTCGCGGCCAATTGCGTCTGCATCGAGCTTGCCGCGCCAAGGCCGGACTTTCTGAAATCCGCCGTCGGCCGCAAATGCCGTAAAGTCAGGATACTGCTCACCGGCGACGTCGCGATAATAGGGGTTGAGTACCAGCACTGCGTAACCCTCACCCGCCAGCCTGCGCGCCATGTTGCGCTTGCTCTCGCGAAGCGAAGCGATGTCGGGCCAGAAGATTATCGCGGGATGTTTGCCACTGGCAGGATGCACGAAGAACGCATCCATAGTCCCATCGGCAGTTTCGAAGCTCACCCCGGCCTCGGTGAGATCGACCCCAGTCGAAGGTTGCGCCGCTTCGGACGCCGCTTCACCAGGGGCGCACGCGGCTACTGCAGCAACGCCCGTGAGAGCAGCGAACTGTCGGCGCGAGATCGCCTCTCGCGCCCAGTCTTTCAGTTTGGCCTCATCGCACATTGCGCGTCTCCTCTTGCTCCCAATAGTCTCCTATCGAGCCGAGCAGACCCGCCAGGATCAGTTGCTTCTGCCAGCCTCCAGGCGGTGCGCAGCCCATTCCGGAGTGCCGATGCGCTTGTCATCGATCTGCGGATTCGCCTCAAGCCATTTGACGGCTGCATCGGCGTCGCCCTCGATTGCGTTGGCATCGGCGCCATCACGATCGAGCACAAGAACGGCGTAGCCCTGTTTGGCCAAGCGGCGCGCCATGTTGCGGCTGCCTTCACCGAGCGCCGCATCGTTGCGCCATGAGATCACAGCCGGATGGGTGCCCTTGGCTGGCTGGATAAAGTATCCCGCAACGGCGCCATTGGCCCGCGAAACGCTGACACTTTTCTCGACGAGGTCTGCGGTCGCGGCAGAATTTGCCGCCTGCGCTATTCCCGGTGTCGCCGCAGCAACCGCAGCCACTCCGGTGGCCGCTCCGAATTGGCGGCGTGACAGCGCCTTGTTCGCGCCGCTTTCCTGAATTGCATTCTCGCTCATCATGCACTCCCCTGTGATCGCACCCTGCATGAAACATAGACGCATTTCCAAGCAATGGACAAGCGCGGATCGGCAAGGCAACATATGAATAAGGGAGAGGAATTCCATGCGGAGAAGAGGTTGGGCGCTGCCTGCGGCGTTGCTGGCGACATTTGGGTTGGCAGCATGCGGGGATCTGTTGGGAACCGAGGAAGGCGGTATCGATGCCACCACGCTGGTCAGCGCCGATGCCGACCTTGCCAACTGGATTACACACGGACGAACCTATTCGGAGCAACGCTTCTCCCCGTTGGATCAGGTCAACGCGGAGAATGTCTCGGACCTCGGTCTTGCATGGTTCGCCGATATGGACACTGCGCGCGGACAGGAGGCGACCCCGCTGGTGATGGATGGCAAGCTCTACCTCACCACTGCCTGGAGCAAGGTGCGGGCATACAATGCCGCGACCGGCGACCCCTTGTGGGAATACGATCCCCAAGTGCCGGGGGAGACCGCGGTCAAGGCCTGCTGCGATGTGGTCAATCGCGGGCTGGCGGCGTGGGGCGACAGCCTGTTCCTCGGCACGCTCGACGGGCGGTTGGTGTCGCTCGATCGCGAGACAGGATCGGTGAACTGGGAGAAAGTCACCGTCGATCAGGCGCAGGCGTACACAGTGACCGGGGCCCCGCGGGTGATCGATGGCAAGGTGATTATCGGCAATGGCGGAGCCGAATTCGGAGTGCGCGGCTATGTGGCAGCCTATGACGCGGACGATGGCGCAGAGCTGTGGCGGTTCTACACCGTGCCCGAAGGAACCGAGGACGAAAGCTCACCCGAATATCTGAAGGCGGCAGCCGAAACCTGGAATACCGAAGTTCTCGCCGGGTCGGATGCGATCGGCGGTGGGGGCACGGTTTGGGACTCGATGGCCTACGACCCGGACCTCGACCTGCTCTATATCGGCGTCGGCAATGGCAGCCCGTGGAATCGTGCCTATCGTTCTCCGGGGGAGGATGGGACCGGTGAAGGCGACAATCTCTACCTCTCCAGCATTGTCGCGATCCGGCCCGGCACCGGTGAGTATGTCTGGCATTACCAGACCACGCCGGGCGAAACCTGGGATTACACCGCGACGCAGCACATGATCCTGGCCGACATTGAGATCTATGGGACCGAGCGCCAAGTCATCATGCAGGCGCCCAAGAACGGGTTTTTCTACGTGCTCGATCGGGCGACCGGGGAATTTATCAGCGCGGAAAGCTACATCCCGCAGAACTGGGCTGAAGGGATCGACGAGAATGGCCGACCCATCTTCAACGCCGAGGCCCGGATTGACGAGACTGGGCAACCGGCTTTGGTGATGCCGGGACCGCTTGGCGGGCACAACTGGCACCCAATGGCGTATAATCCAGGCGAAGGGCTGGTCTACATTCCGGCCTTTGAAGCAGCGACGATCTACGCGCCCGAAGCCGACTGGAAACCTGATCCAGCGCGCGGTTTCAACGTCGGATTCGATCTTGGCGCAGGCGACTTGCCGCCGGACCTTGGCTTTCGCCGCGAGGTCTACGGTACCGTCAAGGGCAAGCTGATGGCTTGGGATCCAGTCGCACAGGAAGCGCGCTGGACGGTCGAGTTTCCCGGTCCGTGGAATGGCGGTCTTTTGGCCACCGGAGGAAGCCTCGTCTTCCAGGGCAATTCCTCAAGCGAGTTCGCAGCCTACAACGCGGCGTCTGGAGAGAAGCTCTGGAGCTTTGGAGCGCAGACCGGAATTGTCGCGCCGCCGATCACCTATACTGTCGATGGCGAACAATATGTCGCGGTGCTCGCTGGCTGGGGCGGCGCCTACGCGATCACTGCCGATGGCGGGCTGATCGACAGCCAGGGCCCGGTTCGAAACATCTCGCGCTTGTTGGTGTTCAAACTCGGTGGGGAATCAGAGCTGCCGGCGCAACCTGACCTTGCCAGCCTACCGCTCGATCCTCCACCGAGCCGGGCCTCGGCAGAGACGATTGCTTTGGGGAAAGGCAAATACGCACGCTATTGCGCAGTGTGCCATGCGCCGGGCGCCGTCGGATCGACCGTTCTTCCCGATCTCAGGCGGTCCGGCGCATTGGGCAATCGCCAGACATGGCAAGCGGTCGTGCATGACGGGATCTTGAAGGACAATGGCATGGTCGCGTTCGAAGGCTCGCTCTCCAGGGACGAGATCGAGGCAATCCGCGCCTACGTGATCCAGCGCGCCAATGAGGACAAGGCGATCGAGGGCGGCGGGCAGGTCGCTCGGCGCTAGCCCCGAAAGACCACCGTTCGGGCGCCGTTAAGCAGCACGCGCTCTTCAACGAACAGCCGCACCGCATCAGCCAGCACGCGGCGTTCGATATCGCGCCCCTTGCGCACGAGGTCGCTTGGCCTGTCGGCGTGACTGATGCGCTCGACATCCTGATGGATGATCGGGCCTTCATCGA
>CAZJZO010000178.1:0-5206 GCA_964550495.1 uncultured Porphyrobacter sp. | reverse complement strand
TACCTCCACACTCGCTGACCCCTCCCTGGTTGATCGACTCATCGAGGGAAGGCAGCGCGGCCAAGGCTAGCTTGCAGTCGGTTTGCGCCGGCTATTCGAGCCCGAGCGCGGTTAGATTCATCGCAGCCGCGTTGAAGCTGGCTTCGGCGAGCCTCCCCCTGAGATCGGCCCGCACCCGGCGTATCTGGGCGTCGGCTGCGCTTTCCTCGCGCAGATTGACCAGGAAAAAGTCGCCTGCGCCGAGCGCGAACCGTTTGCGTTCGGCAGTGACCATGGCGACCGCCTGTTCGACTTCTTCTTCGGCAAGGCTGGCAAGTCGCAGCGCCGCTTCGAGATTGGCGACGATGTTCGCCAGTTCGATCTCGATCTGATCGCTCACGCGGCGTTCGCGCAGCTCGATTTCGCGCAGTTCGGCTTCGGCGCGCTGCAACCGGCCCCGCGCTTGGCGGCGCTGGAGCGGAACGGTCAATGTCACACCGACTACCGTATCGGTGGAATCGAAGGTTGGCCCACCATCACCGACCGCGCCAAAATCGCGCGAAAGCTCTACCGTTGCGTCAAGCCGCGGCTGCAGATCGTTGCGGCGCAAGTCGATCTTGTTGCGCGCACGTTGCAGTGCGACCTGCAGATCCTGCAGTTCGGGCCGGTCTTCGAGCAGATCGCTGCGCTGCATTTCGAGCAGCGCCTGCAAAGTCGGACGTTCGCTGACCTGCGCGTTTTCCGGCACCTGATCGCGGGTCGGTACCACCAGCCGCCCGGCTGTATCGCGCAGGTAGTAGGACAGGCTGTTCGAGGCGGTCGCGAAGTTGCGTTTCGCTTCCTCGAGCAGGGTCTTGCGTCGAATGATGTTCTGTTCGTTTTCGGTCAGCGCGATGCGCGGCATGGCCCCCGAGCTGACTTGCCGCGACAGCCCGATCGCCCGGGCCTGTGCGATCTCGAGCAGTTCTTCGTAGATTTCGATTTCGCGGCCCGACGCGACCCAACGCCAATAGGCCTGCAGCGCGGCGTGCTGGACCTTCAACTGCACCAGCAGGATATCCAGCCGCGCCTGGCTGGCAGCCAGTCGGGTATCCTCAAGCGCAAATCGGGAGGAATCGATCCGCCGATCCCGCAGCAGCGAGAACAGTGCGCCGACCTTGAATTCGCCAGCCTGGTTGGTGTTGTAGATATTCTCGTAGATCGGAAAACGTCCGTCCGACAGACGGTAACTGCCGAACACCCTCGCACCGAATGGCTCGATGGCCTGAGTGGCCTTTACCTCGGCATAGCCACCCGAAAACGTTCCGGTGAAGCGGTCGTAATATTCCGCTTCGAGGATAAGGTCGAAAGCGCCATCGGCTGAAAGCTGATCGCTGCGCGCCGCCGCTTCGCGCTCGAAGCTTTCGAGAATGCTCGGGAACCGCAGGGCCGAACTGCGCAGCACGGCGTCGGCAAGCAGCGTGTCGGATTGCAGCTCTTCGTCAAGCGGCGGCAGAACCGCTTCGATATTCTGGGCGGCAACGCCGTCGCTGGCGAGCGGTGTGATCAGGGCTGCAAGGCCCAGCGCAGTGCCCCTGAGGAAGCGGGTGATCATTGCGTGGCGCTTTGCCCGCCCGGTGGACCGGGATTGGGAACCTGCGGCGGGAAATTGTTGAGCTGGCGCCACAGCTCGTAGCCCACCGGCACGGTCTCCAGCAGGATCCATGACTGGACCGCCGCTCCGAACCTTGCGTAACGCTCTTCGGGCCAGGGATGCTCGGCTTCGGGATCTTCCGCGATCAAGACCCTGAAACGTCCATCGGCCTGCGCCGACTGGTCGACCGCCGTCACTTTCCCTTCGAAGGTGCCGATCGCGACCGAAGGCCATCCGCTGAACTGCACCGCCGGCCAGCCCTCGAACTGGATCCGCGCTTTGGCACCATACTGAACCAGAGCGACGTCCCGGCCATCAATGAAGACTTCGATCACGCGCTCCGACGTTTCGGGGACAAACGAAGCGAGCACATCGCCGGCGTTGACATAGGTTGCGGCATCGCCGGCATTCACGCTCTGGATGAACCCGTCGCGCGGTGCGGTGACGAGCTGCTCCGACTGGCGCGACAGGCTGGTCTCGGCCCGGGTAAGGTTGGCTTGCGCCTCGGCAACGCGGCCACGCATTTCCTCGATCCTGATTTGCGCCTGTTCGTAGTCTCGCCGGGCAACCAGGCCGGCCTGGAACAATTCGCTCATCCGGCGCTGATCGATTTGCGCGGTGGCGAGGGCGTTTTGGGCCGACTGGAGCTGGATCCGCAGTTGCTGACGCTCCGCTTCAAGTCGCTCGACCAATTGCGGGTCGATGTCGGCGATGCGAGCAATCGGATCGCCTTCCAGCACGGCACTCCCATCGCGAACATACCATTCCTTGATCCGTCCCGAGACCAGCGCGTTGATTTCCTGCTGGCGCTCATTGGGATTTAGCGTGGTCACCACCCCCTGCCCGCCGGTGGTCTGGACCCACGGAACATATACGAGGAAGCCGACCAGAGTGATGAATCCCACCAGCAGCATGATGAAGACAGCGCGAAAAATTCGCGGAGTCCTGACGCTGGCAAGAGTGGTGAAATGCGCCATGTCCTGTGAGAGCGTGGCCATGGTCAGTCTCCGCCCGATTTCACGGCATCGGCGGCAAGCAGCCTTGGCCCGGCCGGCCTGCGCGGCGGTTTGCCGTTCACCGCCATGCAGAATTCATCGAAATTGTCGAAGAAGCGCTGCTGCGATGCTTCGAGATAAAGGAAGCTGTCGAAACCGAGATCGATTCTGCGATTGGAGAAGTAGATCACCGTGGAATAGGCCTGATCGCGCAATTCCTTGACCGCAGCAGCGAGGTTTTCTTCGTCGAGCAGATCGAACAGCCGGCTCAGAACCAGAACGCGCGGTTGCTCGAGCAGGGCATTGGCCAGTTTCAGTTGCTGCAGTTCGACCGACGAGAACGGATATCCTGTTGCCGCAACCGGAGTGTCGAGGCCGTGCTCGAATGTCGAAACCGTCTCCATCAGGCCAACGGTCTCCAGCGCCCCGACCATCCGCTTGGGCGCGCTGTTGGGGCACGACAGGCTGAGATATTCACGGATTGTCATCCCGACAAAGCTCGGGCGTTCGAGCACGTGGATGTTGTTGCGAAGATTGTGCGATTCGATGTCCTGGAAATCGATCCCGCCCATCGTCGCGATGCCGCTCTTCGGCAGTTCGTGCATCTTGATGATATTGGTGAAAAGCCGCTGGACGCCGTGATGACTGGCTGAAGCCATGACGATCGAACCGCCGGGTATCTCGAAATTGAGCTCGGCCTCTTCATGCCTCGCATCTCCGCGAACCGATGAGAATTTGAGCGTATGATCGCTGCCCAGAACGGGATCGGCACCGCTCGGATCTTCCTGATCGACATCATAGAACAGCGTCAGTTCCTCGATCGCAGCGCACAAATCGTAGAAATAGGTGAGATAGGTGCCGAGCTGCGCGACACCGAAGAACGCGACCGACAGGACCAGCTCCGCTGCAACCAACTGACCCAGCGTCAACTGGCTCTGTATGACGAGCCAGCCGCCCAGTCCCAGCAGCACGGCGCTCGCGCCCGCATACATCAGCAGGAAGGCGAGCGATTGCGAGAAGTGCTGGCGGAAATGGCGTTTGCGCTGGTCGATATATGACTTGGTGTAGTCGTCGGTCTTGTCGAGCGCGTAGTCGATCCGCCGCTGCGACTTGAAGAACCCGTTCGACCCGCCGATCGACTCCAGCCACGCGGCCGTATCGTGTTTGGCGTGCGAAAGGTCGATGCCGGTGCGAATGGCGCGGCTTCCCCAGGTCAACCACACAACCCAGATCAGCGCGCTCATCACCAGGGTGAAGACCAGGAACAGGGGATGGTAGAGCGACACCAGAACGAAGCCGACCGCCACCTGAAGCACCACCGTGAATCCGCCGATAAACAGGACCGGCAGCGCGATCTGGACATTGATCACATCGAAGTAGCGGTTGAACAATGCACTCGATTTCGTGTCCCCGAAGAACGGGTTCTGCGCATAGACCGAGATCAGCGAGATTTCCGCGACCATGCGCGCGTAAAATCGCCGGGCGAACAACTCCATCAGGTGGAGACGCAGTGCATTCAGCAAGCCGAACAGGATGAGCAGGCCGAACAAGCTCCCCGAAAGGACGATCAGTGGCGCCGTGAGCGCCGTGTTCGCGACCGTGTTGATCAGCATCTGGACCGAGATCGGGGTGGCCAGCGAGAGCAGGCTGATCCCGATCCCGTAGACCACCGAAAGCCAGTAAAAGTTCGCTTCGGGCTTCAAGATCTCGAAGAATCGGCGAAAGAACTGCACCAGCGAGAGCTGATTGCCATAGCTGAGGTTATCGATCGCCATATCGAGTGTTCGTCAATTCCGAGGTTCTGCGCAGCCACCGTGAAAATTGCGAAGGATTCTGAATTGGGCCGATCCCGTCGGTCCGGCTGTCGCGATCTTCTGTTGCGCGTCTTCGATCAATGAATGCTCGATCTGGCATCGGGTTCCGACCGACGCGCATACGCATTCTTGGAAATTTGGCTGGCGATTCAGAGGCAGACCCGGCAATGCAATCGACAAAGCCATGTCCGAGTGTCGGCAGTCTCGATGGCGAGGCTGCGACGAACAAGAAGGAAAGCACGCGATGTCCGCCTTGTCAGATCGCTTGAAGACCGCGCCGGTTGTGCCCTTGGTGAACGACAATGATCCGGATCGCGCTTTGGCAACGGCGCGGGCGCTGCATACGGGCGGACTCGGGGTGATCGAGGTCGTACTCCGCAGTGAAGGGGCGCTGGAGGGTATGAAGAAGATGGTGGCGGCGGGCGACGACATGATCGTTGGCGCCGGGACCGTGCTGACGGTGGATCAGGCCAAGCAGGTCCATGATGCCGGGGCGCAATTCATCGTTTCGCCCGGCCTGGTCGATGAAATCGCGGAATACTGCCTGGCGCAGGCTCTCCCGTTCTTCCCCGGCACCATGACAGCCGGAGAAGTCCAACGCGCCTATGCGCTGGGGTTGCGTGCGGTGAAGTTCTTCCCGGCCAGCCTCGCCGGCGGCGTCCCGATGCTCAAGGCGTTTGCGTCGGTTTTCAGGGACATGCGCTTCATGCCGACCGGGGGAGTATCGGCAGCGAACCTGCCCGATTTCCTTGCACTGGAGGCGGTGCTCGCTTGCGGCGGAAGCT
>CAZJZO010000177.1:0-5272 GCA_964550495.1 uncultured Porphyrobacter sp. | reverse complement strand
CGCGCTGCCGGGCTTGAGGTCGCTCTCGCCTGGCCCGGCGTCGCCGCTGGTTGCGAAGGCGATATGCACCTGTCGCCCGGTGCGACCGATCCGGGCCAGCGCGGGCGCGAGGATCACTTCGTCGTCGGGGTGCGCGAGGATGACGAGCACCGGCGGCAGCGCTGCGGTCTGGTCTTGACGGTCCTGGGCGAGCGTGCCTTCTGGTGCCATCACGCCGACCAGCATTGCTGCGGCAAGTGCAAAAGCGGATCGGTGCATCGTTCGCTCTCCCTCCATTGACTGCGACGGTTGCAAGGGGCGTGTCGCGGGTTAAGGCTGTGTGCCATGAACGATCACACCGCCCAAGCGCTGATGCAGGAGCGCCTCGCCCAGCCATTCGGCTCCTTTGTCGGCATCCTGGCCGAATGGTCGCGAATCCAGCCGGATGCATTGGCCCTCGTCGAGGAGCAGCACGAAGTCTATTGGGCGGAATTGATCGGATTGGTCGAACGGCTGGCGGCGCGCCTGATCGAGACGGGCCTCAAGCGGGGCCAGTCGGTCGCGATCCTCGGCAAATCCTCGGTCGAATACGCATTGGTGTTCCTCGCGACTGTGCGGGCTGGCGGGGTCGCCGCGCCGCTCACCACCAGCGCTTCACCCGAACAGCTCAAGGGCATGGCACGGGATTCGGGTGCGGCGCACCTGTTCATCGATGCCGGCAAGGCTTCCGAGTTGGGGCCGGATTTCATGGCCGAAATGATCCGCGTGCCGCTCGAAGAGATCGAGCAATGGATGGCTCCGCCGGGAAGCCTAGCGCCCGATTTCGAACCCGCACCGGGCGATCCCTTCAACATCATCTATTCGAGCGGGACGACCGGCATCCCCAAGGGGATCGTCCACTCGCACCAGATGCGCTGGCGGCAATTCGGTGCGACCGCGCTCAGCTATCTGGCCAGCGGCCTGGACGTGCGGTCATTGGCATCCACCCCGCTCTATTCGAACACCACGATGGTTGCGTTCCTCGCCCCGCTGCTCGCCGGAGGGACGGTGCGGGTGATGGGCAAGTTCGATTGCGCGCGCTGGCTCGAACACGCTCAGGCTGATCGCACTACGCTGACCATGTTGGTGCCTGTCCAATACCAGCGCCTGATGGATTTCGAGGGGTTCGACGAGATCGATCTGTCGTCGTTGGCGATGAAATACTGCACCTCTGCGCCGTTCTCGGCCGGTTTGAAGCGAGAGGTGTTGGAACGGATGCCGGGCGGGCTGGTCGAGATTTACTCGATGACCGAAGGCGGCGTGGTGTGCCTGCTTGCCGCACACGAATTTCCGGACAAGCTGCACACAGTCGGCAGGCCCGCGCCGGGCAGCGAATTGAAAGTGCTCGATGACGAGGACAACCCGGTTCCACCGGGCACGCCAGGCAATCTGATCGGTCGATCGCAAACGATGATGTCGGGTTACAAGAACCGCCCGGACAAGACATCCGAAGCGCAATGGGTCGACCCGGAAGGCGGCGTATGGATGCGGATGGGGGACATCGGACGCGTCGACGAGGACGGCTTCGTCGAGCTCGTTGGCCGGGCCAAGGACATGATAATCTCGGGCGGGTTCAACATCTATCCCAGCGATCTCGAAGCCGAGTTGGCAAACGAGCCCGATGTCAGCGAGGCGGCGGTAGTCGGCATCCCATCGAAGCAATGGGGCGAAACGCCAGTCGGCTTTGTCGTGCGCAGCGAAGGGGCGCGACCGACCGAGGCAATTCTGGCAGCGGTCAATGGGCGACTCGGAAAAACCCAGCGGCTTTCCGCCCTTCACGCGATCGCGGAAATGCCGCGCAGCCATATCGGCAAGCTGCTCAAGACCGACTTGCGCCAGTTGGCCCAGCGCAAATGAACTGGGCCGGAAGCGCTCCTCACTCTGCGCTTCCGGCCCGGTATTCTCATTGGACGCCTTGTGGCGACCGGATCACACGATCAGCGTGTTGAACGAGATCGTGCTGATGCTGAGAGCGATCACGAATGCGATCCCTTTTTCGGCAAAGATGGTCATATCTACGTACTCCTGAATTTGCGGCCGGCTTGGAGCCGGGGCTTGCATAGGTAGATACGTACGGCCGAGTAATTTTGTTACTGTTGTGCGCACAGTAATTACCGATCAACGCAATCGAAAAAGGCGATCATGGGCGCTACTGATCATGGAAAGGGGTTGAGACGCGGCCACCTGTTGGGGGGGAGGACTGGGGTGGCCGCGTCTCGCTCGCTGCATCGCCGGTTGGCCGGGCATTTGGGTGATCCCAATGCGCTCATCCGGGCGCATCAAACCCAATACCTCAGGCCAATCACGTAACCCTCAGCGCAGGGGGAAAGCGCCGATTGTGTGATCGCAGGGCAGGCCGGGCACTGGAATACCCGAACGTACAGATCCGATCACCGGGCCACGCGCAGGCGGCAAGCTAACTGGCAGTTCTAGCCGCTTTGCGGTCTTGAGCTGCCAACACGACGGAGCCAAGCTGGAGAGATAGTCTTGCGCTCTCGTCGTGAGGAGCATTTGGTGTTCGATCGCGTCGAACGCAAATGCTAAAACCTGCAAATGAGTTGAGTTTCTTGCAACATATAAGTTGGCAGCGGTCTGCTCGACAAGAAGCGGCCGCCGGATTGCTCCGACGACCGCTCGAAGATTGCTCGACTGCGCAGGTTCAGTTGGCGGCGACCAGCCCCCCGGCGCGCGAACGCGAGGCTGCGATCCGCTCGGCCTCTGCAAGGGCGGCCTTGCGCGCATCGGCGACGCACTTCTGGTCAACGATGTCGCGCCCATAGCCATAGCGTGAGTTGCTTTCGATCGTGCAGGCCTTACGCAGTTGCGCATCGACACGCTGCTCGAGAGCGGCGCGGCCCTCCGAAGTGGAGAGATCGATGTCGCCATAGGCGATACGGACGGTCACGATGTCATCCGCAAGCGAGCCTGCCGCAGAAACCGGGGCTGCGACTGCTGCAATTGCGGCGAGTGGAAGGATGAAACGCATATTCTAGAACTCCAGTAGATATGGTGCGACGCACAAGATGATTGTGCAAATGCGAAGGAGCGTGGTCGGTTCCCGCCAAATTCCGGGCTTTTGGTGAGATTTTCGCGTCTGCGGTTCGCTTCGGTGCAATTGTGGTACGGCAATCCATGCATGCCGTAGCGGCACCCTCAAACGCCCCGGTCGAAGCCGTTCGGCGTTTCGTCGCGCGAAATCTGGTGCGATCAGCAGTGAGTGGCTAGCCAACGGGCTCCAAGCGCAATTTTCGATCAAGGAAGCCTCCAACTGTGTTGAAACCCCTTGTCCTTGCGGCGTCGCTCGCGGCCGTACCGGCCCTCGCCCAGAACGGTAACGCCGTTTCCAGGAACGACGCTCCGGATGCCGAAACCTTCGAGGCGTTGTTGCAGCGACACGACGTGCCCGGCCTGTCCTATGCCGAACTGCGCAACTGCAACGTCGTTGCAACGCGAACAAGCGGGATGGCCAATATCGCCGAGGGCCGCACTGTGGACGACACAACCCTGTTCGAAGCGGCGTCGCTGTCCAAACCCGTGTTTGCCTGGATAGTGATGGATCTTGAGCGCAGTGGCGTGATCGACCTCGACCGCCCGTTTGCCGATTTCGGGTTCGACTGGCCGCGGATCGAGGACAAGGAACGGTATGCCCGGCTCACGCCAAGGCTGGTGCTCACCCACAGGACGGGTTTGCCGAATTGGAGCGGGGATTCGCTCAATCCGGCCCGCACCGACCTGCTCGAATTCCGGTTCGATCCCGACACCGAGCACAGCTATTCGGGTGAGGCGATCCAGCTTCTTCAGCGATTTGTCGAGCATATGACCGGCAAGTCGCTTGGGGTTCTCTTGCGGGAACGACTTGGCGCCACGATGCCGCATTCGAGCTTCAGCCACGACTATGCGAACGGCACGACGACGTCGCGCGGTTACGCCAAGGCCAGCACACCAAGTGAAGGCGACCGCGACATGATGCCCGTTGGTCATGTCGAACTTGCTGCGGCTTCGCTTGCGACGACCGCAGCGGATTTTGCTGCATTCATGGGCATGCATTGCCGCGGCGAAGGGTTGCCGTTGGCAAGCTATGCAGAGATGTTGCGCCCGCAAACCCCGGAGCGGACCACGGACGAGGGCTTGCCGATCACTTGGGGTCTGGGCTGGTCGCTGGTCACCATCGAAGGTCGAAAGTTCGTCATGCACACCGGCAATAACGGCGAATACCGCGCTTTCGCCGGGTTCTATCCCGACACCGGAGAGGGACTGGTGCTGCTGACCAATGGCAGGCAGGGCACGGCGCTTATCAACGATTTCCTCGGACTCGCCGACGCGTCCTGACGCGAGGATTCACAAGAAGCCGCGCGACCCGCTGGACAGCGCAGGGCAGCGTCCTTAACCCGCGCACATGGACGCAGAGCACCTCCCAGATTCGATCCTCATCGTCGATTTCGGCAGCCAGGTGACGCAGCTGATCGCGCGCCGTGTGCGCGAAGCCGGCGTGTACTCGGAGATTGCCCCATTCAGCTTGGCCGAGGAGGCTTTCCGCCGCCTCAATCCTAAAGGCATCATCCTGTCCGGTTCGCCTGCGGGCGTGCCCGAGGAAGGCTCCCCCCGAGCCCCGCAGAGCTTTTTCGAGGCGGGCGTGCCGATCCTCGGCATCTGCTACGGGCAGCAGGTCATGAGCCACCAACTGGGCGGCGAAGTGCGGCCTGGCCATGAGACGGGAGAAGGTGGCGAATTCGGCCGCGCCTATCTTACCGTTACGAAGGACTGCGCGCTGTTCGACGGGATGTGGCAGGTCGGTGAACGACACCAAGTGTGGATGAGCCATGGCGACAAGGTCACGCGATTTGCGCCCGGCTTCGAAATCGTTGCCACGTCCGATGGCGCGCCGTTCGCGGTGATCGCGGACGAAGAACGCAAGTTCTACGGCACCCAATTCCATCCCGAAGTGGTCCACACGCCCGATGGCGGCAGGCTGCTCGCCAATTTCGTCCGCCATGTGTGCGGACTCAAGGGCGACTGGACGATGGCAGAGTTCCGCAAGACCAAGATCGAGGAGATTCGCGCGCAGGTCGGCTCAGGCCGGGTGATCTGCGGGTTGTCGGGCGGGGTCGATTCCGCCGTCGCAGCGGTGCTGATCCACGAAGCGGTCGGCGACCAGCTTACCTTCGTCCTTGTCGAGCATGGGCTGATGCGGATGAACGAGGCCGAGCAGGCCGTCGCACTGTTCGGCGACAGCTACAACATCCCGCTGGTGCAT
>CAZJZO010000176.1:0-5321 GCA_964550495.1 uncultured Porphyrobacter sp. | reverse complement strand
CGCCAGACCGCCAGCGGAATGGTGCAGCACAACCACAGCAAAGTCAGGCGCACCATGCCGTTTTCAAAGAAGCGGGATATCGTGATGCTCTTCGAAAACAGGTCCGAAGAATAGGCAGCCAGGGCTTGTTTCGCCCGACCGATCAAGGGTTCGATCCACCGCTGGAAATCATGCTTCATAAGCTATCTCAACTGACTCTATGCGGCAAGGAATCATCGGTTCCCGAGGGCGTGATCCGATTCGGCAAATGGCGGCTAAATTGCTGATAAATATGCCGCAAATTAACCATTTGCATTGATCAAATTTCGCTCTAAGTCTTTGCAAACAATGGTAAAGATCCCGTTAATACAAATTAAGTTGACGATAACTTACTTGAGTCGGATGATCTTGGCGCGCCGAAAGGGGCTTGCGACGATGGACTGTGCGGAAGCAGTTCGAGATAACAGAACACGGTCGCGCAGGTCCGTTAACAAAACCCCGACGGCCACCAAAGCAAACCCGGAAATAGAAGCCGGACGCTTGGACATAATTGGTCTCGCTTAAATGGGATCTGAAACTTGGGGGAATACCAGTGAAAACATTCCTTAAGAACTTCATCGCTGATGAATCGGGTGCTTCGGCAGCCGAATATGCTCTGATCATTGCTGTTGTTGGCGTGGGCATCGGTGCTGCTGCACTGGCGCTGGGCGTTAACGTTGAAGACGCAATCGGTGGCGCAGCCAACGACGTTGATACTTGTAACAACGCTACGGCTCCGGCTCCGGGTCAGTACACCAACGGCACATCCTGCTGATTATGTGAGCTCCGGAGCTGGCCCACTCCAGCTCCGGAGCTTCATTTTCTAAGGCTGCTGGGGGGCAACCGTGAACAGACGAAATCTGATCGTGCTCGGCATCGCCGTGGCACTAGGCCTGATCGCCGTAATTCTGGCGAACTCCTATTTCACTGGCGTTGAAGAACGGCAGGAGAGAATCGCACAGGAGCAGCAGCTATCCCGGATCGTGGTTGCAACGCAGCCGCTCGAATTCGGCACTCCCCTTTCGACGGAAAACATCCGTCTCCAGAATTTTCCCGCTTCTTCGGTTCCGGAAGGCGCGTTCCGCACCATCGAAGGCGCGTTGAACGACGGACGAGTCGTGCTGCGCCCGATCGTTCCCGGAGAACCGATCCTCGCCAGCAAGGTAAGCGGCACCGACGGCCGTGCGGTTCTTTCGGCCAACCTGCCCGAAACCGCGCGAGCGACGTCAATTCCGATCACCGATGTCACCGGCGTGGCAGGCTTTGCCCGCCCCGGCGACATGGTCGACGTAATCCTCACCCGCAAGATTCCCGGCCCGGGTGCCGAGGAATCCGATCTGATGAGCGACGTCATCATGGAACGGATTCCGCTGCTCGGCATCAACCAGGATGCGAACGAGAATGCGACCGAACCGTCGGTCGGCAAGACCGCAACACTCCAGGTGGATCTCTATCAGGCTCAGAAGCTCGCGCTCGCAAGCCGTCTGGGCACGCTCAGTCTCGCGCTCCGCAACGTCGAGAACGACACGCCGGAAGCCGCGCTTACCGTCACCAAACGCGATCTCGGCGGTCGCAATCTCTACATCCCTGCACGCAACGAGCAGCCGACCCGGTCGATACCCGCGCCTCGATCTCAGGCACGCAGCAGCCGCCAAAGCACTCCAGCCAAACCCCGTGGACCGAAAATGACGATCATTCGGGGCACCGAAGGTGAAGACTATCCCGTGAAACGCATGGGGGGGAGATAATCCGATGCTTCGCACGACATCACTTGCGCTGGCGCTGGCACTGACGGCATCGTTCGCATCGCCTGCAATGGCTCAGCAAGCCTATCCGCAGCCCGCCTCGTTCGGCCTGCACGCCGGCGAGCTCGAAGTTGCGATCAACAAGAGCCAGGTTGTCACCAGCGACATTCCGATTGATCGTGCGATGATCGGCAACGCAGAGATTGCCGATGTCCTGCCGATCTCGGACCGCTCGGTCTATGTGCTGGGCAAGGCGATGGGGACGACCAGCCTGACCCTGTATGACCGCATGAACAACGTCATCGCCGTGATGGACATTTCGGTCGGCCCGGATGCCGAGGGAATCCGCAAGCAGATCGGATCTTTGGTGCCGGACGAAAGCATCGATGTCGGGCTGTCCAACGGTTCGGTCGTGCTGTCCGGCATGGTGTCGGATATCGGTTCAGCCGATCGGGCTGTTCGCATTGCCGAGGCATTTGCCGGGGACAAGGTCGTCAACCTCATCACCGTCGGCGGTAGCCAGCAAGTGATGCTGGAAGTTCGTTTCGCCGAAGTCAGCCGCACTGTCGGTGAGGAACTCGGGGTCGGGGGATTCCTGGGCAACGGCACCGATTTTGGAGCCTCGATCGGGCGCGGTGCGAGCGCCACCCCGGACGACAACGGTTTCACCCAACTGCAGATCGGGTCGGTGACCGAAAGCTTCGGGATTTTCCAGACTCTGTTCAGCCTCGGCGATCTCAATATCGAAGCGTTTCTCGATACGCTTGAGAGCAAGGGCCTGTCCAAGACACTGGCCGAGCCGACGCTGGTCGCGCTCACCGGTGAGCGTGCATCGTTCCTCGCAGGCGGCGAGTTCCCGGTCCCGGTGGTGCAAGCCGGGCAAGGAGGCGGGGGCGGCAACGCGATTACCGTCGAATTCAAGCCGTTCGGAGTAAGCCTTGGCTTCACGCCCACCGTGCTTGGCGACGATGTGATCAACATGATCGTCGAACCCGAAGTGAGTTCGATCGATCCAACCGCTTCGATCACGCTCAACGGCTTGACCATCCCTGGCCTTCAAACGCGGCGTGCCAGCACCACTCTGGAACTGCGCGATGGCGAAAGCTTTGCGCTTGCCGGACTGTTGAGCACCGATTTCGAAACCAGTGTCGAACAGCTTCCGATCCTCGGGTCGCTTCCGATCATCGGATCGCTGTTCCGTTCGACCCGCTATCGCAAGGGCGAAACGGAACTCCTGATCATCGTCACACCGCGACTGGTCAAGCCGATCCGCCCGGATCAGGTCCGCCTGCCGACCGACCGGATCAAGGATCCCGACGTGGTCGAAACGCTGCTGAACGGTGACGATTACCAGCCGCAGAAACTGCCCGACAATCAGCCGGCGCCAAGCGACCGGGGAGGATCTGACTATGAACAGTAAGTCCATCTTGACCGTTCTGATTGCCCTGCCCCTGCTCGGCGGCTGCGCGACCTATCACAGCAATGCCGCGGGCAAGCTCGATCCCGCGGACTTCGGCGAAGCCAACCGGCAAACCTATGCTGCGATGATCGTCAATCCCGATCCGGAGCACGACACCGAAATGGTCGGCAACGCGGAGCAAGGCACCGATGCGATCGAGCGGGTTCGCGAGGGTACCGTCAAACGTCCCGCCCGGATCAGCACTACAGAAGGTCCAGACGGCTAGGTCTCCAACGGAAGAAAGGTCATGCGAAAGTCCATCATTGCACGATTCCTGAAAGACGAAGGGGCAGCCATCGCGCCGATGTACGCGGTAGCCCTGCTCGGCTTGATCGGAATTGCCGGTGTTGGGTGGGACTATGGCCGGTTGATGGCGATGGACAGCGAGCTGCAGAATGCCGCTGACCAGGCAGCCTTGGCGGCTGCCACCCAATTGGACGGCCGCGACGGTGCGATGGTGCGCGCACGCGCTGCGGCCAACGATTACCTTGCCAATGCGAACAGCCAATGGGTGAACCGCACCCGCATGGCCAATGACGGCGATGGTCAGGCAATCTCTTCGCTCAGCTTCCGTTTCTTCGAAAGCTACGATTCGGCCAACGACACGTTCGGGACCGAAGTCACCGACGACGCCAATGCCCGCGATGCGAATGTAGTCTCGGTAACCGTCGACGGGCGCGAAGCGTTCTACGCGCTCACCCCGCTGGTAGGCGCCATTTCATCGGGGGAAATCGAGGCCAACGCGGTGGCGGGCCTGCAATCTGCAGCGTGCAACGTACCACCGTTGATGTTCTGCGCACCGTCCGGAAGCAATGATTTCCCGACCGCTGCCGATATCGGCATCGGGCTCGATCTGCGTGAGCGCTCGCAACAAACCGATTTCTTCGCTCCGGGCAATTTCGACCTGCTTGAGATCGATTATGACGGCATCGCCTCTAACGATCAGAACCGCACATTGGGTCTCAATACCGATCTGCTTGGCTGTACGGGCGCAGAGATTGAAACGCGTCCCGGCAACCGCACTCCCGAAACGCGAGCGTTCAACACCCGCTTCGACATTTACGCCAATCCGCTCTCCTGCCAGTCCGGTGGCGACTTCTGTCCTGCTGAAATTACCCGCAGCAACCTTGTTCGCCGTGTGACGGTCAATGGGAATAACCCCAACGTTACCTGCGCCAGCGCGTCCGGTGGGGATATGGTGCCGATCGAAGATCTCGATCCCGGCCTGGGGATTGCCGATCAGGAGCTGCCGCTCGACAGCTGCCAGCTGAGTGGTGGTTGCGCGAGCTTTGGCGACGGCAATTGGAACGTCAACGCCTACATGACCAATGTCCATGGCGGCGCCGCTTTACCTTCCAGTGCGGACCTCAACGGCGACGGTGCGTTCTCGCGCTACGAAGTGTACCAATGGGAGCGTGCCGATCCATCGCGACGTCAAGTCGTGGAGTTGGCTCGCGAAGTCAGCACCCAGCCACCCCGCACCACACTCTATTGCTCAGCACCCGAGCCCACCATTGGCACGCCGGTGATCCCTTCGAGTACGCAAAAGGACCGCAGAGTCCTAACCGTCGCTTCGGTAGATTGCACCAATGTCCAAGGCCGCGTCCCCATCAGCGTGATCAAGTTCGTCGACCTGTTCATGCTGCAACCGGCGAATAACAGCGGAAGCGATACACAAATCCGAGCGGAAATTGTCGGACCAGCACAATTGGCCGGCGGCGGCAGCGGTTTCCAGTTCTTCGGGCGCAACAAACCGGTGCTGCTGCGATGATGAAGCGGTTCGGCCTTGACACGCGCGCAACCGCGGCGACCGAATTCGCGCTGGCTCTGCCGATGATGCTGGCGCTGCTGTTCGGCAGCATGGAAGCCGGTCACTTCTTCTGGACCGAGCACAAGATCGTCAAGTCCGTGCGTGACGGCGCGCGGTTCGCCACCCGGCTCGACGTGCGCGACCTGTGTAACGGATCGACCTCGATCATCTCGACCGCGCTTGAAACGCAGATCCAGAATCTGACGGTCACGGGAAATATCGACGGTACCGGCCCGGCCAAGGTGCCGGGATGGTTGCCCGGCGACGTGCAGGTGACGGTCGGATGCGA
>CAZJZO010000175.1:0-5344 GCA_964550495.1 uncultured Porphyrobacter sp. | reverse complement strand
TTGACCAAGGCACGCATTACCTATCGTTTCATGCCCGGTCGCGGCGGCCCTCCGGGCCAGTAAGACGGCAATCTGAGCGCCAATGAGCGCGCTTCACCTGACATTGGCATCGGCATCGCCCCGGCGGCGCGATCTGCTCGCGCGGCTTGGGATAGAACCGAATTCCGTCCTGTCGAGCGATATCGACGAAACCCCGCTCAAGGGGGAGCGCCCGCGCGATTACGCCTTGCGGATGGGGCTGGAGAAGGCAGCGGCTGTGCAAGCCGATGGCTTTGTCCTTGCCGGAGATACCGTGGTTGCGGCGGGTCGCCGTATTCTGCCCAAGACCGAAAATGCGCTGGAGGCCCGCCGCTGCTTGGAACTGCTCTCCGGGCGCAGGCACACGGTTTTCTCGAGTGTGGCCTTGCGCGCGCCCGACGGCACCACTCGCTCGCGGCTGCAGGAAAGCACGGTCAGGTTCAAAGTGTTGTCGCAAGAGGAAATTGCAGCCTATCTCGCCGGCGATGAATGGCGCGGCAAGGCCGGCGGCTATGCGATCCAGGGCTCCGCCGAAGGTCTGATCCAATGGATAAAGGGCAGCCATTCCGGAATCATGGGACTGCCGCTGTTCGAAACGCGCGCACTCCTCAAATCGGCGGGCTTCCCTCTTGGCTGAGTGGCAAGTTGAAGAAGGGATCGGCGAATCCCGCGCGCTTCTGGTCGAAGGCGACGAAGTGCTCGCGGCCAAGCTGCACTGGCCCGGAGAACTCACCGTCGGTGAATTGCATGCTGCCAAGCTGACATTTGTTACCTCCGGGTCGCGCCGCGGGATTGCAACCCTCGAGAATGGGACAGAAGTGCTGCTTGACCACTTGCCGCCCGACCTCACCGAGGGAGCGACATTGAAGCTGCGCATTTCGCGGGCAGCGATCGCCGAGCGCGGTCGGTACAAATACGCGCAGGGACGCGTGGTGTCTGAAGAAGGGGCAGAGACCGTATCGCAGCTCAGCCCCTTTCAATCGGGCGCATTGGTGCGGCAATTGCCTGCCGGTTTGTGGGAGGAGGTTTGGCAATCGGCCTCTTCGGGGCAGCTGGAATTCATGGGAGGGGAAATTCTGTGCAGCTCTACTCCGGCGATGACGCTGATCGATATCGACTGCTCCTGGCCGCAAGAGGCCTATTTCAACGCCATCCCTGCAATCTCGAAAGCGCTGCGCTGGTTCGATATCGGTGGGAACATCGGAATCGACTTTCCCACAATACTGGACAAGAGCGACCGTAAAGCCTGCGACAGCCGGTTGGAAGAGTATCTCGCCGATTGGCCGCATGAACGCACCGCTATGAACGGTTTTGGCTTCGTCCAACTTGTCGCGCGGCTTGACGGACCTTCACTGCTCCAACGCTTCGCCACGTCGCGCACCGGCATGTGCGCCCGAATGGCTCTACGCGTTGCCGAACGCGCCGAAGGTCACGGTGCGGTTGTCGAATTGAGAGTGCATCCGGCGCTAGGGGCCAAGCTCAAGCAGGATTGGCTCGAGGAACTCGCCCGCCGCACGGGCAGGCTGGTGCGGATCGAAACCGATCCCGGCCTTGCCTTGGAAGCGCCCAGCGCCCAAATTCTTGCCGCATGACTTCGCCCAAACCCAAACCCAAACCCTGCCCAATCTGCAAGAAGCCCCGCAACGACGAGTTCGCGCCGTTCTGCTCGCAGCGCTGCAAGGATCGTGATCTCGCGCAATGGTTCGGCGATGGATATGCGGTCCCTGGCCGTCCAGCGAGCCCGGAGGAAATCGCAACTGCCGATTGGGACAAACAGGACTGATTCCCTCTTGCCAATCGCACAGACCTTCGCCATACGCCCGCTCTCATTTGCTCGCCGGTTGCTTCGGGATCGAAATCAACCGTCGCCGCAGCGAATGCCCGGGTAGCTCAGGGGTAGAGCAGCGGATTGAAAATCCGCGTGTCGGTGGTTCGATTCCGCCCCCGGGCACCATTCGCTGAAAAGAGGTTTGAAGCATGTCCCGTCGCCGTCAGATTTACGAAGGCAAGGCCAAGATCCTCTATGAGGGTCCGGAGCCCGGCACGCTGATCCAGTACTTCAAGGATGATGCCACCGCCTTCAACGCCGAAAAGCAAGGCACGATCAACGGCAAGGGCGTGATCAACAACCGAATTAGCGAGCATGTCTTCACCCGGCTTGCGCATATCGGCATCCCGACACACTTCATTCGTCGTCTCAACATGCGCGAGCAACTTGTTAGACAAGTTGAGATAATTCCGATCGAAGTTGTTGTTCGCAACGTCGCGGCTGGCTCGATTTGCAAGCGCCTCGGGCTCGAAGAAGGCGAGCCGCTACCACACACGCTGATCGAATATTATTACAAGGACGACGCGCTTGGCGATCCGTTGATCGCGGAAGAACACATCGCCTGTTTCCAATGGGCCAGCCACGAAGAGATGCACGACATCTCTTCAATGGCGATCCGCGTGAACGATTTCCTGTGCGGCATGTTCGCCGGAATCGATATCCGCCTCGTGGACTTCAAGCTGGAGTTCGGCAGACTGTTCGACGGGGATTACAGCCGCGTCATTCTGGCCGATGAGATCAGTCCGGACGGATGCCGTCTGTGGGACATGCAATCGGGCGAAAAGCTCGACAAGGACCGTTTTCGGCGCGACCTTGGCGGCGAAGAAGAGGCCTATCGCGAAGTGGCTCGACGCCTTGGTCTGCTTCAGGCCGAGGACACTGGCCCGGGCGAGGTGCTCGACCTTTCGAGCCACCGCTCGCGGTTGCGCGGGACACCGTCGCCCAAAAAGTAGACAGTCAGACCAACCGGCAGAATCTTGCCGACCTACTGCTCAAAATTCAGGCACTAGCAAAAAACCACCTGACAGGCTCGGTTCATCCATTAGGCTGCACAGCCAAGGGGATGGAGAGGCACTGCCAAATCATATGAAATCGACTGCACGTGTGTTCGTCGCGGGGCTGCTGCTTGCCCTGCCCAGTATTGCGTCCACAAATACGCTCGCTGCGCAAGACCAGCCCGAGTCATCGCAACCGGCAACAACCACCAAGAGCGAGCCCGTCTGGGCATTCGAAGTCAGCGATATCGAAGTCGATCCGGGCTACGTGTTCGGAAGGCTCGACAACGGAATGCGATACATCCTGCGCCAGAACGGCACGCCTGAAGGCACAGCGATGGTGCGGATGCGGATCGATTCCGGATCGCTTGACGAGACCGACAGCGAGCGCGGGCTTTCGCATTACCTGGAGCACATGGCCTTCAACGGCTCGACCAACATCCCCGAAGGCGAAATGATCAAGCTGCTCGAACGCGAAGGGCTGGCTTTCGGTGCAGACACCAACGCGTCTACCGGGTTTGAGGCCATTACCTACATGCTCAACCTGCCGCGCAATGATGAGGAACTGCTCGACACCGCACTCATGCTGATGCGCGAAACGGCGAGCGAGATCACGATTGCCGAGGATGCGGTGGAGCGTGAGCGCGGGGTCATCCTCGCCGAGCGAAGGGACAGGCGCAATTTCGGGCAACGTGCGCGCGAGGACAGTTTCGAATTCACTTCGCCCGACGCCCGCTATCCGGATCGCCTGCCGATCGGTACGCTCGAAATTCTCGAAAACGCGACCGCAGCGCAATTGCGCGCACTTTATGAGCGCACGTATACGCCTGAAAACACGGTGCTCGTCATAGTCGGAGACTACTCCGTCGCCGTTATGGAAGCAAAAATTCGCGAACGCTTTGCCGATTGGCAAGGCGGTCCTGCGCCCACAGATCCGGTGACCGGTCCGATCGATATCGATCGACAGGGCCTGACCGATATCTATCTTGATCCGGCCTTGTCCGAGAGTGTCACTATCTCGCGTTTTTCCCAGTGGCGCGACGAGCCAGACACGCTCGCCAACCGAGACAAACAGGCCCTGCGTGGAATCGCCTACAGCATCATCGGTCGTCGCCTCGCTCGCCTGGCGCGCGGCGAAGATGCACCCTTTCGCGGCGCAAGCTATGGCAGCGGCGAAGTGTTTGAAGACGCACGGGTCACCGGGATCACCGTGTCAAGCGCCGACGGGGAATGGCGCAAGGGCATGCTCGCCGCAGTGCGCGAGGTGCGTCAGGCGCTTGCCTATGGCTTCACGCAAGCCGAGGTGGACGAACAGATGGCTAATTTCCGGACCGCGCTTGAGAACGCGGTGAAGGCCGCCGATACGCGGACAAACGGAGCCTATGTGGGACAGGCCCTGAGCCTGGTGAGCAGTGAACGCATTCCGACCTCTCCCGAGTACAGGCTCACCAACTTCGAACGCCTGGTGAAGCTGGTCTCGCCCGAAAGCGTGCATCAGGCCCTGATCGATGACGTGGCTCCGCTCGAAAACCCTCTGATCCGATTCCAGGGCCGCAGTGTGCCGGAAGGCGGGAAAGACGCTCTTCGCACAGCATTTGCGGAAGGCATGGCACTGCCGATCGCGGCGCCGATCGACAATGGCCCGCTCGAATTTGCCTACACGGAATTTGGAACTCCTGGTGACGTTGTTTCCGACGCCGTCGACGATCGACTTGGCATCCGCATGTTGCGCTTTGCCAACGGCGTCAGGCTCAACCTCAAATCGACCGATATTCGCGAGGACCGGATAAGCTGGCGCCTATCCGTGGATGGCGGCAGCCTGATCAACACCGCAGATGACCCGCTCAAGACCGCGATGGTCAGCGCGCTCGGCAATGGCGGACTTGGCAAGCACAGTCAGGACGAGTTGCAGAGCGTGCTTGCGGGGAGGAGCGTCAGCGCAAGAATAGGGACCACAGCCGAAGCTTTCACGTTCCGTGGCGGCACGACACCGCGCGATCTTGAGCTGCAAATGAGGCTGCTCGCCGCTTCGCTGACCGACCCCGGCTATCGACGTGAAGGTGAGGAGCGCTATCGACGAAGCATCGAGAACTTCTTTGCCAATCTCGACGCAACGCCCGGCCGCGCGCTGAGCAACGCGCTTGGAGCAATTCTTTCCGACAATGATCCGCGCTACAGTCTGCAGGACAAAAGCGCCTTTCTCGCTCTGAGCTACGAAAAGCTGAAGGCCGATATTGGCGATCGTCTGGCCAATGGTGCGATAGAGATCGCCGTCGTCGGCGATTTTGACGAAGACGCGGCTATCGCGGCTGTCGCTTCGACCATCGGGGCCCTGCCCGAACGGGAGGCCGAATTCCAGCAGCGGGACGAAGCGCGCATTCGCAGCTTCACCGACAAACGCGGGCTCACCACCCTGACCCATAGCAGCGAAGCCGATCAGGCTCTGGTGCGGCTGACAGGGCCAACCAATGTCGACGAAGATTTCTCCGAGGAAATGAAGCTG
>CAZJZO010000174.1:0-5443 GCA_964550495.1 uncultured Porphyrobacter sp. | reverse complement strand
GCCGGGCATCCCCGATCGCGACTATTTCCGCCGCGCGCAGGCCGAAGTGATCGAACGGCTTTCCAAGGCGGGAGTGATCTGATGGAGCTTCGTTCATGAAACACCGCAATGTGCGCGGGAAAATCCGCTACTCCTCGGTCAAGCCCGGCATGGAAGGGCAAGAGCGTGGGCGCGAATGGTTCAACTTCTCGCACCATGCAGACGGATCAGTGATCATGTCCGCGCAGTGCGAAATCGAGGAACCCGATCCGACCGTGCTGCGCACCATCACCTGCCATATCGGGCCGGACCGCAAGCCGCAGAACCTGCTGGTGCATCTTACCTTGGGCGATGAATTCCTGGGCTCTGGTTGGATGCGCTACGATTCTGCCAATGACCAGATCACCTGCGAGAGTTACGGCCCAAGTATCGGTCGCAATTCGGAAACGCGCGAGGCTGATGATTTCGATGCGTTCGGCACCCATCCGGTGGTCGGCGACGGCTTCACCACGCGGCTCATGGATGTGAGCCAGGGACCGCATCGGCGCAGGCTCAAATTCTACCTGCCTTCGCCCGATCATCGCGGCGCAACACCGCCACAGATCGCCTATCTCGAAATGGTGATGGAATATGTCGGCGAAGAGGAAAGGACGGTCGAAGCCGGGACGTTCCAATGCCGGCGGTATCGCTATGTCGATGACAGCGACGAAGGTATGGGCGGGACCAAGCATCCCGATTTCGACATGTGGGTGACTGCCGATGACGACAGCATCCTCGTCTACGGCTCGATCGACGGCTACATGATGAACCGATATGAACTGGTCGAACTGGAGCGCTAACTGGCGTTCGATTTGCGGTACGCCGTCGGTCGGAAAATCGACGCTGAAGGCGTTGTCTCCCACCTTGCCGACCATATCCTCGCGCAAGGGTGCCTCGGGATAGACCCGCACGCTGTATTCGCCCGCGCTCGGGTTCTGGCGCAGCGGCAGGATCGTTTCCTGGTAAGTCTTCGAATACCAGAACGCCCGCGCGTTCTCGAGGCACGGGAATCGCACATTGAGCGTCGTCGCGCGAGGGTCTTCGGTGCCCTCGAACACTTCGAGCGTGCGCGGGATGTTTAGGTAGTATCCGCCGAGTTTCTCGTAGATCTTGCTGTCGGCGATCGCGCGGGCGTATTGCCCCATCCGCTCGCGATCGAGCGTGAGGCCTGTTACCACCATTACCACCGGCTGATCGCAGGTCGATTGCGGCGGCGGCGCGGCCCTTCCGCTGGCGTCCTGCGCCATGGCAGGCTTAACAGCCAAGCCAAGTCCGGCAGCGACCGCGAGCAGTTTTTTCATCCTTCGATCCTTTTCTCGTCGCAAAGAGTGCGTTTCCACGGTTCGTCACCTTTGAACCATTGCCATGTCCGCGCGCGGGTCTGCGCGCCGGGAAACAAGCCGATCATCTCGACATAGCAGGCTCCCGGCACATCAAGCCGGTCGAGCCGCAACATGAGCGTGTGCTCGTGCGTCTGCCACCCATATCCGGAGAAGCGATCCGTGTTCCAGATCATCCGGCCGCCTTCGAGCCGACCGCCGAACTCGACATGCATTTCCCGACCGTCGGCCCAGTTGATCCAGTTGCGCTGGATGTAGTGCCACTCGCCATCGTCCGGAAATTCGCAATGGGTCTTCACCCGCCGTTCGTCGAGCAGATTCCCGTCGAGATCAATGTCGCGATACCAGCCGTCCCACCAGCCATCGTGCAGCAACATGGCGGGCATCGCTGCCTCGAGCTCGGCGCGGTTGCTCACCCGCCCTGCCCCTCGCGATAGGCGTCGATAGGCAGCGGATCGCCGATCTGGCGGATCATCGCCTTGCGCCGCAGAAAACGCAGCAGGCCTTCGTCGCCCATCCGGCTCGGTCCCAATCCCGAAGTCTTGCGCGAATGGTTGGTCGCATCGCCGACCATGCTGGTGAGCGCTCCGTCCTGCAGGCTGATCGCCCCCGCTTCGAGCCGCGACCCGACATCGGCGGCTTCCTCGAGCGATCCGGCCAGAACTGCGGCGGAAAGGCCGTATTCGGTGTCATTGGCCATGGCGATGGCGGTTTCGAGATCGTCGAACACCGTCACCGGCAGAACCGGGCCGAATGTTTCTTCGCGCATCACTGCCATCTGTGGTGTGACATCGGTGAGAACTGTGGGACGCAGATAGTTGCCGCCGCCCAGTTGCTCCACCTTTCCTCCGGCAAGCACGCGCGCACCATTGGCGAGAGCATCGTCGATCTGATTCTGCACCTTGTCCGCCTGAGCCGGGAAGATAAACGGGCCGAGATGCCCTTTGGTCGCATCGGGATAGGTGATCTCGACCTGCTTCGCGGCTTCGGCCAAACTGGCCAGGAACGGTTCTGCAATCTCGCGGGCGACAAAGATCCGCTCGATTGACTGGCATGCCTGTCCAGTTGCCACGATGGAGCTGCGCAATGCCACGCCTGCCGCCCATTCCGGGTCAGCGTTGGCGGTAACGATCATCGGATCCTTGCCACCAAGCTCGAGATTGGCCGGGATCAACTGGCGCGCGGCCGCTTCGGCAACCTTGCGGCCCGTCGCGGTCGATCCGGTGAAGCAGACATAATCGACTTCCTCGATCAGCGCCTGCCCCACTTCCGGCCCGCCCATCACATAGGCGAGCGGCAGTTCGGGCACTTGCGCCACTACTTTTCGCATCGGCTCGGCGAAGCGCGGAGTCACCTCGGACGGTTTCACCAGTGCCGCGCAGCCTGCCATCAGCGCCGGCACCGCATCGATATGGCTGAGGATCACCGGAAAGTTCCACGGCGCAATCGCCCCGAACAACGGATAGGCAGAAAACTCGGACGCGATTGCGATACCCGGCGTCGCCGAAGGCCTGGGCTCACGATCCAACCCCGCCAACAGAGTCGGCCCGCGCTCGGCCCAGCGGCGGATGTTGCGCGAGAGACCTTCGACTTCGATCCACGAAACGGCGCTGCGTCCGGTGTCGATTGTCAATGCCGCGGCGATCTGCGGAGCCGCCGCATCGACGGCATCGGCGAAACGGATCAGCACTTGTGTGCGCCCCTTCGCTCCGAGCGCTTCCCAAGCCGGCTGAGCGGCTCTCAACCGTGCCGCCTCAGCGGCAATCTCCTCGCGGGTGCTTGGGGCGAACTCGTAGTCCTCTTCGCCCGTGCGCGGATTGCGGGCCTTCATTGCTGGGCCTCCCACGCGGAAACGATTTGCTCGCCGGTCGCAAACCAGGCTTCGTTCCTGCTTGCCAACTCTTGCAACAGTCCTTGCAACGCTTCGATCCTGTAGGGCAGGCCCATGATATAGGGCGTCAAATGGATCGGCAGGACACGCGCCGAGCCCTGTTCGGCGGTCTCTCGCACCAGCCATTCGAACGCATCGCGCATGCTCTCCGCCCAGCTTTCCGCGCTCTTCTGCTGGACGGTAACGATCTGCCGGTCGGACAATTCGTGATTGAGCGGCAGCGCCGCAAGCCCATTGGTAAACTTGTAGGGCAACTCGTCATTCACCCAGTCGCAGCAATAGGTAAGGCCCTGCTCCTTGAGCAGGTCGAGCGTGTGAAAGCTCTGCTGACGAGCGATCGAGAGCCACCCCTTGGGCTTGGCGCCAGTCGCCGCTTCCAGCCGCGAAACCGCATCGCCAATCAGTGCACGCTCGGCTTCGTCTCCCAGAGTCGCGTCGATCGTGCCGTTCATGTCGGTCGAGTGTGCAATGATCTCATGCCCGCCCGACTGCACCGCTTCGATCAACTCCGGGTATCGTTCGGCGATGGCGGCGTTGGTGGCGAAGCTGACCTTCACATCTGTCTGCTCGAACACCTCGAGAAAGCGATAGGCGCCAACTCGGTTGCCGTAGTCGCGCGACGTGTAGTGGCGATAGTCGGGATAGGGCGTGACCATATGACCCGGAGCCTTGAACGGTCCGCCGGGATTGATCGGAAACCACTCCAGGCTCACGCACACGAAGACCGCAACGCTCTTGCCTTCGAGCCACTTGAATGGTGCGCGCTGGTGGATGTTCGACCACTCGTAGAGGTCGTGATCGTAGCCCTCGCGACGTTTGGGATACTCGGTGTAGCTGTCAGGGAGAGTGCTCATTGCTGCGCACTCCCAATCTGATCTCGCCACGCGTCTACAATCTCGCCTGCCCGGGCGATCCATGCCCTGCCATCCTTGGCGATATGCTCCAGCGCTTCCTCGAACGGACGGATCCTGTGCGGTTGCCCGATCAGATAGGCATGCAAGGGAATGCACATCACAGTGCCCGATCGCTCGCCCTCTGCTGCCAGCCGCTCGTACTGTTTCACCAGCGTTTCGGCATATTCGCGGCCGGACATGTTGTAGACGAAGAAGCCGTAATGATCGTTGACCTCGAGGCTGTAGGGGATCGACGCCAGTTGCCCCGATGCGACTTTCACCTCCTGCACCTGATCGTCGTGATACAGATCGCAAGTGTAGTCCATCCCGTACTCGGCCAAGAGGTCGAGTGTGCGCGGCGTGTGGGTCAGCGCTGGGGCGAGCCAACCGCGAATGCGCTGACCGGTCGCATCCTCCACCGTCCTGATCGAATCCTCGATGATTGCGCGTTCCTGCGCTTCGGTCATGTCGTAGGAATAGCGGGTGTTGTAGATGCCGTGGCTGAAGAACTCCCAGCCGCGATCATTGGCATCGGCGACGACTTCGGGATGGTGCTGGCAAAGCGCGACCGACAGACTGACCGAACCGGGAAACCCGTGTCTGGTCATCACATCGGCCATGCGCCAATGGCTCACCCGATTGGAATGATCGCGGTGCGAATAGCCGACCACGCTCGGCGCAGGGTGCGGCCACGGGTTGCGCTTGGGATGGATCGGCGGATCGATTTCGTAATATTCGAGATTGGGCGCCACCCAAACCGCGCAGGTCTTACCGCCCGGCCAGGAGATCTTCGGTCGGGCATTGTATGGATGGTAGTCGTAAAGCCCCGGATCGGGCGCGCCTTCCTGCATCAAGGATCTCCGTTCGTGCCGAGCGAAGTCGAGACACGCCCGCAACACCGCCTCTCGACTACGCTCGAGGCGAACGAATGGGTGGGTGACATCACCGCGCCTCCAGCCAGTCGATCACCGCCTGCACGGGTTCGACATCTGCGTATTTCAGCTGCAGGTCGGTGAGGTTGGCGAAGTGATAGCTTTCGTGCTTATCCGCGCAGGTTTCGATCGGAACGATCGTGCGATAGCCATAGCTGAGCGAGTCCACCGCAGTTGCGCGCACGCAGCCCGACGTCGAGCCACCCGTTACCACCACCGTGTCCACCCGGTGAAAGGTGAGGTAGCTCGCCAGCGGGGTTTCGAAGAAGACGCTCGGCATGCGCTTGGTGAATTGCAGGTCGTCGGCGTGAATGTCGCAGCGCGGATCGAACTGATGGCGTTCGGATCCGTATTTGATGTTCTGCAGCG
>CAZJZO010000173.1:0-5542 GCA_964550495.1 uncultured Porphyrobacter sp. | reverse complement strand
TGCCCGGTCGACTGCTTCTATGAGGGCGAGAACATGCTGGTGATCAATCCCAGCGAATGCATCGATTGCGGCGTTTGCGAACCGGAATGCCCGGCCGAAGCGATTCTGCCCGATACGGAAGACGGGCTGGAAAAGTGGCTCGAGCTCAACACGAAATTCTCGGCAGAATGGCCCAACATTACCGGCCAGAAGGAACCGCCGGCAGACGCCGACGATCACAAAGGCGAGAAGGGCAAGTTCGAGAAGTATTTCAGCCCTGAACCGGGTGAAGGCGACTGATCAATTGGCTTGGCTCGAACGAGCCGCCGACAGCTCCTTTAGCGCTCTATTCGCCGACAAAAAGCAACGACTCGCAATATTGTTGCGATTGTGTTATATAATGCATCAACCGCGTCGGCTCTCCCCGGCGCTGGCGAAGAAACTAGAAAGGCTTCTGACCAGCAGCAACATAATCGGACGGTTACGACACGGTGCCTGCGCTCATAGGTGGTGACGCATGCTCCGCAGGAAAGGACGTCTGTTGTCTGATGTTGGCAGGCCACAAGAAAGGAACTCGCATGGCTAGCAATGCGCCCGCCTTCACGGTCGGAGACTATGTCGTTTACCCAAAGCATGGCGTGGGTCGCGTCATCGAACTGCAGAGCGAGGAAATCGCCGGCATGCAGCTCGAGCTTTACGTTCTGCGCTTTGAGAAAGAACGCATGACGCTTCGCGTGCCGCTCAACAAGGTCGAATCGATCGGCATGCGCAAGCTGTCGTCGGACAAGACCCTGAAAGACGCGATGGAAACGCTCAAGGGCAAGCCCAAGGTGAAGCGCACCATGTGGTCGCGCCGCGCGCAGGAATACGAAGCGAAGATCAATTCGGGTGACCTCGTGTCGATTGCCGAAGTGACGCGCGATCTGTTCCGTCCTGAAGATCAGCCCGAGCAGAGCTATTCCGAACGTCAGATCTTCGAAGCGGCCTCCAGCCGCCTCGCGCGCGAGCTCGCGGCGATGGAAGAGACCGATGAACCGACCGCGCTCGAGAAAATCCTCGAAGTGCTGCGCGAACATGCGCCGCAGTATTACGACAATGAGGAAGAGGGCTAGACCCCCACTTCGCTGAAATACCGAAAGGGCCGCCCTGCTGAGCGGCCCTTTTTGATTCGGCCATCGACCGATTGCTCTCCACCAACAACAGGGTCGCAATCTTGCCTTGGCAGATTTGGTGTATTATATCACCAATACGCATATTCCGGGATTACCTAGTCAGGTGGAGAGATTCGATGACGCACAATTTCCTTAAGCGCATGGCTCCGGCAATCGCGCTGGCAATCGGCGCCAGCTTGAGCGGCTGCAACGTAAGCATTGATATGTCGGGTTTCGACGGCGTGCCGCTGGGCGAACTTGATACGAGCGGCGATGCTCCGTCGGGCATCTTGCTCGCTGGGCCCGATGCTGTCGTGATCACAGATGGCTCCGAGTTTGCCGTTACAGTCGATGGCGACCCCGATGCGGTGGAAGCGGTGCGGTTTGATCGCGAAGGCGAAACGCTTGAGATCGGGCGCGATACGGACGTATTCGACGGGCGTGGTAGCGCAACTATCCGAGTGACCATGCCGGCCCCGAAAGAGCTCGGAATTGCGGGTAGCGGCAAGATCGAAGCAAACACAATCGCCTCGGAAGCCGTTATCGAGATTGCCGGTTCGGGCGATGTGGTCGTCGAGTCCGTGGAGGCTGAACGACTGGGCATCGAAATCGCCGGTTCGGGCGAAGTCATTGCTTCAGGTACCGCAACCAATCTCGATGTCGAGATATTCGGCTCCGGCGACGTAAAACTCGCAAACCTCACCGCCGACACCGTAAGTGTCGAAATCGCAGGATCCGGCAATGTGGAGATCGCGTCCGATGGCACTGTCGACGCCGAGATCGCAGGATCGGGTGACATAGTCGTCACAGGCTCGGCAACCTGTTCGGTCGACACCGCCGGATCAGGTTCGCTGACATGCAAACCTGCCGCCACCGCCGACGCTGCCGAGGCGGATAGAGAGGAAGCTGCGGCAGAATAGCCTTGGCACACGAAGAGCGCTTGCCTTCACCAGGGCACAGCGCGACAAGGGGGCATGCGGAACGCAGCCCCCTTTTTCGTACTCGCAGCCAGCCTTGCGCTATCAGGATGCCTTGCCAGAGCAGCCGCCGATGTCGTTACGGCACCAGTCCGGGCCGGCAGCAAGGCAGTGGACCTTGCCACAACCAGCCAATCCGAAGCCGACGAAAAGCGCGGGCGCGAAATCCGCAAGCGTGAAGAACGGTTGGGCAAGCTGGAACGGCAATATCGCAAGCAAAGCGAAGATTGCGAGGACGGTGATCGCGATGCCTGCGAAGATGCGCGTGAGACCTATTCCGAGATCCAGGAAATCCTGCCATCCATACCGGTTGAGCCCGAGGATTAGTCGGGAGGCGTCGCCGCACGGCGCAGGCGATCGTTGATCGCGCGCCCCACCCCAACCTCAGGAATCGGTGCGACGGCGATACGCGGCTGATCGGCACGTGCAGCGTGGTGAAGGCATGCATAGAGGTTTGAGGCCGCTTCGTTGACGCGGCCATCCCGTGACAGGCTGATATCTCCAGAGATCTCGCCAAAGCCGATAAAGAACTCGTCGGCTTCAGCGCTTTCAGCCTCCAGACGCAAGGGCTTACCCGGCGCGTAGTGGCTCGGGAGTTGTCCTGGGGCTTCGACAACCTTCGATGAGTTTGGAATGACTTTGTCCTGATCGAACCAGGTCAGATGCAGCATCGTCAGATCTATGGGGCCGGGACGCAATTCTACCCATTCGCCGTCGGGCCGAATGGCGAGGATCGTCGATTCCACCCCGTTTGGACAGGCCTGCCCATCATCGAGTACAAGATTGATCCGCCCGTCCAGCGACGCGAGCACGTGCTGCGCGGTCGTTGGACTAATAAAACCCGATCTATTGGCCGAAGGCGCGGCGATGGGAAAATCGCACCGTTCCAGCAGCGCGCGCATCACTGGATGTTGTGGTGCACGCATCGCAATCGTCGGAAGACCTGCCGTCACGGCTTCGGCAAGCGCGGCGTCGGATCGCCTTGGGACAACGAGGGTCAGGGGCCCTGGCCACTCATGCTTTGCAAGCAGCTCGGCCTCGAATGCAAATTCGCCGTAAAGTTGTGCCTGGTCCAGGTCGCAAACATGCACAATCAAAGGATTGAAACTCGGCCTGCCCTTCGCCGCGTAGATCTTTGCCACCGCTTCGGCGCTGTCGGCGCGCGCTGCGAGACCATAGACCGTCTCGGTTGGCACTGCGACCAACCCTCCGTCTGCGAGGATTCGCGCGGCTTTGACGATTCCATCATGGTCTGCCTGCACCACTTCCGTAACGTTCTTGCCGCTCATGCCGCCCGCGCTATATTCTCTTGCAACCTGTGCCAAGAGGCACCCGTAGCTGCTGCGCGACCGCAAAGCCTTCAATGAGCGAGACCCCACTGTGACACCGTACACTCCGCCGACCCAGGACCAGCTGCTCGCCATCCGTGTGAATGCGGGGATTGAAGACCTCGCCAAGTACGAACGGTTTGCGCATGCCGAACCCGATCTGGTTGAGGCGATTGTCGACGGCGTAGGCCAGTTTGCAGCGGGTGAATTCGCGCCCCTCAATCGCACCGGCGATCTCGAAGGCGCAAAACTCGAAAACGGCGTGGTCCGCCTGCCCGATGGCTTCAAGGAAGCCTACGACGCCTATGTCGAACAAGGCTGGAACGCGATTGCGTCTCCGGAAGAGTTCGGCGGTCAAGGTCTTCCCTTCACCCTCGCCTGCAACGTGCTCGAGAACCTCGGGGCGGCCAACATGGCGTTCAACCTGCTGCCGATGCTTTCCGTCGGCGCGATCGACGCGATCGAGCATCACGGGAGCAACGACCAACAAGCGAAATACCTGCCAGATCTCGTCAGCGGCAAGTGGTCGGGCACGATGAACCTGACCGAACCGGCGGCCGGGAGCGATGTCGGCGCCCTGCGCTCAACCGCGACGCCAATCGAAGACGGCGAGCACGCCGGAAAGTATCTGATTCAGGGCCAGAAGATATACATCACCTGGGGCGAGCACGAGCTCGCTGAGAATATCATTCACCTCGTCCTGGCGCGCCTGCCCGATGCGCCTGAGGGATCGCGCGGCATATCGCTGTTTCTCGTACCGAAATACCACGTCAATGACGATGGTTCACTTGGCAATCGCAACGACCTGCGCTGCGTCAGCCTCGAGCATAAGCTCGGCATCAATGCTTCGCCGACATGCGTCATGTCCTATGGCGACAATGGCGAGTGCGTCGGTGAGCTGGTCGGCGAGCCCAATCGTGGACTGATGGCGATGTTCACGATGATGAACAATGCGCGGATCAATGTCGGCAACCAGGGCAACCAGATCGCCGAGCGCGCCACGCAGCAGGCGCTGGCATACGCGATGGGCCGCGTGCAATCTGCCCGCGCGGGCTCGCCGGACAAAACACCCGTCGCGATCATCGAACATCCCGATGTGCGCCGCATGATCCTGCGCATGAAAGCGCTGACCGAAGGCGTGCGGGCATTGCTCTATTACTGCGCCGGGCAGGTCGATCTCGGCACGGTCGGCAACATTGATGCGAAGAACCGGGCCGACATACTCGTTCCACTGGTCAAGGCGTGGGGCACCGATGTGGGGGTGGAGGTCTCCGGCATCGGGATTCAGGTCCATGGCGGCATGGGGTTTGTCGAAGAAACCGGTGCTGCGCAGCACTGGCGTGATTCCAGGATTGCGCCGATCTACGAAGGCACGAACGGGATCCAGGCCGCCGACCTCGTCACTCGCAAGCTGGGGCTCGATGGCGGCGAGGCGATAATCATGCTGTTCGAAGACATTGCCCGCTATGCATCGGACGAAACGAACCTCGCCACACTCGCGCGTGAATGCGCCACCATCGCCGGCTGGATGCGCGATGAGGCGAGCCTTGACGATCGGCTTGCCGGTAGTGTTCCGTTCTGCACGATGGCGGCAGTCGCGGTGGCGGGATGGCAGTTGCTGAGACAGGCAGAGGCGGTGGCGGGTGGCGCAGCGCCTTCGCTGGCTGAAACCAAGCCGGTCACCGTGCGCTTCTTCCTCGATCGGATTGTACCCGAAGCGCTTGGCCTTAAGGCCGGCGCTACTGCCGGTGCCGATCTGCTCTACTCGCTTCCCGCAGAAAAGCTCGCAGGCTGATCGGCGTGGGTTGCGCGGCGCAACTATGAGCACCCCTCGCGAACCGCTCGAACGGATTGCCGACGCGCTCGATCGCATTGCGCCTGCTGTCACGCCGCCAGTCGATTGGACGAGCGCGCCAGCCTATGTCTGGACGGGAGAAAGTGCGCGCCCCGTTGCGGACATCGATGCCTTGCCGATCGACACGCTGCGCGGCATCGATGCGCAGAAACATGCGGTGTGCGAAAATCTGGCTCGACTTGCCCAGGGCGCCGCGGCTCACGACATGCTGCTCTGGGGCGCTCGAGGCATGGGGAAGTCGGCTCTGATCCG
>CAZJZO010000172.1:0-5609 GCA_964550495.1 uncultured Porphyrobacter sp. | reverse complement strand
AACTGCGCCTCGGCGATCTTGTCGTGTCCGATGATCTCGGGAAAGCCATAGGTCCAACCATCCGCCACGCGGTGCGCGCTCGACGCGTCGATGATCCGTGTGTTCGATCCTTCCGCCAGCTTCACTGCCTCGCGAGCGGAGTCATCGGGCAGGCACAGGATCGCGATATCGGCTGCGTGCAGCGCTTCCTTGCGCGCGGCAGCGTCCTTGCGCCGTGCGTCGTCGAGCACCAGCAGCTCGAATTCGCTGCGGTTCGCCAGCCGGTCGCGAATCTCGAGGCCGGTGGTCCCGGCCGCGCCGTCAATGAAGATACGTGTCGCCATGGCGATGCCATTAGCCTCGAAACTCACCAATCACAGCACAAAGTTTGCGTTCGCCTCGAGCGAAGTCGAGAGGCATTGGGGCGACCGTGTCTCGACTGCGCTCGACACGAACGGAAGCGGGAGTGGAAATCAGGCCAGTTCGTTGAGTTTGAGATATCCGCTCGGGCCATCGGGCCCGAGGCAGCCCCACACCCAGTCGCCGGCAATATCGAGCACTTCGAAGCGTGTGCCTGCCGCAAGCTGATGCAGAGCGTCGCTGTCTTCGCGCGGCATCAGATGCAGGGCGGCGCCGCTGCTTTCGATCTCTCGCACTTCCGGGATCACGTAATGCGCGGCGAGGTGGGTGCCCGCCAGCGCGATATGGGCGAGGTCACCGCGCAACGGCAAGGTGCCGGGCGCGGGCTTTTCGACCGGGCCCTTGAGACCCAGCACCCCTTCCGGCATCGCATAGTCTGCCGCAATGTGCGCAGCGCTATTCATTCAACCGAGTTCCTCTACCCCTGCGATCCTGCGACGCTCACCGACGCAGTGTGATGCGGGCGCTTATACTCTGCCATGGTTACGAGCAAGTTAGCCACAATCTAATGGGTGTCCCAACGCATGTTCAGCTTACGAGTTTCCATAGCGTTGTTTGAGCATGTGCCAGCTGGCGCGCAGGCCATAGGCGGTGCCGCCCTTGCTGCGCCCCGGCTTGGGGAAGGGACGCCAGGCGAAGGTGTCGAAATGCACCCAGTCGATCCCGTCACCGACGAATTTGTCGAGAAAGAGGCCTGCGACACTGGCCCCGGCATAGGGGTTGGAATGGGCGTTGACGATGTCGGCTATGTCGGACTTGAGATATTCGCGATAGGCATCGGGAAGGGGTAACCTCCAAGGTTCGTCATCGACCGCTTTGCCCGCGTCGATCAGTGCCTGCGCGGTCTCGTCCTGCCGGGTCATCATCGCCGCATAGTCCGGACCCAATGCGATGCGCGCCGCGCCGGTGAGCGTGGCAAAGTCGATCACCAGATCGGGCTCTTCCTCGCTCGCGCGGGTCAGGGCGTCGCCGAGGATCAACCGCCCTTCCGCATCGGTGTTGTGGATCTCGACTGAGAGCCCCTTGCGGCTGGACAGCACGTCGCCGGGCCGGAACGCGGGGCCAGAAATTGCATTCTCGACCGCGGGGATCAGCAGGTGCAGCCGAACTTTCAGTCCTGCACCCATCACCAGGCCTGCGAGCGCGATCGCATGCGCCGCGCCGCCCATATCCTTCTTCATCAGACGCATGCCCGCTGCGGGCTTGATATCGAGACCGCCGGAATCGAAGCACACGCCCTTGCCGATGATGGCGAGCACAGGATCATCCTCGTTGCCCCAGCTGAGATGCATGATCCGCGGAGCATGGTGGCGCGCCGCCGCTCGCCCGACCGCGTGGACCATCGGGTAACCCTGCTCCAGCGCGTCGCCTTTGGTGGTCTTCAGCTCGCCGCCATACGCTTTGGCAAGCCGATCCACCTCCGCTTCGAGCGCCGCCGGCCCCATGTCTTCTGCCGACGTGTTCACGAGATCGCGCACCAGCATCTCGGCTTCGGCTTCAGCGACATAGCCGGGGAGACGCCCGACCTGTTCGGTCAGCAGCACGCGCGGGCCGACCGGCTTTTCCTCGGCGCGGTAACGCGTGAACCGGTAATGCGCCGTCAGCCAGCCAAACACTGCCGGGCCCGGCTGGTGATCGACCAGCCGATACGTGCCCTCGGGCAGCTTGTCGGCGAGGGCGGCGAGGCACCAGCTCGACAGGTCTTCGGGGTCCGATACGCCGCCAACCGCAAACCACTCGTCGCCATCGGGTATGATCCCGACCTGTCCCGGCGAGGCTTCGAACTTCTGCGCATTGAGGCTTGCCCGCTGGCCCGCGCTCAAGGCCTTGACGAACTCTTCGAATCCACTCTTGGTGGTCAGGTGGATCGCGGTGGCATCCTGCCCGCTGTCGGGCCGGACAATGTCATTGATATCGGTCATGCTGTGTCCATAATCGCGCAGCTAGACTTGTCACGTGTCAATTGCGGGGGAGTGGGTGCGATGATCAAGATTTCTGCAGCAGTTGCGGCGGTTACGCTGGCGGCGTGTTCTTCCCCGCAAGACATGGGCGACGCTGTCGGGATCGATCCCGTGAGCGCTTCCGAGGCTAGCGGCGAAACTCTCGATGAGCGGCTGGCGGACCGCGAGAATCCGCGTGAAATCAAGATCGAGAACGATCAGATGAAGTTCGCGTTCTCCTGGCCCGCCGAAGCGGTCGCCATTCCTGCGCTTGACGCCGTGTTCGAAGCGCGCGCAAAAGCCGAGCAGGACAAATTCGCGGCGATGACCGCCGAAGCCAAGGCCGACGCCGAAGAGTACGGCTATCCCTATCGCGCCTACGACTTCTCCAAGGGCTGGGACGTAGCCGGCGACACGCCGCGCTTGATGAGCCTTGCAGCTGGCACCTACGCTTACACTGGCGGGGCGCATGGCAATTCATGGTTCGATTCGATGGTTTGGGACCGCGAGAATGGAACCCAAATGGCTCAGACCGACCTGTTCGCCACGCCCGCCGCGCTGGAGGGTGCAGTTCGCGAAGCCTATTGCACCGGACTGAAGGCCGAACGGACAGAGCGGCTGGGCGAAAACACGATGAACGGCACCGGCATCTTCGACAGCTGCCCGGCGCTGGAAGAATTGGTGGTGGTGCTCGGTTCCAGCACAGGCACCGCGTTCGACACAATCAACCTCTTGGCAGCTCCCTATGTCGCCGGATCCTATGCAGAAGGGCCGTATGAGGTAACCGTGCCGGTCACACAGGCTGTGATCGACGCGGCCACGCCGGATTATCGCGAGGCATTCGCGGTCGGCAGTTGAAAGGCCGCCCCTCGCATTCTTGCGAACCATTCGCTATATGGCGCGGATGCACGAATATCAGCTCATCGATGGCGACCAGACCGTCTATCGCGACGGTACGATCAAGCTTCACACCGAGGAAGGCTATGAGGGGATGCGCGCAGCCGGACGGCTCGCCGCGACGATCCTCGACGAGGTGGCCGACCTTGTGCAACCTGGTGTCACCACCGAAAGCATCGACACCCGCATCCGCGAAATGATGCTCGATGGCGGCGCGGTCCCCGCGACGCTCGGCTATCGCGGCTACACCCATTCAAGCTGCATCTCGATCAATCACGTGATCTGCCACGGGATTCCGGGCGAGAAGGTGCTGAAGGATGGCGACATCCTCAATGTCGATGTCACCCCGTTGCTCGATGGTTGGCACGGCGACACGAGCCGCATGTTCTTTGCCGGCGAGCCACCGCTCAAGGCCAAGCGGCTGGTCGAAGTGACCTATGAGTGCCTCATGCTCGGGATCGAAGCCGCACAGCCCGGCGCGCGGCTCGGCGATATCGGTGCCGCGATTGAGGCTCACGCCAAGCAGTTCCGCTATGGCGTGGTGCGCGAATTCTGCGGGCATGGTCTCGGACGCCTGTTCCACGATGCGCCCGAAGTGGTTCACGCGGCGAAGGCAGGCACGGGTCCGGAGCTCAAGCCGGGCATGTTCTTCACCATCGAACCGATGATCAATCTCGGCAAGCCATGGGCGAAAGTGCTCGGCGACGGCTGGACCGCAGTGACCCGCGACAAGTCATTGTCGGCGCAATTCGAACACTCGATCGCGATCACCGAAGACGGGAACGAGATCTTCACCAAGAGCCCAACCGGACGGGACAAGCCGCCTTACTCCTGATATGCCAGCATCGCTCGCCGTGGCGGAATTGGTAGACGCATCGTAGAGGCGGTCCCGGACCATCGGGTGCAGGTTCGATCCCTGTCGGTGAGCGCCTGACAAGAGGCGCGGCTCGCAGGCTTTGCTACAGCTATTCGGTCTCTTCGCCCGGACCAGTCTGTCCACCAGCGATCTTCCAACCGCTCTCGCGCCTGACCATCCCGACCGTCATCCAGCCATCGAAGGCAAACTGCTCTGCTCCCGTCGCATCGCGTAGCGCAAGATCGAAGTGGGTCGAGACGAGCGCGCTGTCGTCGCCCAGCACCGCGACCTGCATGTCGTCGATCGTCATGTGCGGCTTTGAGCCAGAGTTGACCAGTTCCTCGAAGGATGCGGTGGCTTGCTCGCGGGTCGAGTATTGCACGCCGCCGCGTTCGACCCAGTGGAAACCGGGATTGTCGTCGTACATGTCGGAAATGGCGGCGCTGTCACCTGCGTTGATAGCCGCGACATACTGGCCGAACGCTGACTTGGCTTCCTGTGCCGGATCTCCGGCTTGCGGGGCGCAACCGGCGACGAACAGGGCGATTGCGGTTCCAATCAAGCGCTTCATTTCTCAAACCTCCCTTGCAGCCCTGATCGCAGCACCCGCGGCAAACGGCGCGATCGCGACCAGCAACAAGCTTATCGCACCGACGAAGCCGAGGCTTGCCTGATCCTGACGCGCCAGCGCCCCTGCCCCGAATATCAGAATCGGCAGCGCGAGCGGGATCAGCATCAGGCCCGACAGCGCTGCGCCTGCCCGAAGGCTGGCTGTCAGAGCCGCGATCATCAGGCCTATGGCGGCCAGCCCCGGCGTTCCTGCCAGCAAGCCGATAAGCAGCAAGTTGAGGGTCGGATTGTCCAGCGCCAACAGCGCAGCAGCCGGAAACGCCGCGATGATCAGGGGTGGTCCGAAGCTCAACCAATGCGCCAGCAGTCTCACCGCCATCATCACTTCCTCGGTCGCCCCGCGCAGCTTGAGCTGATCGAATGTGCCGAGTTCGATATCCTGAGCGACCAGTTTCTCGAGCGGCAACACCGCGGCGAGCAGGGCTGCGATCCACACCACGCCGCCGCCCGTTCGCGCCAGCATTTGCGGGTCGGGTCCGACGGCAAACGGATAGAGCATCGCCACCGCAACGAAGAACACAACCGGTAGCGCCGCGCCCCCGCCAGCGAAGGGGAAGAGCTTCGCAAGATCGCGCCTGAGCAGACTGCCGATCATGGCAGCGCCTCGGGTTCGGGAGCGAAGTCCTCGATCGCCAGTTGCTGCAGTTTCGAGATCGACAGCGATTGGTGCGACGCGATCAGTGCGATCCCTCCGCCGCCGATATGCAGCTTGATAAGCGCCGTGACCTGTTCAATCGCGCCTTTGTCCAGCCCGCTCAGAGGCTCGTCGAGAAGCCAGATCGGAACCCCGCGATTGAGCAAGGCCGCAAATCCGGCGCGCTTGCGCTGCCCGGTCGAGAGCTATCGCACCGGCACGTCGACCCGCGTCTCCCCGCCGAGCACCGACA
>CAZJZO010000171.1:0-5869 GCA_964550495.1 uncultured Porphyrobacter sp. | reverse complement strand
GATTGCGATATGTGAAGCCGCTTTACGCCGAATAGGCGGGTGGCGGCTTCGCCGTGGCGCATCTCGGCAACATTTCGAACGCGCAGGCGCTTCGGGCGGACCTCGTCCGCAGGGGCTCGATCTTCCAGTCGACCTCCGACACCGAAGTCATCATCCACCTTGTGGCGACAAGCCGCTATCCGACCACCGCCGATCGCCTGGTCGACGCCCTGCGTCTGGTCGAAGGCGCTTACGCGCTGATCGTGATGACTCCCGAGGGCATGATCGCCTGCCGCGATCCGCTTGGCATCCGCCCGCTGGTGATGGGCAAAATGGGCGACGCAATCCTGTTTGCCAGCGAGAGCGTGGCTTTCGACGTCGTCGGCGCGGAGCTTATCCGTGAGGTCGAACCTGGCGAGATGCTGCTGGTGGATGCCGATGGCGAGATCAAGAGTCTCCATCCGTTCGGTGACGCCAACCCGCGCCCTTGCATCTTCGAGCATGTCTACTTCAGCCGACCCGACAGCTATTTCGCCGGGCACAGCGTGTACGAAGCGCGAAAGGCCATTGGAGCGCAGCTTGCGCTTGAATCCCCATGCGATGCCGATCTGATCGTGCCGGTTCCGGACAGCGGTGTTCCCGCTGCCATCGGCTACGCCCAGCAATCGGGCCTGCCGTTCGAGCTTGGCATCATCCGATCGCACTATGTCGGTCGGACCTTCATCCAACCTTCCGACAGCGCTCGCCACGCCGGGGTCAAACGCAAACACAATGCCAATCGCGGGCTGGTTGCCGGCAAACGGATCGTGCTGATCGACGATTCAATCGTACGCGGCACAACCAGCTCGAAAATTGTCGAAATGATGCGCGAGGCAGGCGCTAGCGAAGTGCATTTCCGCGTTGCCAGCCCGCCAACCGCGCACAGCTGTTTCTATGGTGTCGACACTCCCGAGCGCTCCAAGCTGCTGGCAGCACAAATGGACCTCGAACCGATGCGCGAATACATCAAGGCGGACAGCCTCGCGTTTATCTCGATCGACGGGCTGTACCGGGCGGTTGGTGCAAAGGGTCGTGATCGGGAATGTCCGCAGTTCTGTGACGCGTGCTTTACCGGCGACTACCCAACTTCGCTCACCGACCTGGCGATGGCAGAGCAAAAGTCCGCTCAGCTGCCGTTTGCGGACCCCAAGGCAGCCTGAGACAATCCATGACCGATAGCAAACCCCTCGCCGGCAGAACTGCGCTTGTCACGGGAGCCAGTCGCGGAATCGGCGCCGCCACCGCTCAGGCGCTTGCGGGCGCGGGCGCGCATGTGATCCTCGTCGCCCGCAAGGTCAAAGCGCTCGAGGCGGTCGAGGATGCGATCCATGCGGCGGGCGGCACGTCGACCATTGCCCCGCTCGACCTGACCGAGGCGGATGCCGTAACGCGACTTGCGAGTGCGATTGCCGGTCGCTGGGACACACTCGATATTCTCTGTATTGCAGCGGCTTATCTGCCGGAGTTGACACCAGTTTCGCAAGTCGATCCGAAGCAATTCAATCAGGCATTGATGACCAATGTGGTTGCGACGCAGGCGCTGATCGCCGGGTTCGATCCTCTGCTGCGTCGTGCAGAAGCGGGTCGCGTGATTGGGCTGACGAGCAGCGTGGGCGCCAACGCTCGGCCGTTCTGGGGTGCCTATGGCTCAACCAAGGCTGCTTTCGACAACCTGCTGGAAAGCTACGGCGCCGAGGTCGAAAAGCTCAGCCCGGTGCGGACAGCGATTATCGATCCGGGAGCGACCCGGACAGAAATGCGCGCCCGCGCCTATCCCGGCGAAGATCCGCAGACGCTCAAGGGTCCGAATGCCGTTGCCGAACGGATTGTCGAATTGCTGGTCCAGGACTTCGAAACGGGTCACCGCGAACGAGTCGACTGATCCGCAGCCGCACCAGAAACATCCCTAGTCTACCGTTAACCTTTTCCATCAATTCGGTTTCAACTCTGCGTGGTCAATCGTGCGAGCGACCAACCGGCCAAGAGACCAAAGGCTATTGGACAAGGGCGAATTTCGACCATGCCGAACAAGAAAGACATGTATCAGGTCGCAGCGCAGGAAGATCGCTGCGGGCCACGTACTAAACTCTCAATCCCGGCTACACTTCGCGCATCGGGAGGCCGCGCCTTCCAGAGCGTGGTGCACGACCTATCAATCTCGGGCTTTTCCGCTGCATCCATCAACCGGATGCATGAAGGTCAGGTCTGCTGGCTTTCGCTGCCGGGCCTGGAATCGCTGCAGGCCGAAGTGGTCTGGTGGGACAATTGCATCGTCGGATGCGCATTCACCGAATTGCTGAGCCCGATCGTTCACGACAACATTCTGCAGCGCTACAGCAATCAGGGCGTGATCCGCACGGCGATCTGAGTCGGATGACGGAAGGGAGCGTTCCAAACACCAAACTCTCGATCCCGGCGACGCTTCGGGTATCGGGCGGTCGTGACTGTCAGAGCGTTGTGCAAGACCTTCTGATTTCGGGTTTCTCCGCCTCTTCGATGACCAGAATGCATGAAGGTCAGCAATGCTGGCTCGCGCTGCCGGATCTGGATGAGCTGGAAGCCGAGGTGGTCGGGTGGGAGAACTCGATCGTGCGCTGCGAATTCGGCGAATTGCTGAGCCCGATCGTGCACGACAACATCTTGCAACGCTACAGCAACCTCAGCGTGGTCCGCACGGCAATCTGATCGTGGCACGGCTGGGCCATTTGGGGCCGCCGCGCTCGCCTACTTGACTTCGATCGCCTCCAGCGGCGCTTCGCCGATGATCTTGGCCACAACCGTCAGAGTCTTCATACGCGCCGCGCGGCTCGTGGCTTCCGGCCAATTGCTGACCACCGCGACCACCAGCTGCGATTCCGGCACGATGGTAATTGCCTGTCCGAAGATACCCTGGGCGCCGTAATTTCCGCCGGGATAGGTCCACCACTGATAGCCGTAGCCGAACCCGCCATTCTCGAAGTCGACCAAGGAGGATCCCGCTTCGGCAAACCAGCCTTCGGGCACTGTCTCGCCACCGCCCTCTAGCGCGAATTGCCCCATGCGCGCGTAATCCGACAGTCGCAGCGACAGGCAGCATCCGCCGATATTGCCGCCGCGCGGATCGACCATCCAGAATAGTCCACCGGCAAATCCGGCCGGTTCGACTATCTTCTCCTGGGCGTATTCGGCCAATGGCAGTCCGACCGCATTCTCGACCAGCAGGCCGATCAGATTGGTCTCGCCGGTCTTGTAGACCCACTTTTCGCCCGGCTCAGCTTCACGTTTCAGCGTCTTCATCTGCGCGACAATGGCATCTGGTCCAAACTCGACCACAAACCGATTCATTTGCGCGACGTCGCTGTTGGGGTCGGTGTAGTCCTCGTTCCAGCCAACGCCGCTTGTCATCGTCGCGATCTGACGCACCGTGACGCCGTCATAGGCCGAGCCTACCAGCTCCGGGATGTACTGGGTCACCGGATCGTCGAGGCTGGAAATGAAGCCGTCCTTGACTGCGGCGCCGAGCAGCGTCGAGGTGAAGCTCTTGGCGACGGAAAAGCTGGTCCAGCGATCTTGCGGGCCAAGTCCCAGACCATATTCCTCGAACCGGACGCGGCCGCCCTGAAGCACCATTATGCCGGCCGCATTGGTGTCTTTCAGCAAGGCCCGCAGGTCGGATTGAAGTTCCGGCGAAAACGGATTGCCCGGTTGAAGAATGCGTTGACGGTTGGCAGCCGGAACCTCGTGCCCGGCGAACCAGCTTTCCATGTCGCGGAAGCGCGCGGACCGGGTTGCGTCGTCCCAGAACAGCACCTGCAGTTCCGACGGGTCGCGAACAGGCGGCTGCTTGAGTTCGACCGGTCCAAGCGTTGGAGGTGTCTCTGCCGCCCCTGCAAGGCCCGCGCTAGAGGCCGAACAGCCGGCCAGTGCCACTGCGCCAAACGCTCCCAATGCGATAGTTGCCAGCTTCATCCCATCTGCTCCCAATTCAGATTATGATTTTACCAATGTCACTTGATGCACATCGATATTGCCCGCGCGAAACCCGCCTTCGCAATAGGCGAGGTAATAGCGCCACAATCGAACAAAGCGATCGTCAAAATCTTCGGGCAATCGACCTTGCGCTGCTGCCACGTCGAACCGTTCACGCCACAAACGCAACGTCTCTGCGTAATCCCCGCCAAACCGATCTTCGTTGTGCCACTCCAGCCCGCGCTCTTCGGCAAGCTTCCGGAACTCCGAATTCTTGATCAGAAGACCACCCGGGAAGATGTAGGCCTGAATGAATTCGGCAGTTCCGGCATAGGTTTCGAACAGGTCGTCTGCCATCGAAATGTACTGGATCGCCGCGCGTCCGCCTGGTTTGAGATTGCGCGCGACGCAGTCCATGAAATCGGGCCAGTATTTGCGTCCCAGCGCTTCGACCATCTCGATGCTGACTATGGCGTCGTATTGACCGGATACATCGCGGTAATCGCGGTGCGCATAGTCGACATCGGCATAGGACGCAGTGCCGCGAAGGCTCTCATTGCGGGCGAATGCGTAATCCAGCTGTTGATCGGACAGGCTGATTGCATCGACGTGCAGGTTCAGTTGTTCGCTCAGATGACCGGCAAGCTGCCCCCAGCCACAGCCGATCTCGAGCACACACCCACCACGCGCCGGAAGAATTCGATTGGCGACCGTACACATCTTGACGATTTGCGCATAATGCAGCGGATCTGCCATTTGTTGGCATTGCTGTGGACCGAAATCAACCTCGAACCGCGCACTCGAATAGTTCATCGTCGGATCGAGCCAGGCGGCGTAGAAATCGTTGCCCAGATCGTAATGCGCCGAAATGTTCCGGCGCGAGCCAGTCCGGTTGTTGCGATTGAGCCAGTGCGCAAAAATAGCTGCCCACTTGAACGGCCCCGAACTGCGGGCCGCATTCCCAAGCGTTCGGACATTGTCGCCCATCAGAGCAAACATCGAGACCAGATCGTCGGCCGACCACTCGCCCGCTTCGTAGGCGCGATACCAACCGATCGAGCCATTGGTGGCTAGCCTGAGGAGCCCTCTCCAATCGTGCAGGTGCACCTCGCACTCGAAGCCCGGTGCCCGGCCGCCAAGCTGACGCGTGGTTCCGTCCGGCAGATGCGCGATCATGGTTCCGCGTTCGAGCCCGGCATCGACACGATCGATGATCTTGGAGAATCCGGGTGCGACAAGTCGTGCAAACAGACCGGGTTCAGGGGCAAAACGCTCCCCGTGGCTGAGCAATTGCTCGCCTCTGACCCCTTGTACCGTCATTCAGTCCCTTTAGGCGGCCCGAACTGCCGCGGGCAAGGCATCTCGGCGAATTATGCTGCTTTCATAGCCTTGTACGCGGCCAGAGCCCGCTCTCGCGCAGCCTTGTGACCGACAATCTTGGCGGGATAAGCGCTTGGGCGTCGTCCGAATTCTTCAGGATCGTGGATGTACGGTTCATCGAGATCGGCCAGTTCGGGAACATAGCGGCGAATGTAGCCAGCGCAGTCGAACTTCTCCGACTGGCTAAGCGGTGCCATGATCCGGACGAACATGTTGGAGTCTACGCCTGTTCCGGCGGTCCATTGCCAATTGGTCGAATTCGACCCGTAATCGGCATCGACCAGCGTGTCCCAGAACCACTGTTCACCTTTGCGCCAGTCGATCAGCAGATGCTTGATCAGGAAACTGGCAGTGATCATCCGCACGCGGTTGTGCATCCACCCCGTTTGCCAGAGCTGGCGCATCCCCGCATCGACGATCGGATAGCCGGTTTGGCCTTTCTGCCACGCTTCCAGGTCGCGCGCAGCTGCAGGGTCGGTATCGGGATCGCGCCATTCGAGCTGGTCGAAATCCTCGCGATAGT
>CAZJZO010000170.1:0-5884 GCA_964550495.1 uncultured Porphyrobacter sp. | reverse complement strand
CGCAGCGCTCCAGCCCAGAAATGTTCGATCTGCAATTGCGCCTCGCCCATATCGACCTCCTCGCGGTCGAGCATCCCGGCAACTTCGATCTGCTTGCGGGTGAACTCCTCCGTGCCCTTGTTCTTCAGCGCTCGCACCGGGATCACCGGCAAGCGCGGATCGACCTGCACGCTGGCTTCGGCATCGCGCGCCTTCGCACGAAAGAATGCCTTCTTGAAATCGGGGTGAGCGATACTTTCCGCCGCGCAGGCAAACCGGGTGCCGAGCTGCACGCCGCACGCACCCATTTCCAGATATCCTGCAATCGCTTCGCCGCGACCAATCCCGCCCGCGACGAGAACGAGGTGATCGTCGGCAAGCTGAGGCAGAAACTCCTGCGCCAGCACGCTGGTCGACACCGGGCCGATATGGCCGCCCGCTTCCATGCCTTCAATCACGAGCGCATCGCCGCCCGAACGCAACAGCTTTTTTGCAAGCGCAAGCGTCGGAGCGAAAACGATGACTTTCGCGCCGAACTCCTTGATCGCCTCGACACTGCCCTTGGGCGGAATACCGCCGGCGAGCACAACGTGGCTCACGGCGAACTTCTTGCAGACCTCGATCAGGTCGAACAGTTGCGGGTGCATGGTGATGAGGTTCACGCCGAAGGGCCTGTCGGTTCGCGCCTTGGTTTCGGCAATCTCGGCATCGAGCAATTCAGGTGTCATCGCCCCGCAAGCGATAACGCCGAAACCCCCGGCGTTGGAGATCGCGGAAACGAGGTTTCGCTCGGACACCCAACTCATCGCCCCGCACAGGATTGCGGTCTCGCAGCCGAGAAATTCTGTGCCGCGCTGCATGAGCGCGCTAGTCTTGGGAAAGTCAGTCATCTCGGCGGCGATTAGGCGCGTCAGTCGTGATAGGCAATCCGCACCTTGCCGGCGGCCTCAGCCGCAAGGCTGCGGGCTTGGTCCGTGTCTCCACCGGTTGCCAGCGCGACGCCCATGCGCCGGTATGGACGAGTTGTCGGCTTTCCGAAGAGGCGAAGATCCACATTGGGGGCCACGGAGAGTGCCTCCTCCAGACCCTCAAAGCCAAACTCTGCGCTGTCGCGGTCTGCAAGAATGACGGCCGACGCCCCGGCATAAGCTGCAATCTCAGTCGGGACCGGCAGGCCAAGGACAGCACGGGCATGCAGATCGAATTCGTTGAGCCTCTGCGAGGCCAACGTCACCATCCCGGTATCATGTGGGCGCGGCGACAATTCGGAAAAGATCACCTCATTGCCTTTCACGAAGAATTCGACCCCGAACAGGCCCCAGCCCTTGCCCCCACCTTGCAGAGCTTCGACGACTTTTGCCGCCATCTTCTGTGCATCAGCGAGGGCCTGGGATGACATACCTGCCGGCTGCCAGCTTTCCTGATAGTCTCCCCGTTCCTGCCGGTGGCCGATCGGCGGACAGAAAGTGATGCCGTTCCTGTGGCGCACAGTGAGCAAGGTAATCTCATAGTCGAAGTCGATAAACTGCTCGACAATCACCCGCGCCCTGTCGCCGCGCATGTTTTGCGTCGCATAGGTCCACGCGCTTTCCAGCTCGTCTGCACTGTCGATCTTGCTCTGTCCCTTGCCGGAAGAGGACATGACCGGCTTCATCACGCAGGGGAAGCCGGCGTAATCTGCTGCTTCGCGAACCTGCTCCAGCGATTCGGCATAGCGGTAGCGCGAGGTCGCCAAGCCAAGCTCTCCAGCGGCGAGATCGCGGATGGCGTCGCGGTTCATGGTGAGTTGTGCCGCCCTTGCCGACGGGATGACGTTGAAGCCTTCGGCCTCCAGCTCCGCGAGCACTTCGGTGCGGATTGCCTCGATCTCGGGTACGATCATGTCTGGCTGGTGCTTCTGCACGGCGCTGCGCAAAGCCGTTCCATCGAGCATCGAAAACACTTCCGCGCCGTCGGCCACCTGCATGGCCGGCGCCCCCTGATAGGCGTCGCAGGCGATCACTTGCGCGCCCAACCGTTTTGCCGAAATGACAAATTCCCGGCCAAGTTCACCTGAACCGAGCAACATCAGCTTTGCGATTTGTGTCATGCCACGCCCCTAGCTGGCGATGGCGCTTACTCCAAGGGCACGCACCCACGCTGCCACTTCCGGTCCCTCGCTCCGCGCCGGCTGTCGACCTGCCTTGCAAACTTGCATCCCGCCCGAAGCGCGAGCCATGACCAAGGACATCTCGGCCTGGCGCAATGTCCAATCCACGTTGCGTTCGGCCTTTGCCAGCCCGGCGCTGGCCGACAGTCTCGGCGAACCGCTGGCACCCTCTGCCGTCAAATTGGCAAAGGTTTGCAGTACGTCGCTGACCCAGGTCTCTGCGGAATTCATGGAAGCTGCCGGCATGATGACAGCGAACCGCTCCCCATCCAGTTGAGCCAGTTCGTATCCTGGCAGCACCATACTCTCCAGGAATTTGGCGAAGCCCCACTGGATCTCGTCCGCCGTCCGTTGCCCATACTGCATGAAGAGCGCCTGCATCCGGTCGATCGCAAAGATCGCAACGACATGATTGCCGCCGACGTTTAGGTGACGAGCAAGGCGCGAACAGAATGCATGCCGGTTCGCCAACCCGGTGAGCGGATCGACCAACCCAGATGCGTGCAATTCATCCTCGAACGACCGCAAGTGCTGGACCGACCGCAGCAATCCGATCGCTCCACAATTCTCGCCCCCATTGTCGTTATTGGGCCTGAGACTGAGCGCGTACCAGCGGCTGCATTCCGTGTGCTCGCAATCGTCCAGTTTGCTGCAGGATGCCGTCGGGAATTCGATCCAGCCACCTATTGTACGACCCGCCAAGACCGTGTGCGCGTACTCGCTCACCGCTCCGACATGTGCGCGCTCTGCGAGATCGGAAATGTGGGGAAGCAAGAGCAGCACCTGAAGGTCGAAACCCAGCTTCGCGAGATCCTCCGAAGCGTCGATGATGAACCCTTGTCTATCCAGTTTGATAACGATGTTGCCTGCTGATTCTTCCAGCAAGCCGTGCAGAAGCATGCCTTCTGCAGCACTCAGACCCATATGCATGCCGATTTTGCCCCCGGCTTTGTTCTTACCCCAACCGGCCCGTTTCAACGCGTTAGCTTGTTAGACTAACCAAAATAACCATTCTCTAGTAAACCCCTGTGTGAATAGAGAATAGTTGCGATATAATTTAGTTGCCTTAACTAAACATGTTAAAACGAATCAGTTCTATTTTTCATTTACCATATTTTCGCAGCTCTCCCACTTTTCTTTACTTTCTTTACTGCGCGAGACTCACAGCTCAATCATGATACGAACACTTTGCGGGTCAGTTCCACAAGCCGTGCCAATACGTATCCGGCATTCTTCTACGACCGCCAGCGCTTCGCCCGACTTTGCAGCGACTCCCAATTCGTCCGCGTGAACGCCCAGAACGGCTGCAATTGCATCGAGCCGTTCGGGCAAAGGTCTGGCTTTGCCCTTCTCCCAGGCCCAGACCGTCGGCTTGCTGACTCCCAGAGCATCCGCGACATCTGCGAGGGTCAATCCTCGCTCACGCCTTATGCGGTTGAGTTTGCTTCCGAACGGCTCGGCTGCGGGGCTGCCGAACGCATCGCCAGATCTCTTGGTGACTGCCGCCGCGCTTTCGTTCGGCGCAGTTGCCCGCAGCTGGGCCGCTGCCAATGCGCCTTGTCCGAGGGTTTCCTCAAATGCGCATCCATAGAGGCGCTCGCTCACCCAGACGACTTTCGCATCCACCTGGCCCGCCTCGGGAAGTTCGATATTGAGCAGTTCGCCTTCGGAAAGATCGATTTCGGTTTCCAACAGCAACCCGGCAACCGAAATATTGTGAATCGTCACATTTGCTTCGAGCCCTCCCGGCAGAACCCCGCTGGTTTGCAGCTTCAAGGCACGGCGCGGCTGCTGCCGCATGCTGCCATCGGCAGTGGTTGGATCGATATGGGCTTTCAGCGCCATTGCAGCGTCTCCTCGATAGAGGCGCAAAGGTTCTCGCTGATAGTTAAGACGAGGTTATCGGATATCCTTAACGAGGACAGACCGAGCGCTGGACGCGATCAGGCTGGTTCATCGACCGCATCGAGGCCATAGGCGGTGTGCAGCACGCGCACTGCCAGCTCGGTTTCATCCTCGTCGATGAGCACGCTGACTTTGATCTCTGACGTCGAAATGGCCTGAATGTTGATCCCGCGATCCGACAACGCTCGAAACATCGTGCTGGCGACGCCGGCATGGCTCTTCATACCGACACCGACGACGCTGATCTTTGCGATATGGCTGTCGGTGATGATCCGGTTGAATCCGATATCGTCGTTGCGATCTTCAAGCAGGGCTTGAGCCCGCGCCAGGTCTGCTTGAGGCACCGTGAAGGTCACATCGGTCTCACCCTTGTCGCGACCGACGTTCTGAATGATCATGTCGACGTTGATGCTGGCGTCGGCGAGTGGCTCGAAGATATGCGCCACTGCGCCCGGCTTGTCGGGGACGCGGGTGAGGATGATCTTCGCTTCGTTCTTGTCGTGCGCGATTCCCGTAACAAGCTGGCGTTCCATTTCGCCGTTCTCCACCATTTGGTCCATTTCTTCGTCCGACACGATCAACGTGCCGGGCAGTTCGTCAGCGGCCACGGCATCGTCCCCGACAAAGCTGGAGAGCACCTGGATGCGGACGCCTTCCTTCATCGCGAGGCCGACCGAGCGGGTCTGGAGCACCTTGGCCCCGACACTCGCGAGTTCGAGCATTTCCTCGTAGGTCACCGCCTTCAGCTTGCGGGCCTTGGCGACAATGCGCGGATCGGTCGTGTAGACCCCGTCGACGTCAGTGTAGATGTCGCAGCGATCAGCCTTCACCGCCGCCGCGACCGCGACCGCCGAAGTATCCGACCCTCCGCGCCCCATCGTCGTGATGCGGCCTGCGTCACTGACGCCTTGGAAGCCAGGAACGACCGCGATCTCGCTGGCTTTCATGCTCGCAACCATCTCAGGCGCGTCGATCGTCTCGACACGCGCCTTGGCGTGGGCTTCGACGGTCTTGACCGGAAGTTGCCAGCCGAGCCAGCTACGCGCCTTGCAGCCGAGGGATTGCAGCGTCAGCGCGAGCAGGCCGCTGGTGACTTGCTCCCCACTTGATACGACGACGTCGTACTCCGCGGGATCGTAGAGCGCATTGGCTTCGCGACAGAAGTTCACCAGCCGATCGGTCTCACCCGCCATTGCGCTGACGACCACCGCGACTTCGTTTCCGCCAGCGGCCTGCTTGCGCACGATATTGGCGACGCGGCGAATCCGTTCGGTCCCCGCCATCGAGGTTCCGCCGAATTTCATCACAATGCGTTGGACGTTGTCGGCCAAGGCGTGCGTGCTCCCGCTGGTTCAAGTTCCCGCGCGCTGCTAACGAGGCGGCATGGGAAACGCAAACGTATCAAATGTAACCATCCGCCCGGAGGAAGCCGAGCACTTCGCTTCGCTGGCGCGCGATTGGTGGAACCCCAAGGGCAAGATGGCATCGCTGCATCAGGTCAATCCGGTGCGCCTTGAGTTCATCAGGGATGCGATCGATGCGCACTGGGGCAGCGATAGCGACTGCGTGAAGCCGCTGGCGGGCAAGAGCGCGCTCGACATTGGCTGCGGGGCGGGCCTGTTGTGCGAACCTCTGGCACGGCTCGGAGCCGAGGTGACCGGGGTCGATGCAGCTGCCGAGAACGTCTCGGTCGCCAGCACTCACGCCGAAGCGATGGGGCTCGATATTCGCTACATGGCGGGCGAAGTTGGCGGGCTCGATATCGGGAGCTTCGATCTCGTTACCAGCGTCGAGGTTATTGAGCATGTTGCCGACAAGCGCGCATTCCTTGCCGATGTCGCAGCGCGGTTG
>CAZJZO010000169.1:0-5890 GCA_964550495.1 uncultured Porphyrobacter sp. | reverse complement strand
CAGGTCGTAGTCTCCGGCCAGCAGGTCGTTCAGCTCGGCCGACAGCAGCGCCTCATCCCAGGTCCCGAGTTCCGTAAGCTTGTTGTCCGCGATCCGGTAGGCCCGGCGTTGCGCCTCGGTCAGATGCGCCAGAACGATCACCGGCGCTTCGGTCAGCCCCAGCTGCGTGGCGGCCAGCACTCGGCCATGGCCCGCGATCAACTCGCCATCGTCCGCGACGAGGCAAGGCACGGTCCAGCCGAACTCCGCCATGCTGGCAGCGATCTTCGCGACCTGGTCGGCCCCGTGCGCCTTCGCGTTGTTCGCGTAGGGCTGGAGCCTGGCCAGCGGCCAGGTCTCGATCGCCTCCGGTGCAAAGCTCAGGGTCATGCGGGTCAGTTCGCCTCAATCGGGTGGACTCCGGACACCGGCGGCCAGCCTGGACTCCACGTGGGGTTCAGCGGCCACCGGGCGTGTCCGGTGCCAAAGGTTTGTTTTGTCGTGGTTTTCCGCAGATCGCGGGTGGATGCTTGCTAGGGTGGCTTCCCAAAAAACCGGCCCTGTCGCTAGCGATATTGCGCGCTTCGCCCGCCCGTATACGTTTACGGGCAGGAAGGACCCGCGAAGTCATTGGGTTAGCGGTTTGGACCCGAACTGGACTCCGGACGCCGCGAGGATATACACCACAAAAACGGGGAGAGCTGTCTTCCAACGCACTCTCCCCATCATGCCCTACGGGTAGCATGGAAATGTTGCATGTGTCGAACACAAAAGTGTTGCAACATATTGGAGTCGCTCAGACATTCAGCCGTGACGCGATCTTGGTCAAGGCCAGCTTGTGCTTGCGCCATGCCGTTGTGCGGTCGACGCCAAGCTCGCCGCTGATCTGTTTCCAAGGCACGCGGGCGGCGCGAGACCAGATCAGCTTGCGCTCCTCTTCCTCGATCCAGAGCACCCAGTCGAAGGTCTGCTCGAGCCGGGTGATGGCGGCGGCCGACGGCCAGACCCGCATCGGCTGCGGATCCATTGCCGCGATCTCTCGCGCCGAGCGCACGATGTCGGGCCAGGCGTTGAAATACCCGCGCGCCTTGACCGGTGGCAGCTTGCGCAGCGTGCGAAATGCTTCCTCGAAGTGGTCGGCGACATCGTCGGCGGTCCATGTCTTTTTCTCACCCATGGCGGACCTCCCCCACGGGGCGTGGCCCATAGAGTTTGGTGCCCAGTTGTTCGACGAGTTCGCGTTCCGGCCAGGTCAGGCGATGGTCATCGACTGAGACCGCCAGCACGCCTTGCTCTCGCCAGCCGTCACGCTTGACCTCTTCTGGTGACCGGCGCTGGCCGCCGTAGCCTTTGGGGAAATAACTCATGCCACACCTCCCTGCGTCTCGATCGCCCAATGCAGGATCGCGATGGCATCGGCCTCGTTGTCGTCCGCAGGGCTGAAACCACGGGCGTTGGCGGCCGCGATCATGGCGGCTTTGTTGGCGTTGCCCTTGCCAGTGGCGTGGCGCTTGATGGTTCCGACGGGCACACCCTCGTAGGGAATACCCCTCAGCTCCGCCCAGCTGGTCAGCGACGCCATCAGGCCGCCGTAGACATGTGCTGCGTCGGTGCCGGCATGACGGCGCACCTCTTCAAACCAGATCGTGCCGACCGGGCCGCTCAGCCGATCCAGTTCGGTGAGCCAATTGGTGAAGCGCAGATAGCGCACCCCGCCACCATCGTAGCGACTGGGCTTGAATGACGCGGTACCTGTGGTGACCAGCCCGTCAAAGCCACGAAGCGCCCAGCCCGTGGTAGTGCCAAGATCGAGCGCCAGGATGGGGCGCAGCATTTGTGATTGGGTCATGACGACCTCCTCTTCGATGTGCTGGACGCGGCGAGAGGGCTGGCCGGTGAAGGCTGCGGGCTCGCCAGGCCCCGAAGGGTGGTCTGGTCATGTCAGGTGCTGGGCACATGAGCGGCCCGGCACTTCTTTCAGTTTCTTCAGGTGGGCTGCTTGAAAGAAGTCAAGCCCTAAACCTCTGGTCTGTATGGGTAATATACCTTCTTTCAATATTTCAATTATTTCATGGGGTACATCATCCTATTTCCAACCGCGCGCGCGAGGACACACACATACAAGGCACCTCTTGAAAGATTGAAAGAAGTGAAGGAAGGCAAAACCGTTTATGTTTTCAGGCGCTTGACCCTTCACTTCCTTCAATTGAATAAAGCTCGCATTTGAAAGAAGCTCACCCGCTAGCCGGATAGCCGATACACCATGGCCCGGCGCCCCCCGGTGTCCCGCATGCCTGTGGTGATGTCGCCGCTTTCGATCAGCGTCAGCAAGATCTCATCCCGATCCCGCGCCTTCAGCCATTGGGAGGCCCGGGTGATCTCAGACTTGGTGATGCCCTTGGAACCGGCCGCGCGGATGATCTCTTTCAGCCGCTTCAAGTGCGCCTCCGTTTCGGTATCGGCCACGTGCCGTTCGATAGCATCCATGGTTTTGGCCGCGAAGTGCCGCACGAAAGCGATGGCCCATTCCGCCGCGCTGAGATCGATCATGGGTCGGGCCGGATCGCGACCGACAGCCACGATAAGCGACAGCTTCAGGGCATTTTCTCCGATCCGTGCAAGGATCGCTGTAAAGGCCGTGCCCCGCGCCGCCCGTAATTCCTCTGTCAGCATGCCACTCAATTCCTTGAAACGGGCTCTGGCCTCGTCTGACATTGGCACCGTGGTGGGGTTCACCGCTGTTGTCTGGCCCGAAGTCATTCCGGTGAGATTGCCGCTTTGCAGACCGCCCCCGGCCGCCAGAGTCTTGAGCCCGTGGATCAGCGCGGTAGGTGACTGCCTAATACCCGCAGCGAGGTTCTCATCAGGGTAATCCTCATCGCTGGGCAGGATGAGAAACCGGGCGAGCGATCCATCCACGACATTCGCGCCCTGCAGCGCGCCCCAGAAATGAAGGGGTGTCGTCGTGCCATAGACACAGAGACAGGGTTGGTTGATGTCGCGCCGGTCATTCGAGCCGTCCCGGTTGGCGTATTCGGCCCCCAGGAACACCCCGCCAGCCGCTGTGTAGAGCTCGGTCATGTTGTCGAGGATCTCGGTGATGTGGCGGGGGCTGCGCTTGCGATCCGCCGCGGCCGACAGGAACATGCCGAACTCGTCGATCTGAAACAAGATCGCCGGCTGGCGGTGCAACGCCGTCAGGAGGCCTGCCCCTGAAGCGATCTTGTTGCCGCCGAGGTGATGGGCGAGCCCGGCTTCAAAAAACACTTCGTTGATGATTTCCCGCGCGTGGTTCTTGCCTGACCCGCTATCGGCGATGCCGACGATGTAGAGGTTTGAGCGCAGATTGCTTTCGGTCCGGTAGTTCCGTCCCATGAGCGCGCCGATGGCACAGAGACTTGCGCCGAGTGACAGAAGCGGCTGCGGTCGCCTCGCGGTCGACAGCATGTAGGCGGTCAGATCCCCGACCAGCCCGTCGGGCATATGTAGCGTGTAGGCGGCGTGATCATCCGTTTCCGCGTTGGGCTCAGATGTGTTGCCTAACTGTGACAAGAGCCCTGCGGCGGGGTGTGCTTCCGCGCAGTCCATGGAGCCATCGAGGCGCAGAGATGCATCTGGCTTCCAGCCGCGTTCCAGAGCGAGATGGTAGATCGTCCCCGCGCCGATCCGGTCTGGCTTAAAGCTTGCCCAGGCCTTGAGCGTCGTCGATGGTTCATCCTTAGCAGCCTGTGCTGACCATTGCGCGAAGACATCCTCACCGTCATCGCCAAGCGCGCCTTTGAGCGCCATGCCGATCCGCATCCAACTGTCGTAATCAAGCTCGGCATTCGGCAGCCATTCAAGAGCTGCTTGAATGGCCGGCAGTGTGCCAGTCTGGCTGTGCCCGGTGAGATGTGGGTGCGCTGCGGGTGTCACCGCGAACCCGCGCTGGCGAACTGCTTCTGGCAGCATTGCCTGAGCCGCCTCCAGAAATGCCAACGCCTCATCGGCCGTGATAGCCGGGAGGTCGGAGATATCGAGGTCAGCAAGACCTTCCTCGGGCCAAGCATAGGGTGCGCCTGTGTCGGGATGGGTGGCATAGGCCAGAAACTGTTGTCCGAGGCAGAGCACCTCGAGCGGATGACGCTTGATGCCACGAAACGGCTCTGCCGCACGGTAGACCAGCAAACGCTTGGGTGCGCGTCCGATGCGCAACGCCGGTGTGTCACCAAGGCGATCACGTGCCAGCTTTTCGATCTTCAAGGCGAGCTCAGCATCCTCGGCAACGTCGATGTCGATTGCGGCAACGGCACCACCGACGAGCCCGACACCGCAATCAGGCCAGGAAGACCATGTCGCTACCTCAACCTCGGTCGTCGGGCGCGCGGCATGGCGGTTCCACTCCGGGTAATCCACCCAAGCGCCACGCTGGAAACGGCCGGGTTTCTTGGTGCCGGGCGCAATGGGCAGGATGGCGTAGCCATTGGTGACAAGCCGCGCACCGTAGCGCGCCATGTGGGAGGAGCTCTGCATCAGAAAGGCACCTCCGGCACCATACCGTCGAGCCGGGTGCGATCCCGTGCAGCTAGTTCGCGCAGATGGTCGCAATACCCGGTTACCACGACATCAATAAATTGATCCCATTCGGTCGCGCTCAAGGTCGCTAGATCGGATTTGCCGATGCTCTCCAGAAAGGCACCGCCTTCCTGGCCGCCAACGGTCATCGCCTCAGTTTCGTTGGGTGTAGGATCGATCATGCCCTTCCTCCCATGGCAGATGTTTTGACATGTCCGGCTGCAGAGGGACTTGCGGCTTTGGTCTCGCCGAGGGTCCGAAACGGGGAAGACAGGGTCGAACCAGCCAAACCCGCGAGGTTGCCGGTGGCAGACGGCGCAGAGGCCGTTGTGGAATACGTGCATGGGTCAAACCTGTAGCCGGTGATCTCGAAATAGCGGCCCGACGGACGGACCGAGATGTGGCTGGGACGTGCCAAGCTGCGGGATAGCGTCAGGGCCTCGTTCACACTGCGCGGCACGGGCTGACCGGGCGCACGCTTGCGCCACCAGTCTTCTGCCTTTCGCCGCGCGTAGCCCTGATGCTCGAAGCAGATCCACTCCTGATAGGTCGTGAGCCCGCAGCTATAGGTCACTTTCAGCGAGGGCCGACCGCCCCGCTTGTCATGACGGCTGTAGGACAGGTTGCTCACGGCGACCCATTGCGGTGCCTTGGGCGACAGGACGGGTAAAGTGGCTGCGGTCGGCGCGATCTTCACCTCACGCGGTGGGAACACATAGCCGCAATCCGGGCATTCCGTCGCCGAGAGCGCGATGATGCTGTCGCAATCCGGGCAGACCTTGGTCGGCGCCTCGCCCCCGCCGCCATCGCCGTGACGTTTGGGCCGCACCAGGTCGATCGGCCCGTGGCGGCGGACATTGCCGGCGAAGTCCAGCACCAGGCAGTTCTCCTTGCTCGGCGCGAGGCGGGTGCCGCGCCCGACCATCTGCACATAGAGCCCGGCCGATTGCGTCGGGCGAAGCAGCGCAATCAGGTCGACGCCGGGCGCGTTGAAGCCGGTGGTCAGTACGCCCATCGAGGCGAGCGCGCGAATTTCGCCGCGCTTGAAGGCGGCAAGGATCGCGTCGCGCTCGTCCTTCGGCGTGTCGCCGAAGATCGTGCGGCAGCTGATGCCCTGGCGGCCGAGTTCCTCGGCCACATGGCGCGCATGCTCGACGCCCGAACAGAAGGCCAGCCAGGATTTCCGGTCGCGGCCATGCGCGATGATCTCGGTCACGGCCGCGCGGGTGATGGCGTCCTGGTCGACCGCCGCCGCCAGATCGCGCGCGATGAAGTCGCCCGCGCGGGTCCCCACCTTCGAGACGTCGAGCCGGGTTGCAGGCTGCTTCGAGACCAGCGGGCTCAGGTAACCTGCGTC
>CAZJZO010000168.1:0-5893 GCA_964550495.1 uncultured Porphyrobacter sp. | reverse complement strand
CCGCGAGGATCGAAGCGGCAAAAACAATCCCGCCGCTGGCTTCCCCGGCCAGATAGAGCAGCGCTCCGACGGTAAGGACAAGGCTCTGCAGGAACAGCCGAAAGATCCGGCTCACTCCGCTCAGCAAGCTTCCCGTCCGCGTCACGCGGTCCTGCGCTGTATTGAGTTGTGCGCTCGCCGCATGCCACATGTCATGCATCCGCTCGCCCATACCGAGCGCACGGATCACTTCGGCGTGGCGGCGATTGTCTTGCGCAAGCTTGGCGCGATAAGCACGCGCCCGGCTTGCCTCTTCGCTCGGCACTCGGGTCGATCGGTCGTTAAGGAGAGTTAGTGCGACCAGGATCAGTGCACCAACGAGCGCTGTCACGCCGAGCCACACATGCAGCACCGTCAGCAAGCTTACGAACAGCAGCAGCCATGGCAAATCCATCAGCGCGCCGGGACCGGGAGAGCTCAGGAAGCCGCGAATGCTGTCGAGATCGCGCATGGCCGTCAAACCGTCATCGCTAGCCTGCTCGCCTTGCAACGCGAGGTGCGACACAGCGCGGTGAACCCTGCCCGTCATCCGCGCATCGAGCGCCGCAGCCACGTCTCCGAGTATTCTGATCCGCAGCAGGTCGAACAGCCCCTGAAAGGCATAGATCACCACGATGATTGCCAGCAGGCCAAACAAAGTCGCAGTGCTACCGCTGGGCATGACCGAATCGTATATCAGCAGCATGTAGATCGGCCCGCCAAGCAGCAGCAGGTTGATGACGGCGCTGAGCCAGCCGATCGCGATCAGCGCCGACTTCGAACGCGCCAGCGCGTCACGCAATTCTGATGCGACCGATTCCGCCATTACGCCTTGCGGTGTATGGCTTTTGCGACAAAATGGCGACTCTGTATTGGCTGATTGTTTGAAGCGAATACTTTGACGAAACTGGCTCGATAAGCTTGGTCGAAATAGAGGGGAGCATCGTGAAGATTGAGGAGCGAGCTGAGGCTCTTTCACAACTGCTTCATTGCTCACCCGAAGCGTCTGCCGCCTTGGCCGAAGCGATGCTGCCGTGCGACTATGCAGCGCGATCGATCCTGTCGCATCAAGGGGATCATGACGACCGGTTGTGGCTGATCCTGTCGGGCACCGTCCAGCTTCAGGCGATCTCGAGCGAGGGACAAGCGACCGTAATCTCTGCCTTCGGACCGGGTCAGCTGGTCGGCGCTTTCGTTGCCAAGGAAGAAAATGCCTTCGACGCGCGGGCGTTGGGCAAGGTTGCTACCCTGCAATTGTCCGCGATGCGGCTGGATGGATTGATCAAATCCTATCCCGAACTCGCGGCCGGAATGTCGCGCATCTATTCGGGGCAACTCCACACCGTGCTCGATCGACTGGCTGCACGCGTCACGCTGTCGGCGGTTGGCCGGTGCTACCGGGAATTGCTGAGCTTGGCGGGATCGTCCGATACGATTTCGCCGCCGCCTGTCATCGCCGCCTTGGCTCTGTCGGCGCAGACCACAAGGGAGACGGGATCGCGAGCAATCAGCACGCTGGAACGGCGCGGCATCATTCAGCGCTCGAGCGAGGAATTGTCGATCGTTTCAAGGCGGATGCTGGAGGATCTGGTGGTCTAGGCCGCTTTGGGATTAAGCGACCACAGAGGCACCTGGCCGCTCAACGATGCGACCTCACCCAGTTCTTCGATGTGCAATCCAGGGGCGAGGACGCCGGCAATCATCGCCGTGTGATAGTCGGCGACGAACGAACCCGCATCAGCAGCTTGCACAGTTCGCTCCAACCGGTCGGCGATCATTTCGTCAATCGAATCCTCGCTAGCAGCTGCGATCTTGAGCGCCCCTGTTGCATCGCCGAGCTCTCTCACCGCCGAACCGATCGCACGGACACAGTCAGATGGCGTGCCGAGCAGGGCCTCGCCGGTGGCGATGGGTTTGGTCCGAAGGCGGTGGTCTGAAGCCAGCTTCGCTGCGGCGCGCGGATCGGCACCGACAAGCCGGATTAGGCCGGTGAGCGACCGGGTTGCAGCAGTGCCATTGGCGGTCGCGCTGGACAAGTGACCGTCGCTCACCCGATCCGCCTCGATCCGGTGAAGGCTGCGCGACGATCTCGACCATATGGCCGCGGGCAATCGCTCATCCTCATCCTTGGCGACGATCGTTATCGCATGGGCATGGCTGCTCAACATCTCGGCGTGGCGCACCGCCTGGCCCATCGCGACAAGCGCGGCAGAATCGGCCTGCAACGCAAACGGCGCGCCCTCGCCGGCGGACACAGATTCAACGCATTGGACATCCTCCGCGCGCTCGATCAAGGCATCGAACCGCGCGCCCCAATCGCGTCCGAACGGCTCAACCGAGATCGCACGAAATTCTTCGATTGCCTCCGGCAGTGTGACGTGCAGCCGAGCACCCGCTGCGACCGCCGCTTCCGCGATCATGATATCGGCACCTGCGGCCAGCGCGCCGAAGACGAAGCCGGGCTGAAGCTTTTCGATCGCGCGGGCAATGGCATCGCGCAATTCGGGCGCGTCGGGATCGAGACCGATCATCCCACTGAAATGGAGCGACGATGGTAAGCGGTATGGATCGAGCCACTCGCGGCCCTCCACCAAGGCGCCGCTGATTGCCGCAAACTGCTCGATGGTCCGGGCGTGATCCTCCCACGCGTCGGGCAGTTCGGCGATCCCTTCGGCGAGCGCGTTTTCGGCCTTGGCACGGTCGCCAAGCAAGAGATGCGCCTCGGCGCGGGTAGCCTCGCGCCAAAACGGCGTCTCGCCTTCGTCGGGATCGTTGTCGAGCAGGTGCAGCACTTGCCGGGCGAGATCGTGCGACCGGTCCTTGTCACCTGCGAAGAGCGCCAACGCAGATGCGTTGATTAGCGGATACGTATCGGTCGCAAGCTCGAATGCAGCAAGATAGGCCTCCGAGGCCTCGCCAAACAGCCGTGCCGCCTCATCCCCCTCACCCCGCCAAGCCAGATCCTTAAGCAACCGACCCTTGAGCGTCAGAACCTTGGCATCGTCGGTGACCGCGCCGAGGCCAAGTTTCTCAAACAAACGCCATGCCCGCACCGGACTTCCGGCACGGGCATGGGAGAGGATTTGGGGTGAGATAAGGGGCATCTTCAGCTGCAGCGCCGATCAAGGCCCAGTGTTTCTGCCGCCCGGGTCAACTATCAACAATAGATGCTTGGCTTGCTTAGCCTCGGAATCCTCAGAGTCCGAGTTATTGGGCATACTTACATGGCGCGATAGAAGATGTCGAGCTTGTAAAAGTCTGCTGCGCGTTTGTCGGATCGCCTCTCCCCTCTGCGATGAGATTTGTTATGATGGTTCTGAACAGTCAGGTATCGAGATCCATCTGGAAGGTCGTGGTTTTGGGCATTGAAGAATGACCAATTTCGTCTCCGCAAATTTTGATACTTTTCTTCTTCTGAATTTGGCTTCTTGACCTTCACATCGTGAAAGTGAAACGAGAAACTCGGCTTCGGGCCATTTTCCGGGCCATCTTTCAGCTTTATGTCAATCAAATTCCAGTCGGAATTATCTAAGTAGAAAGCAAGAATGGACTGACGATCCCACTTCTTCCCATTTGGATTGCTAACCTCCTCACTAGGCGTTCTCTTCCTTGCATCCAGAATCTTCGCCTGAATAATTCCATCGACATCAGAATAAACATCACCTGACTCTGGATCTAACACCTCCTCATAGTAAATCGAAGTGAGCTTTCCACTTTCAGAGAACTTCATATAGAAGAAACCCAGCTTCTCAAACTTCACATCTCTATTGCGGAAAGGCGAACCTAAACAAGGGGGGTGCGCAAAATAGCGCCGATCATCAAATGCTCGATAGTAATTCCATCCTCCTGACCACCTAAAATTTGGATTGGGGTCTTTCCAAGTCGGCTCTTCATAATCTACTTCATGATCAATTTGTGTCAAAAATTGATCAATAGTTTTCTCAATATCGTTATCACTCACAAAAGGCATCATCCGGCTCCCGATAGATCGTTTGAAATTTTTTGACTGAACTCTGACCATTCTCGATTCTTGGGGTCATGCTTCAGAAGGGAATCGATTTCCTCCCCTACTTCTCTTAGCTCCGCTTGTGCGTCTTTGATCTTTCCCAAGCGCTTCCTTGTCATTGCGATTGCGCGTCTTGCTATGAGCAGCGAGAATTGAAGCTCCAGGTCATCCGGATTGGAGGAAATCGACCTTTGAATGATCTCGATGCTCAAAAGACGTTGTTCTAACGCGTTCTCGAAGTCTTCTTGATCGAAGAATGTATGAAAGCGCCAAGAATAGGCATTGGCCAAAGCCTCTTGTGTATCTCGGTCACTGGGCTTCAAGGACACGGCTTGATCGAACCATGAAATTGCCTCGTCAAACTTGGAACCCGCAAGTGCCAGATCACGCTGCTCAAAAGCCAGAATTCCTAAATTCAACTCACCCCAGCCGCGTTCCATTGCACTACGATGCGTCCCCGGCTCGAGTTCCTCTAGCCTTAGCCCCATTTGACGATACTTCTGGTAGTACGGCTCAGCTGCGGAAAATTTTCGCCGCAGCTCATCAATCCGCCCGACCCAATACACGCTCTGGGCATGTCCATAGATCCGGTCGGGATTATCTGGCTCGCGTTGAAGTAACTCAGCGGTCGCGCCGTGTGCGGCTTGAAAGTAGCTTAGAGCCTTACTGAGATCAGGCTCCTTGATCTCTCCATTGTCATCCTGTGTGATGGTCTCATCTTCTCCGATCACGTGAAGAATCCGCGCCCACATTTGCAGGCTGTCAGGCGGAAGGTCAGCGATATCCCCTTGTCTCTCGTAGAATCGAAGAGCACGCTGATTGAACTTGTCGAGGACGTCCAAGCGACCGACACCTTGCAAGTCTTGCCGTCCATCAGTGAGCAACTCATCAATAAACGCATCGCTGCTCTTGCGCAGCGTTTCCGCTTCGACCCGTCGGGTCTCCGCCTCATCGCGCGCCTGTAGTGCTATTGTCGTCATGACGCCCATCACTATCGCAATCGCCGCGACCAGGCCCGTGACGGCGGTCACGCGGCGCAATTGTCTTTGGCTGTCGCGCTGGACCAGCCGGTCGAGCGGGACGCCGGCGATGCCCGCGACCACCTTGAGGAAACCGAGCTTCCAGCCGTCTCCCTGCTTGCGCAGGTCGGCGGCGAGCGGCTCTGCTCCGCCTTCGGTCAGCGCGGCGGGAAAGGCCTCGCTCGGCTCTCCGCGCAGGATCGCGGCGAGGATCGGGCGGTCGGGATGGCGCTCGCGAAAATAGGCAATCTCCTGATCGACCCATTGCGACGCCTTGGCGTCGGGCGAACAGGCCACAACCAGCACCTGTGAGTTGTTCAGCGCGTCCTTGACCGCCTTTGAAAGGTCTTCAGCCGCCGACAGATCCTCGCGGTCGCGAAAGATCTTTCCCAGACTGCGACCCTTGCGATTGAGCGTATCAATGCTGCCGATATCCTTCGGCAGTCGATAGGCTTCGATTTGCGAGTGCAGCTTTCGCACTTTCGCAGCATCGGTATGACTGTAGCTGATAAACGCACTGAAGCGCGGTGCGCTCGATTCCTCGATTACTGCTGGCTCGCCCGCCTTGTCTTCCATCGCAACCCCCAAAGCTTCGGAAACGAGGTTTGGAGTTTCGGCCATATTATCAATATTGCAAGAGCAGCATTGTCCTTGAACGATGTTTGCAATTCGCTGGTCGAGAGTTCTTTTGTGTAGGCGGTCTCCAAGTATTCGGGAATCAACCCGAACCGCAGCAATTGACGATCATTAGTCGCAAGACGATTGGCGACCACGCCCAGACTGCGCATCGCTACTCGTTCGCAACTGTGCGCGAGAAACCGGCAGAGACGCCGGATCAGATGGCCGCATT
>CAZJZO010000167.1:0-6011 GCA_964550495.1 uncultured Porphyrobacter sp. | reverse complement strand
CGCGCCGACGACCCGCAGATTGATGCGGCTCTTGCCTGAAGACAGCAGGAACGCGATGAAAAGGATGGATGCGATGCCTGCCAGGCTAAGCAGGATGGACGTAGTGCTTTCGTTCACGGCGCTGCCGTTGCCCCCGGATTGCCCTGTGGAGTTATCCCAACTGGCGCGCGAACAGCCCGCCAGGAACGTGCGTGGCAGTTTGTCACAATCTTAGCAACTGCAAACGCGGTGAAGTGCGGGAACTCGTGGGGAAGACCGGGCAGGAACCTTTCCTTTTGCGCAGCCACGCCTTAGGCCCTTGGCGATGAGCGAGACCAGCCCATCGACCGCCGCCCAGCCTGTCGCCGCGCCCGACAATCTCCTTGCCAATATGCCGCTAGGCCTGTTCGTGTTCCTGCTGCTTTATGGCGGGATGACGGTGCTCGCAGGCGTGGTCGCGTTCAAACAGGTGCAATTGTGGCCCAGCGACCTTGCAGTCGAGGCGGGAATTTTCGCCTTCCTGCTGTTGGTGGTGATCTCGAGCACGATCGCGCAGCTCTATGGCAAGGCGATGGCGCAGAAACTGGTGTGGTGGGGCTTCCTCCCGCTTGGCATGTCGGCGGCGATCATCTGGCTGGTGCTGGGCCTGCCGCCCTCGCCGGAAATGACCGAATTCCGTGCCAGCGATCTCGCCGCGTTCGAGACGGTGCTCGGGCAGACTCCGCGCATCATGCTGGCCGGGCCAGCCGCCTACATCACATCCCTGCTGCTCAATATCTGGATCTTCGACCGGCTGCGCGGCAGCGGAGAAGGAACGACCTTTGGCCTGATGGTGCGCGGCGCGATCGCCTCCGCGCTCAGCCAGGCAGTCGATTCGGTGATCTTCGTGACGCTCGCCTTCTACGGCGAGTTCGACATCACCAACCTGCTGATCGGTCAGGTGATCGCCAAGGTGACGCTGAGCCTGCTGTTGGTGCCGTTCCTGATCACGTTCGGCGTGAAAGCGGCGCAGTGGCTGGACAGCCGCAGCTGAGCGCCTGACACAACCCCATACAGCCAGGCGAAATGCGCGCCCCTTCACAAAGGGGATCGAGCCGCTAATGTGCGCGCCATGAGCGGGCCCTGGGGGACAACGGCCCGACAAATCAATAATATTGCGGGAGGGCCGCGCGCCAATGCATGAGTTTATTTTCACATTCGGTTCTGCCTATGAAATGTGGGCGTTCTGGATCGCTGTCGTGGCCTTGGCCGGATTTTTGCTCGGTGGCCTGTTTCTCGTCACCCGCCCGCAGGAAGAGGTCATCGGTCATCCCAAGGGCCTGTTCCTGCTGTTCATGGCTGAAATGTGGGAGCGCTTTTCCTATTACGGGATGCGCGCACTGCTGATCTTCTATCTGGTGCAGCACTGGCTGTTCACCGACAGCGAAGCATCGATAATCTACGGCGCTTACACCGCACTCGTTTACATCGCTCCAGTGGTCGGCGGCTTCCTTGCCGACCGCTATATCGGACAGCGCAAGGCGGTGTTGTTCGGTGCCGTGCTGCTGACCTTCGGTCACTTCTTCATGGCTTTCGAAGGCGGCGGCGGACAGGCCGACCCGATGATCAATGTCTTCTGGCTGGCGCTGGCATTGATTATCGTCGGCTCGGGCTTCCTCAAGGCCAACATTTCGGTGATGGTCGGCCAGCTCTATCCACGCACCGACGTGCGTCGCGACCCGGCCTACACGATCTTCTACATGGGGATTAACGTCGGTGCTGCGACCGCCTCGATCATCTGCGGCTATCTCGGCCAGACCGTGGGCTGGGAATACGGCTTCGGCCTTGCCGGCCTGGGCATGCTGATCGGCCTTGTGTTCTTCGTGCTCGGCAAACCGCTGCTGATCGGCAAGGGCGAACCGAAAGACCCCGAAGCTATCAAGGGCGGCAAGGAATTCGGTATCTACGGTGCGGGCCTCGCAATGGTCGCGCTGTGCTGGCTCGCCATACAGTATCAGGAACTGGTCGGCTGGGTGCTCGGGTTCTTCGGCCTCGGTCTCGTCGCCTATGTGCTCGGCATCGCCGTCACCAAGCTGCATCCGCATGAACGCGACCGGATCTTTGCGGCGATGTTCCTGATCTTCGTTTCGATCGTCTTCTGGGCGCTGTTCGAGCAGGCCGGTTCGAGCCTCAATCTGTTCACCGATCGGCATGTGGACACACAGGGCGTGAGTGCCTCGATGTTCCAGTCGATCAACGCGATCTACATCGTGCTGCTGGCACCGGTCTTTGCGATGCTGTGGCAGGGACTGGCAAGGAAGGGTGCCGAGCCGTCGACACCTATGAAGTTCGGCCTCGCCGTCATCCAGGTCGGCCTGGGCTTCCTCGTGCTGGTATGGGGTTCGGAAAGCGTCGGGGTGAACGTCCCGACGCCGGTGATCTTCATCTTCCTGATCTACCTGCTGCACACGACCGGGGAACTGTGCCTGTCGCCCGTCGGCCTGTCGGCGATGAACCGTCTCAGCCCCGGCCACATGGCCTCGCTGATCATGGGCACGTGGTTCTTCGCCTCGGCCACCGGCAACTTCGCCGCCGGCCTGATCGCCGCCGCGACTGGCGGGGAAGGTGTAGGTGAGGAAGCCGGCAAGCAGCTCGTGCTCGAAGTCTATTCGACCGTGGGTTGGTATGCGGTCGCTATCGGTGTCGGCGTGATGGTCATCAGCCCGCTGGTGAAGAAGCTGATGCATCTCGACACGCTCAAGGACGACAGCGATCATCTCGCTGGCGAAGCCGAATTGGGCGAGCCCGCCGCAGCGGGGGTCCATCCCGAGCGGGCCTGACGCCTGGCTATCGATTGTGAGGGAGGGGCTGCTTGGCGCGGCCCCTCTTTCTAGGCGCTTCGGTAACGCATCCGGATTGTAAAGACCGAGTCGCCGGCAAGGATGCCCGAGCGTCCGAGCAGCCGACCGTTTTCCCAGTTCGAAAGGCCAAGCTCAGGCTTGCCGAGGGCGAACTGGCCGTCGACCCAGCGGGTGTGACCGTCGCCCACGAACGGGCATTCGACCGCATTGAAGAAGCGCTCTTGCACGCCCGCATCCTCGCTCAGCAGGCTCGCGACGAAACGCGGGCTGTGCCGGTTGAGCAGGGCATAGCCGTCCTCGAGCGTATCGATCACCTCCAGCGTGATCTCGGGCTGTGCATCCCATTCCCATTCGGTGCCGAGGTCCGCCTCTCCCAGCGGGACGAGTCTGATCTCGGGTATGTCGGCGAGTGACGGCACCTGTGCCATCGAAGCACTGCCGACATGGACAACCAATCCGCCCGGATAGCTGGCAACCACTTCCTTTGCAGCGGTCTTCAACGCCGCCAGCGCCCGGCCAAGGACTGGACGCGGGACGCACAGCGTGTTGAGCGTGTTGCAGACCTTGCGGTCGAGCGAGCGCGCTATGGTATCGGCAATGGTCTGCTCCGCAGCGTCTTCGCCGATGAATACCCATGCTCCGCCGCGGCCATGGAGGCTGACCGGCACGCCGCTCTGCCGCGCAATAGCGCCAAGCATTGCGACCGCTTCGCCCGATCCGCGTGCCACTGCGAGGCCCAGTCGCTTGTCGCTGAACAGTGCCCATCCCGCGCCGTGGCTGGTGTGATCGACCAGCGCGACGGTGCCAGCCGGCAAGCCCGCCTCTTCGAGGGATGGTTCGATCACACGCGACAGGATGGCGCGCGCTGTGCCGATCGCATCCGAGCCGATCCGGAACACCACGCTGTTGCCGGTCAACAGCACGCCGCAGGCATCGACCACCACATTGGGGCGTCCTTCGAACACAAACCCGACCACGCCGAGCGGCGCGCGAACCAGATCGACCGTGAAGCCATCGCGCTCGACCGTTTCCATGACCGTGTTCCGGAAGACACCGAGATCGCGCCATTCATCGAGTCCGGCAATCATCGCCTCACGAGCCTGTTCGCTTACCTTCAAGCGCCCGACGGATCGCCCCTTCGCCAATGCCCGTTCGACGTCGAGAGCATTGGCAGTCTCGATCTCCTGCCAGACCGCATCGTCGCCGAGCTTTCGGGCGGCCCGTTCGAAGAAGCTCAGGATTGCACCATCATCCACCGAACCCAGGCTCGACGCAGCGTCAACTGCACGCGAGACTGCCGTGTCCGCGGCCGAACTTTCCTCCGGCCCGATCAGCAGGACTTCGTTCTCGCCCTCGCCGACATTCACCGCAAGCAAACGCGACCCGGCAGCGACGGCCTCGGCCATCTCTGCCGTGACCGGCACAAGCGAGCCGTCACCCATCACCAGCGAACTGCCGACCACAGGTGTTTGAGTGACTGCGGTTTTCAAACCCGATCTCCAAAAGGGAAGGTCGCGCGGCAAATCGCGCAAACCGTCCGGATAGCATCAACTCAGTGCAACGTGCCGCTTCATGTGATGATCGGTGTTCCCGAACTCATTCTCGAAAATCGTCAGGCGCTTGAAATAGTGACCGATCGCATATTCGTCAGTGACTCCGTTGCCGCCGTGAATCTGCACCGCTTCCTGACCGATCAGCCTCGCAGCCTGTCCAACGCCCACTTTCGCGGCGGAGACGTTGCGCTTGCGCTCGGCCTCATCGGCCCCGAGCTTCAAGGTCGCAAGGTAAGTCAGCGAAACCGAGGATTCGTAAGCGGTGTACATGTCCACCATGCGATGCTGGAGCACCTGGAATTTGCCGATCGGCACGCCGAACTGCTTGCGCTGCTTCGAATATTCGAGCGTCATGGCATGCGCGACTTTCATCGCACCGCATGCTTCGGCGCATTGCGCGGCAATGGCTTCGTCGGTGACAAGTTCGATCAGCGGTAGCCCGCCCCCTTCCTCGCCGATCAAAGCATCGGCCGGGACGGAAACGTTCTCGAAATAGACTTCCGAAGCCCGGCGCCCATCGACAGTTTCATAGTCGCGCGTGACGACCCCATCCGCACTCTTGTCGACGACAAAGACGCTGACCCCGTCGCGATCGCGCCGCTCGCCCGATGTGCGTGCGGTCATGACAAGATGGCTCGCCCAAGGCGCTCCGATGACCACCGCCTTGTGACCGTTGAGCGTGTAGCTGTCGCCTTCCTTGCGCGCGGTCGTTTCGAGATCGGCATAGTCGTAACGCCCGCGTGGCTCGGCGTAGGCGAAGGCAAAGATCCGTTCACCGCCGATGATCGCGGCGAGATGCTCCTCTTTCTGCGCCTCGGTGCCCGCGTGCTTCAGGAAGCCGCCAGCGCACACGATTGTCGGGACGAACGGTTCGACCACCAGCCCTTTGCCGAATTCTTCCATGATGATCATGGAGTCGATCGCGCCACCGCCGAAACCGCCGACCTCTTCGCCGAACGGCATGCCGAGAATGCCAAGTTCGGCAAGCTGGCTCCATACTTCGGGCCGCCATCCGGCTTCGCTTTCGATCGCCTTGCGCCGGGTCTCCCAGTCATATTGTTCGCGAACCATACGCGAGAGCCCGTCGCGCACCATGTCCTGCTCTTCGGTGAAGTTGAAGTCCACGTGTGTTCCTCTCAGTGTCCCTTTGCAGCCGTTACAGGCCCAGGATCATTTTCGTGATGATGTTGCGCTGGATTTCGTTGGATCCGCCATAGATCGAGGTCTTGCGCATGTTGAAGTAAGTGCCTGCCGAATGGGCCGCGTAGTCCGGGCCGATCGGATACTGGTTCGAGCCAGCATCGCCCGAGATGTTCGCGATGTTGCCGTAATAGGGCGTGCCGTAGCTGCCCACCGCTTCCAGCGTAAGCTCGGTCAGTCGCTGCTGGATCTCCGATCCCTTGATCTTCAAGATCGAACTTTCCGGCCCCGGACCCTTGCCTGCCTGTTCGCCGGCAAGCGTGCGTAGCTCGGTGACTTCGAGCGCGGCGAGATCGATTTCGAGCTGGCTGACCTTGCGGGCAAAATCGAAATCGTTGATCAACGGTTCGCCGTCCAGCAATTCGGCCCCGGCGATTTCGCGCAGCTTCTAGACACCGGGCTTCGAGCGCGCCACCACGGCAATCCAGCTGCGCTAGTG
>CAZJZO010000166.1:0-6535 GCA_964550495.1 uncultured Porphyrobacter sp. | reverse complement strand
TATGCGGAAGCAAGCGAACCCATGCGGATTCGAGATTGGTAGCGGAGGAGGGACTCGAACCCCCGACACGCGGATTATGATTCCGCTGCTCTAACCACCTGAGCTACTCCGCCCCGATAGGGATTCGCGAGGCACATTGCCTCAAGCGAGCGGCGCATTTAGGCGGGCTTGCGCGGACGGTCAACCGCTGTTGCACGCATCACAGACGTTCTTTCCCGCGAAAGCGGCACGTCTTGACCTCTTCCCACGGTCCGTCGCGATAAAGGTGCAGATCCAGCGCGGGAAAATGGAAGCGCGTGTTGCCGATCGATGGCGCCAGTTCGGCTTGCAGAGCGTGCGCTTCGCGCTTCGTCACCTTGTTCTGGATCGTGATATGCGGCCGCGGTTCATACAGATCCTGATCGGTCAGACTGCCGTGGAAGTGGTCGGCGATGAACGCGCGAAGATGAAGCAATTGCGGACTGGCAAGCGCAATAGCGGTGCCGGTGCCGAAGTCCAACAGGCCGGTCACTTCGGCTTCAGGTGCAGCAAACTCGGCCGTTACGCGCGGAAGGAAATCCTTGAGTTCCTCCATCAGCGACGGCGCGAAGGAGTGGAACATCGTCACATGCGCGTGCAGGTGATTGCGTTCGGGCGGATAATGCGCGCGTCTCAGACCCTCAGCCCAGCCCTGGATGTCGGGCGGCAGTTTGGCAGTGACGATAAAAGGGCGGCCCATCGCCCGACTACCTCTCACCCCGCTCGCAGCAGGATTGAGTGAGGTCCGCCGAGGACCGTCCAGCCGGATCGACAACCCTGCGCGCAGCCAACCGCCGAGCGACTCTCACATTTCACCCCGCTCGCGGCGGATCGCGTACCATTTCTCGACATTGGCGTTATGCTCTTCGAGCGTGTCGGCGAATTCGTGCCCGCCCGTGCCGTCGGCGACCATGAACAGCGCGCTGGTGACCTCGGGGTTGAGCACTGCAGCGATGCTTTCGCGGCCGGGATTGGTGATCGGCCCTTCGGGCAGACCGACCCGGGTGTAGGTGTTGTAGCCGTTCACCGCTGCGATCTCCGACTGGCGGATCCGGCGACCCAGCGGCTTGCCCCTCGTGATCGGATAGATAATTGTGGGATCGGCCTGCAGCAGCATTCCGGTCTTCACCCGGTTCGAATAGAGGCCGGCGACCATCCGCCGCTCATCCGGTTTGCCCGTTTCCTTCTCGACAATCGATGCGAGGATCAGCGCATCGCGCATCGTATCGACCGCTATATCGGGGCCGCGTTCGGCCCACGCCTCGGCGAGGTACTTGTCCATCGCAACCTGCATCTGCTCGATCAGCGAAGCGCGGCTCTGACCGCGCTCGAACGCATAGGTATCGGGCAGGACCGAACCTTCGAGCGGAACATCGATTTCGCCAGTCAGCAGGTCTTCGGCCATCAACCGTTCCTGCACCATGATCGACGGCATGCCCTCGGGAATGGTGATGAAGCGGCGGATCACGTCGCCGGACTGGAAGGCCTGCAGGATCTGTGCCTGCGTCATCCCGGGCGTGAGCAGGAATTCGCCTGCCTGGATCGGCTCGGAAGACCCCAGCAGCCGGGCCCGCAGCACGAATCCATCGGCCGAGCTCACAAGACCCTGTTCCTCCAATTCGGACGCAACCGCGCTTACCGAAGCGCCGGAGGGTATTACGAAAGGCGTGTCTTCTTCGACCGTTGCCGAGCCGAGCATCCGGTCGCCCACCACGTACATCCCCACGCCGAGGATCAGCAGCAAGACAACGGCAATGATGCCGAGCCGTTTCACTGCGTCAATCGACCTTCTGCATGATCAGCGACGCGTTGGTGCCGCCGAAACCGAAGCTGTTGTTGAGCACGGCCCGCACCTCGCGCTGCCGCGCCTTGAGCGGAACAAGATCAATTCCTTCAGTGCCTTCGTCAGGATTGTTCAGGTTGAGTGTAGGTGGGACGATCTGGTCGCGCATGGCGAGGATACAGAACACGGCCTCCACCGCGCCTGCTCCACCGAGCAAGTGGCCGATTGCCGACTTGGTCGAACTCATCGAAGCCCCGCTGAGATCGTCGCCCAGCACCCGCTTCACCGCTGCAAGCTCGATCGTGTCGGCCATGGTCGAGGTGCCATGCGCGTTGACATAATCGATATCGCCCGGTCCCAGACCGGCCTTGCGCAGGGCCATACGCATGGCGAGTTCCGCACCCTTGCCTTCGGGATGCGGCGCGGTCACATGATAGGCGTCGCCGGACAGGCCATAGCCGGTCACTTCGGCGTAGATCGTGGCCCCGCGGGCCTTGGCGCGCTCATATTCCTCCAGCACAACCACGCCGGCGCCCTCGCCCATCACGAACCCTTCGCGGTCCTTGTCGTAAGGCCGGCTTGCTTCGGTCGGGCGGTCGTTGAAATTGGTGTTGAGCGCGCGTGCCTGCGCAAACCCTGCGATCCCGAGCGGGTTGACCGTGCTTTCGGCTCCGCCTGCGAGCATCACATCGGCATCGTCCATCGCGATCATCCGCGCGGCGTCGCCAATCGAATGCGCCCCGGTCGAGCACGCAGTTACCACCGCGTGGTTCGGCCCCATGAACCCGTATTTGATCTGCACTTGCCCGGTGACAAGGTTGATCAAGCGGCCATGGACGAAGTGCGGAGAAACCCGGCCCGGACCGCGCTCGTGCAGATTGACGCTTTCATATTCGATACCCGGCAAACCACCGATCCCGGCGCCGATCGAGCATCCGGTACGCTCTTTCTCGGCGTCGGTCATATCGGTCAGGCCGGCATGTTCGAGCGCCTGTCCGGCAGCGTCAATACCAAACACGATAAACGGGTCCACCTGACGCTGAACCTTGCTGTCGACGCGCTTGTCGGCGTCAAAGCCCCAGGCATGGTCCTTGGATTTCACTTCGCAGGCGATGGTGCATTTCTGCCCCTCGGTGTCGAAGCGCGTGATCGGCCCCGCCCCGCTTTCGCCCGCAATCAGGTTTTTCCAGCTGGTTTCGACATCGCCGCCCAACGGGGTTACGAGGCCCAGCCCGGTGACAACCACACGCCGCATTCGGATCCCTTTCATCTGCTGCGCCATGCCCGGCTGCGCCGGGGCAAAAACGCTACAGGCCCGCGACCCTTATCGGGCTCGGGCCTGTTGGTCAGCCACCCGTGCAAACGGGCAAGCCTGGGGCAGTTTAGCCCTTGTTGTCTTCGATGTACTTGGTCGCATCGCCGACCGTGGTGATCTTTTCCGCCGCATCGTCGGGGATTTCGACACCGAATTCCTCTTCGAACGCCATCACCAGTTCGACGATGTCGAGGCTGTCTGCGCCCAGATCATCGATAAAGCTCGCATCCTGAGCCACCTTCTCGGCTTCGACGCCAAGGTGCTCAACGACAATTTTCTGCACGCGGTCGGCAGTATCGCTCATGTGTGTCCCTCTTGATTTCGGGGTTAAGAATTGCCCCACGCCCTAGTCAAGGGCTGGATTGAGCGCAAGTGGTGATCGATCCGACCGGATTGGTCAGTCGAACAAGGCCTGCGGATCCTGCCGTTCCACATCACCGCGAAACCCCAGCGAACGCTCGATCATGTATTTATGCCATGAACCGAACATAACAAGGGCATTGAGACCCTGACCGCTGATGGAATCGAGCGCAGAATTGATCAGATCGGTGTGCGCGCGGTTGATCCTGGTCCATCCCCCAGGCCCGAGATCGCGATCAAAATAGATCTGGTAGGGGGTCTGCGTTCGCTGAACGATAACGTCGTATTCTGGGGTGTGGATAAAGCGTGGATCGTCGCCTCTGCCGCGCAGCTCGCGCGAATATGCTGCCCGCGCCTGCTGGTGCTCCTGCCATTGCGACGCGCGCGACGGGTCGGCTTCTATGGCCTTGAGGGCGGCACTGCGATCATCCGCGATCTTGCGGGTCCAGCCGGCGGTGCCCACCATTTCGAAATCCATGTCGCGGGAGAGCGGGAACACGACGTCGGTGTATTCGGGAAACACCCTCGCTCGCGGTTCCGTCAGTTCGCCGGTTTCCTCGAAACCCCGGATCGCCTCCGCCATGCGATCGGGCGGGATTTCGGTCAGGATCACATCGGGCTTTGCACGGCGCACCGCCTTGCGCAGCACGTCGAGCGAGTAGGCGCTGCTGGTGCGGTGACTCCGGTGAATCACCCCGAGAACGGTCACTTTCGTCAGCGTACTTCCGGCGGGTGTCTCCCCCGGCGAACAACTGGCGAGCGTTTGACCGGCGGCGCTCACCCCGGTTGCAGCGGCAAGGCTTCCCAAAATTGCGGAACGGCGCGTTGTCTTCATGGCTTTCCTTTCGCACGGGAACCGAGCAGGGTTACTTAGACGGCATCGATAGTGCCGCGTGAACAGGAAATCGCCAGTCTTGCTGACATACTATTCCGAAAAACAAGCCCTCCACGCTCCCTTGCGCGAGCTCAACAACGGCGAATGGATGGATTTTGCCGAGAGCACCGATCGCATCGGTTCGATCCTTGCCGCAATCGGTGACGTCAAGACACCAGCGGATTTCGGCGAAGCGCCACTGCTGGCCGTCCACGATCCAGATTATCTCGCATTCCTCAGGTCAGCCCATGAAAACTGGCTGGGACAAGGACGTTCCGGCGATGCGATCGGCTACACCTATCCGGTCAGACGCCGACGCAAGCTGGATATTCAGCGGATCGATGGACAACTCGGTCTGTATGGCTTCGACGCTGCCACGCCGATTGCTTCCGGCACGTATGAAGCGGCGTATTGGGGAGCGCAAACCGCCCTGAGCGCTCTGGATACCATTGCTTCTGGAAGCGCGCGCATGGCTTTCGCGCTGTGCCGTCCGCCGGGTCACCACGCGGGACGCGATTATTGCGGCGGGTATTGCTACTTCAACAATGCCGCCATTGTAGCGCATCAGGCGCGCCAGAGCGGCCTCGGTCCTGTTGCGGTGCTGGATGTCGATTACCACCACGGCAACGGCACGCAGGACATCTTCTATGAAGATGGCGAAGTGTTTTTCGCCTCGATCCATGCCGATCCGGCGATGGATTACCCCTATTTCTGGGGCCATGCGGACGAAAAGGGCGAGAGTGACGGTGAAGGGACAACGCTAAACCTGCCTCTTCCACGCGGTACGGCATGGTCGAGCTACGAAGTCGCGCTCGGTCGCACGCTCGAGGCGATTTCAGGCATTGGCGCACGGTTTCTGGTGGTCAGTTATGGCGCCGATACATTCGATGGCGACCCGATCTCGCATTTCGCGCTTCAGACCGATGACATGCAGCGGATCGGCGCCGCTGTCGCAACGCTCGGACTGCCAACGCTGGCCGTCATGGAGGGTGGCTACAAGATCGAAGCGCTGGGCGACAATGTCAGTGCATTCCTTACCGGGCTCGAGAGCGGGTAACTACTCGCTCGCGTCGGCCAGATCGGCGGTGGGCTCCTCAGCTTCGGCTTCGGCGTAGCGCTCTGCGAGGATTTCAGCGCGCTGCGCGAATTGCGCTTGCGCCCGCTGCTGCTTCTCGACCCGCTTCAGCGCATCGTCGGTCATCCACTTGTTGGGTTCGGCGTCCCATGCGCGGCGGTAGAAATCCGCCGCCAGCGTGTAGTCGCCCGCCGCTTCGTGGCACAGCCCGACATTGAACAGCACGGAAACCTGTTGCGGATTGGTTTCGGCCAGCCCCTTGAAGACCTCGCAGGCCGCCTTCTCGTCGCTCTTGGTGAGCTTCAGGCCCTGTTTGAACAGCTTTCTGTCGGCCTTCTCGAGTCCCTTGCGGCGTTCCAGCAGGCGGTAGTCCGAGCGGCGAAAGCGCGGAGCCAAGGTGTGGCGCATTGTGCTGGCGAAATTCTCGATCAGGCGATCGCCCATACGCTGCACCGAGGGTCGCGAATCCTGATCCGAGCAATAGTCGGTCGAGCTGCGAGCCTCTTCGCGAACCGAGTGCAGGACCGAGCCGTCGGCCCGCAGGATCTCGATATCGGGATAAAAGGTCACCGAATAGCGGCTGCAACTGTAATAGCTCACCTTGTTGCGTACACACTTGCCGTCTTCGTCCTTTTCGGCGCAGGTGGTGACCTTCTTGTCGTCGAGCTCGGTGATCGAAGAACTGGAGTCCGCGCTGCCGCGAATAACCGCGTCGACGGCAGCGAAATCGGTTGGGACGATCTCGAACCATTGTTCGCCGTCGATCGTCAGACCATCGAGCGCCTGCTTGAGTTCGTATCCGACCTTTGCGCCTTCCGGGCCGTCGATCGGATCGACCGTGATCGTTTCGAGCCCGAGACCGGCATCGCTGTTGGCGGGATAGTATCCGCCGGACGCAATCGTCTCTGCCATTGCCGGCGATGTGAAAGCCAGGATGCCGGTCACCGCAGCTGCGGCAATCCTTTTGCGAAGAACTGTCATGCGAACCCCCGTCTATTTTCTTTTCGTATTATCAACGACATCGACTGAAAGTGAGATGAACGACGCGTAATGCCGATCCTTTCTCCGTCCGCTAGCTCCACCCGAGCGTCACGTCGATCAATCGGTCTC
>CAZJZO010000165.1:0-6605 GCA_964550495.1 uncultured Porphyrobacter sp. | reverse complement strand
AGAACTCCCCTCCTCCATCAAGGTCAACGCAATGGATCCGGGATGGGTGCGCTCAAGGATGGGCGGTCAGAGCGCTACGCGTGCGCCCGAACAGGCTGCGGAAACTGCCTTCACGCTCGGGACGCTGCCGAACAACGGTCCAACCGGCAAATTTTTCTTCGACGACAGAGAAACCGCTTGGTGAATGGCGCTGTGCCAACGCTTTGTGATACGCTGTGATGATCGTTCGCGAGCCAGAGATATTCGATCTGGTTTGAAAGAGTTAGGGGAATACATGACAATGAGAACCTTCTTGACGGGCGTCTTCCTGACGGTGTTTCTCTCATCGACCGCCACAGCCCAGGACGCCGAAGCTCCACCAGCCATCACCCTCGGCAATGGCGAGAAGAACTGGATCATTGTCGACGGGTTGAAGCGCGCTTCCGCTTCTACCTACACCGAAGTGCGGACCACCAGCGAGCGGCAGCACCTGCGCCGCGGCGATGGGGTAACGCTAATCATCCCCGAAGTGCATATCGACGGCGATGGCTGGCTGGTCATGCACCCGTTTATCGGCGGCGCCCCGAGTGGAACCTATGTCGCAGGCTACGCCTTCGTCGAGAGTGGAACCAACAAAAACGTCGAGATCACGCTCAATCCCGCCCCCGCCAAAGGCGACCGCTATGTCGTCATGTTGCACAAGGATGTCGACAATGATCGGGTGTTCGACTTCGTCTTCGTTGCCGAAAACGTGGTTGAAGATGAAGCCGTGTTCGAAGGGCGAACGATGATCGCCCACATTGTCGCCGTGCCCTAGTCGGCGTCACCCGAAACCGACATCGAGGAAACCCGGCCGCGGACCGTTCCACTCGCCGGCCGGAACCGGTTCGTCGTCTTCATCGCGGCGGCGTGAGCGAGACTTGCGCTCGGGCTTTTCGTCGGATCTGTTTTCGCGGCGTGGCTTCTTGGGGGCGACTTCGCCCTCATCGCGTTTGCGCCCGCGCGACGCCTTTTTGGGCTTTTCGTCCTGCGGCGCTTCTTCCACGCCCGGTTCAGCGAGTTCGACCCGTACGTCGTCCTTGCCGAACACCTTGATGGTGTTGCCGGTCAGTTTCTCGACATTGGCGATCGCTTCGGCGTCCTCGTCGGCGACGAACGTAAAGGCCCGGCCCTTGGCCCCTGCCCGGCCGGTTCGACCAATGCGGTGGACGTAGTCATCCGGATGCCACGGCGTGTCGAAATTGAAAACGTGCGACACGCCTTTGATGTCCAACCCACGTGCCGCAACGTCAGACGCGACAAGGATATTCACATCGCCGGTCTTGAACCGTTCCAGTTCCTTGAGACGCGAATTCTGGTCCATGTCGCCATGGATTTCGCTGCTGGCAAAGCCATGGCGTTGGAGGCTCTTGTTGAGTTCGCGCACGGTCGTCTTGCGATTGGCAAAGACGATTGCGGTCTCGACCTGATCGTTCTGCAACAACCATCGGAGGGTTTCGCGCTTCTTGCGAGCCTGCACCGGCACCTTGAATGCAGTGATGTCCTTGTTGGTGGTCGCAGCTCGGGCAGTTTCGATCCGTTTCGGACTGCTGAGAAATTTCTTGGCAAGCTTCTCGATCGGCGGCGGCATGGTGGCCGAAAAGAGCATCGTCTGCCGGGTTTCCGGCAGCTTGTCGCAGATGAATTCGATGTCCGGGATAAAGCCCATGTCGAGCATCCGGTCGGCTTCGTCGATCACCAGCAACTCGCAGCCCGACAGCAAGATCTTACCGCGCTCGAACAGATCCATCAGCCGCCCCGGCGTGGCGATCAAGACATCGACGCCCTCATCGAGCGCCTTCAACTGGTCACCCATTTGCACGCCGCCAATCAGCAGCGCCATTTTGAGGTCGTGGTTCTTTCCGTACTTCTCGAAGTTCTCCGCAACTTGCGCGGCGAGTTCGCGGGTCGGTTCGAGTATCAGCGAACGCGGCATCAGCGCACGGCGGCGTCCGGCGGCCATGACGTCGATCATCGGCAGCACGAAGCTCGCCGTCTTGCCCGTGCCAGTCTGGGCGATCCCGATAAGATCCTTCATCATCAGGATGGCCGGAATGGCCTCTGCCTGGATCGGGGTCGGCTCGGTATAGCCGGCGTCGTCGACGGCTTTGAGCAATTCGGGGGATAGGCCGAGATCGGCGAAAGTCATGCGGTTCGTGCTGTCCGGATAAAGAGCCGCTCGAAGGCGGCGTTTTTCAACGCCTGCGGAAATGCCCCGCAAGTTGGCGAGCGCCTAGTCTGAAATTGGCCGAAAAGTCAAGAAAACGGCGGCGATCGAGCGATCAGTGCTAGTCGTTCTTAACCGCGACGAGTTGCCGCATGCGAGAGACCTCGCACTTTGCGCCAGTCCGAGAGTGCAGCTTGTCGCGCTTGATACAGAGATTTCCATCCTTGTTCCGTTCGACATAGAAACCGGAATAGAAATCGCGAGCGCGGCAAGCCTTCTCAAGGTTGACCGAGATGATCCGCCGGTCGCGCAGGAACAAGAGCAACCGATTGCCGCTACCGGTTTGGACCCCGGCAATGCCAGCTACGGGGAGGCATTTGTCGGTCTTGCGCTCCTCGTAGCGCGCATTGAGCTCTCGTTGAGGCAGCTGGGCGAGGAGTTGATTGGCGTTCCGGCCCCGCGCAGGAGAAATTCGGACCACCACTCGCCGCTCGATACGAACTTGGCGCACCACCTGGTCGGCTCGCAAGGCGTTCAGTGGAGTAACGGCTGCCACCGGAGCAACCGCCGGGTCTTTCTTCGTTGACGCCTTCTTGGGTTCATCGGATTCTCGGCCTTCGGCTGCAGCCGCTTCTCCGCCCGCCAGCGCCACAGGCACAGCCGCACTTTGCCCGAACAGGGGCAACACGAACGCCAGCGGCGCGGCTAATGCGTAAAGGCTCGGCATGTGTGCCCTGCATCCCTCCATACAACGCCTTCAATGCAATCTCGGGCAAGAGGATCGCAGAAGGTTGCGAACGTCCTAACCGGGGCGATTGAACGGCGGCTTAACCTTTGTGCTCCCGCATCGCAAAGCGCTGGTGCATTCGCTCAAGAGTGTGGCATAGCGGCCACAATGAATATGAGCGCGACTCCGTCCGAATTCTTCTTGCAGGAAGCGTCCGATCTGCTCGGCCCGAAAGGGATAAGCACAGATCCCGATTTGCTCGCCCCGAGCCTCACGGACTGGCGCGGACGCTACACCGGCAAAGCGATCGCCTTGATTTCGCCGTCCTCGACCAGCGAGGTATCCGAGGTCGTGAAGCTTTGCGCTAGGCACCGAATTCCAATCGTGCCCCAAGGCGGCAATAGCGGGATGGTGGGCGGCGCCACTCCCGACGATACCGGGGATGCAGTGGTGCTATCCCTGCGGCGAATGAATGCAATCCGCAGGCTGGACGCCGAAGCGGGTCAGGTCATCTGCGATGCGGGTGTCATCCTCCAATCGCTGCACGACGCGGCAGATGCGGCCGGTCTTCGGTTTCCCCTCACTTTGGGCGGCAAGGGTTCGGCCACGATCGGAGGCCTTGTCTCGACGAATGCCGGTGGGACGCAGGTGCTTCGCCACGGCACAATGCGCGCTCAGGTATTGGGCATCGAAGCAGTGTTGGCCGACGGCCAGATATTTGACGCCCTGACCGCGCTCAAGAAGGACAATCGCGGCTTCGATCTCAAACAGTTGCTGATCGGGTCGGAAGGCACTCTCGGGATCGTGACGGGAGCGAACCTGAGATTGCTGCCGGCGGCCACAGCGCGCAGCACGGCCTGGGTCGGGGTCGCGGGGATCTTAGAAGCGAGATCGCTGCTCAAGTTCGTCGACAGGCAAATGGGCAATACCCTTGAGGGTTTCGAAGTTGTCCCGGATCACTGTCTCGACAATGTGCTGGACCATTTGCCGAGTGGCCGAGCCCCGCTTGCTGCCAAGCATTCATGGAATGTCTTGATCGAGTGCATATCGACAGGCGACGACGCCTCCGAATTGAAAGAGACGCTTGAAAACACATTGGCAGAAGCAGCCGAGGCGGGCTTGCTCGGCGATGCAGTCATCGCTGCAAATGACCGTCAGGCCGATGATTTCTGGCTTTTGCGCGATTCGATCTCCGCCGCCGAACGGGCGCTCGGTCCGGCGATGCAACATGACATTTCTGTCCCTGTCGAGTGCATGCCTGAGTTCATTCTGCAGGCGATCCCGGTCATCGAAGGAGAGTTCGAGGGCACCCGAGGTGTCGCGTTCGGTCATCTGGGTGATGGCAATGTGCATTTTCACATCATTGCGCCACCTGGTTCGACGCCTGGTGTCTGGGAAGATAGTGAAGGCAAACGGATCAGCGCGAGAGTGTATGACCTTGTGACCGATTGGGGAGGCTCGATCAGCGCCGAACATGGAATCGGACAGATGAAAGTCGAAGAGCTTGGCCGGTTGAGCGATCCGGTCGCCCTGTCCTTGATGCGGGCGGTCAAGCAGGCACTCGATCCGCACAGCTTGCTGAACCCCGGAAAGTTGGTGCCGCCAATCGCCGAACTTGCGCCAGACGTCGCGACAGCCTAAAGCGCGGCGCGTTCGGCCATCGGGAGGCTCGCCTCCAGCTCAGCCGCGCCGAAATTTATCCAGACTTCTTTCATCGGAGACATTCCATGGCCAGCGCGCCGCAGCCGCAACTACCGCTGTTCTACAAAGACCTTCTGCCACTCAACAGTCGCGATCATGGCGACTGGAAAGTCGGCGCATTCGAGACCGCGTCTTTCGTAGCCGATACTCATGCAATTCCCCTCACGGTCGACGAGTTTGTCGATGCCCAGCGGAATTACCCGATCGTCTTCACAGCTGGCGAAAACCCGCTTCCGATCGCACTGTTCGGCCTCAATGAAGGCGTCAACACGTTCATCGGCGACGATGGCAAATTGGTCCCGGAAGTGTACGTGCCAGCCTATATCCGCCGCTATCCGTTCCTGCTGGCGAAGCTCCAGCCCGAATCGGAAGACATGTCGCTATGTTTCGATCCCAGCGCCGGCGTTATCAAGAAGCAGAAAGACGGCCAGACGCTGTTCGGCGACGATGGGCAACCGTCGGAATACACCAACAACGTGCTCGATTTCTGCAAGAAGTTCGAAGAATCGGGCCAGCGCACCCGCGCATTTCTGGAAGAGCTGAAGAAGCTCGACATCCTGATGGATGGAGAAATCGCGATCACCCGCACCGATTTTCCGGACAATCCATTTGTTTATCGTGGCTTCCAGATGATCGACGAGAAGAAGCTGCGCGAGCTTCCTAGCGAGACGACAGACGCGCTGCACAAGAACGGCATGAACATGCTGATCCACGCGCATCTTTTCTCGATGAACCTGATGCGTCAGCTGTTCGAGCGCCAGTCTGCGCAAGGAAAAGTGCCGCTGCCGACCGACGCCAAGGGCGCGGCAAACTGACAGATCGGGTCGCGCGCAAACGCGACAATTTGATACAAGCACTGCGCCGGGATCGCTCTTGAAGCGGTTCCGGCGCATTACTATATGTCGAATGTCAGACGGCAGTCCCCCTCATCGCCGTCTGAACGCTGCGCCCAAGGGCGCAGACCTCCCTGAACCTTGGCCACCTCGCGCTGATTGCGCGAGGTGGTTTTTTCTTTTTTATCAGTATATTGGCAGGAAGGCTATTCAGCCGCTTGCGACAAGTCTCTGGTCGTACCAAGCCGCGCCACTTCGGCTCCCAATTCGCGCACCAGGGCAGCGAGCATTCTTGCAAGCGGCAATAGGGTAGCGTTCGGCTCGGCCAGGCCATCATCGAGATAGGCTGACCGGCATACCTCCAGCTGGATCGCGTTTATTCCATCCGACGGCAAGGCATGCCGATCCAACACATAGCCGCCGGCGTAGGGACGATTGTGAGCGCTGGCGCAGCCTTCGTCTTCGAGAAATCGAAAGGCGCGAGATATCAGGCTACCGTGACACGATGCCCCAAAACGATCGCCCAGGACAAACTGCGGAGCGCGGTCCTGCCCGCCCTTTGCTCTGAGCGGTGGCATCGAATGCAAATCGATTAGAAGCGCCGCACCCCATAGCTCGCGAATTCGCATCAATTCCGCGGCGAGAAAGTCGTGATACGGGCGATGAATGCTGTCGATTCTGTGCTGAAGGTCTTGCTGGCTGAGCTTGCTCCGCCAGATTTCGCCAAATCCGGGCAGTCGCCGTGGCACCAGACCAAGCCCACTGCGAGCCCGGCGATTGTGGACAGAATGAATGGTGTTTCGGCTTCGGCTACCCGTGACCATATCCCAGTCGACGTCATCGGTTGCTCGGTTCAGATCGAGCATGGCGCGCGGTGCGTGCGAGACAAGCAAGCCCGTACCGGTCTGTTTGGCAATCTCGACACCCAGCTGATCGACGTGCCGGTCTTCGAGCCGCAGCTGCGAGAGATCGGGATTCCGCATATCCGCTATCACTCTATCGGGATATGCGCGCCCGGCATGGGGAACGGCGATAAGCACTGGAAGTGGCATCGAACGCGGCGCCACATGGGTGAATGCAGCTACTTCAGCGCCCTCTTCCACGACCCCGCCTCTGGTCGATACCAAGTCGGTCTCACCGACCGGTTGTCCGATCGAAC
>CAZJZO010000164.1:0-6624 GCA_964550495.1 uncultured Porphyrobacter sp. | reverse complement strand
CGAGCTCGGCGGTGCCGGCAAAATCGCGGATCGGGAAGACGCTGCGCAGCGTCTTTTCGAGGCCGGAAACGTAATCGATTTCCTTGTTCGAGCGCAGGAACTGTTCGTAGCTCTCGCGCTGGACCTCGATCAGGTTGGGCATGTCGACGACTTCATGAATGTCGCCGAAAATCTTGCGGATCCGCTTCTTAGCGGTACCCTGAGCCTTGCGGCTGCGGACGGCCTTGGGAGCCTTCGCCTTGGTTGCCATGGAGGGGTTTTGCCTCTTTGCTGTGCGACCGGGAGAGTGCCCCCGTTCGCTGGATTTGATCACTGCGTCACGCGAGACCTGATCCATACTGGACGCAAAACAGCCGCAGGCCATGACACAACCCTCCCGGGCCGCTGGCTGCAGCTTTCAACGTCGCGAATATGGCTAGCGCCGCCTCCATTCTTGGACCGATCCCCGCGCATGAATCAGTCCGGCTCGAAGCTGGCGTGTGCGGGCCATGTAGGAATTGGAATGCCGACTGTCAAACGCTTCGCGGCTCACTGACGGAATCCGTCACGCAATCAAGCGACTTGCAGCCATCGGCGCGGTTTTACTTGCGTCGCTTGCCGGTCGGCGCGATCCCGGAACTCATGACAGACCCATCAACCCTGAAGCCGCTCGAAAACCCCTCGGATTTTCTGAAGATGGGGCTGAAGATTGCCAAGAGCGACAAGCCTCAGCTCGCAGTGGCGCTGGTCGATCGGGTACTCGCCCGCCATGACAATGCGCAACCCTGGGAGAGCATTGCATCCTACATCATGCTCTACACGGTGCCCGAGTTTCATGGCTTTATGCTGCGCGACATAGCTCGCAATCGTGCATACCGCCAGGCAATCGAGCGGCACGCGAAGGATCGTGTGGTGCTCGATATCGGCACCGGTTCCGGTCTGCTGGCAATGATGGCCGCGCGCGCAGGTGCGGCAAAGGTCTTCGCTTGCGAAGCGAACCCTATGCTGGCCGCCAGCGCGACGGAAGTCATTGCCGCCAACGGCCTGTCGGACAAGATCAAGGTGTACGCCAAGCATTCGACCGAGCTTGACGCGCAAGCCGACCTCGCTGGCGGCGTTGACCTGGTGGTTTCAGAGGTGTTCTCGGATGACCTGCTGGGCGAAGGGGTGTTGAAAGCGCTCGATCACGCCCGCCGCAAACTGTGTCGCCCCGGCGCGCTGTTCCTGCCCGAGAGTGCCAGCATCATGGTCGGACTGGCAAAGTTTCCGGCCCCGCCTGCGCGGCCGACCATGATCGAAGGACTCGATGTCTCGCGCTTCGATCTGCACATGGACGAATCCGGGCGCACGGGGGCAGCGGACAAGGCGCTCGAATTGCGCAGCACACCTGCCGAGCTGTTTGCCTTCGATTTCATGGGCGACATGCCGCCTGCGAAGTCGGACTGCAGCGCAGTCAGGTTCGACCTTCCGGACATGGACTTTAGCGGTTTGGCGCACTGGATCAGGCTGCAGTTTGCGCCCGACATCAGCTACGAAAACCGTCCAGGCGGCGATGCAAGCCTTCATTGGCAGATCGGCCTGGTCCCGGCCTCGTCCGAGCTGCTAGAAAGCGCGAAGGCGGTCGTTGCTCGCGGCTGGTATTCCGACGCGGTGCTGGCGGTCTGGTGCGAGGCAGAGGATCCCTGACATAGCGAAAAACAATCACCCTCATATTGTTTTTCAATATTATTGATTGACAATAAATCGAATCGCTCCTAGATGGTCCTTATTGATATTCAATATGAGACATCAAGGAGTTCAATATGTCACGCATCGTTTCACAATCAGCCGCGGCCTGCGCAGCCGCTTTCCTCGCTATCGCATCGATCGGCGCAATCGTGGTGGTTCCGCCCGCCCACGCACTCGCTCCACTGGTCGCCTGAGCCAAATCGAAGGGGCACTTAATCATGCAAGACAAACCCAACGACCTGCTGCTTCTCGCAGGCAAGATCATGACAATTCTATTGATGGGACTGACTGGCCTTGTCACGGTTGTAATGCTGCTGCTCATTCCGGTCATCCTGTTCAGCCAGGCAGAATTTGCGGTGGCTCTGACCGAGGCGGGCGGCGAGAACGCCGGAATGGTCAAGATTGCTGCAATTGCGCTGCTCCTGATCGCATCGGTGGTTGCCGCGTTCGCCTTTCACTTCTTCCAGGTCTTGGGCAGGCTCATCAATTCGGTCGGCGCCGGAGATCCATTCTCGCTCGAAAATGCAAACCGGCTGTCGCGCATGGGCTGGATCGCACTGGGGTTCCAGATTGCTTCCTTCCCGATAGCGGCCCTCGTCGTGTTTCTTGGCGAGTACGTGCCTTCGGAAAATCTGACGGTTGATTTCGACTTCTCGCTGACTGGATTGCTGCTTGCGATCGTGCTGTTCATCCTCGCCCGCGTGTTCAAGCATGGCGCAGCGATGCGCGAAGATCTTGAAGGGACCGTGTGATGCCAGCCGAAGACGAAGGAGCAACGATCATGGTCAAACTCGACGACCTGCTGCACGAACGCCGCATGACCCTGACCGAACTGGCCGAACGTGTGGGTCTTACGCTCGCAAACCTCTCGATCCTCAAGACCGGCAAGGCCAAGGCGATCCGCTTCAGCACGCTCGCAGCGATCTGCCGCGAGCTGGAGTGCCAGCCGGGCGATTTGCTGGAGTACCAAACCGCCTGATCCTTTCGGATCGACAAGTGAGGGGCCGCCTGCGTCAGTAGGCGGCCCCTCCGACTTAGGCGGCGATCTCAGGGTCGGATCGTCAATCCTGCGTCGTTTTCAATGGCACCGGCAAAGGCCCAGCCACCGAATGTCTCGGACACGGCAGCGGCCAGCTCGTTTTCACCCTCTTGCAGGTTCAGCACGACGGAATCCTTGAAGCCGACCGTGCCGAGCGAGAAGAAATCGCGACTGCGGAAACCGGCATCGCCATCGAAAACCAGGTCGCCGTTGAGAAACAACTTCACGCGATCGGAATATCCGAACTGAAGGCGCACGGCCTTCGCGCTATCCGAGGCGATCCGGGTCGAAACCAAGACCGTGTCCGCTTCGTCTTGTGGACGCCCTATTCGGCCCAGGTCGGCAATTCCGCTAGGCTCAACCTGTATTGTCGACGCATTGCCAAGCCCTGCTATGTCTGCCGGCAGGCTAAGCATGTCTTCGACACGGGCTTCTGCGAAAGCGCTGGAAACGCGCCAGCTCCGGATCACACCCGAAGGCGGGGATTCTACCTGTTTCGGACTGCCGACGATGCCCTCGCCTGACCTCAATGGACGAATTGAGAGGTCGGCAATGCGGATCCGACCGTTCGGCCCGCTGGTTCGGAAACCGATGCCACCATTGCCACGATCAGTGGCGAGGTCCGGAACATGCAGGATCGGCTCGACGCCGCCGTTGAGATAGATGTCCGCCTTGTCGTTGGCGATGACGAACTTGATCCGGTTCCAGCCATCATAAGTGTAGGCAAAGGGCGCGATGGCATTCCTGTCCGAGAAGATCTGCCATGATGTCAGACCGCGCCGCATCGGAGTGTATTGGCCTGCATCGGGAAGACCCGATTTGTGTTGGCGGATGTAGAAGTATTCCGCATCGCCGCTGTCGTTGGCATGCCACATCAGGCCGCCAAAGCCGCGTTTGTTCTCGAACGCGACATCGAACTCGATCACGCCCTCGGCAAATTCGACGCCTTCGAGCAGAGCCGCCGAACGGGAGACGATCAACTCCTGCCGCCCTTCTCGCTCGGCGACTTCAATCCCGTCGGCCGGGCCGATCGGCCTGACCTGATATTCATCGAACGAGCGAAGTTCGTCCGCGCTTTCCTGCGCCTGAGCGCCTCCCATGCCTGACGTCGCAACCATGGCCCCAAGCAGGGCCGCAATCCGTTTACGCATTCAATCCTCCGCAACTGAGTTTCGGATGAAGATCACAATGTGCGGTTCAGGTATTGAACGAAACGGCCATGCCGCGGCGCTCGCGATGCCACGCGCCAGGACTCTGGCCCGTCAGCACCCGGCTTTCGCGGATCATATGCGCCTGGTCGGAGAAATTGTGTGCGGCAGCGATATCGGCCCAATGCGGCCGCTCAAGCCTTTCGGATGACAGCATCGCGGCTGTAAGGCGCTGGCGGCGCAACATGGCGCGTGGAGACAAACCGAGCCGATCGACAAAACCACGTCGCATGTGGCGAGCGCTTACTCCGGCCAACTCGGCAAGCTCATAGGGCGCGTATTTCCCGTCGGACCGGCGCGCCAGATTCGCAGCGGCACCAATGCGGTCAATCTCTGCTCCGGCCGCGAGAGCGCGCACAGCTACCAGCATCGCCTGCCAGGCTTTCTCGAACTCGCCGCCATCGGCAAGGCGCGCCGCCCGATCGAGCGCTTCGAGCAGAGGCTGCGGGACTTCGCAATTCTCATCAAGGTGCTCGCTCGCTTTCATGCGCAGCCCGGACTCCATCAATTCGGGGGCTAGTCGCAACGCGAACAATTCCTCCCCGGGAGCAGGATCGTAGATACCGCCATCCGGCTGCGCTCTGAAGATCACAAAGTCCCAATCGGTTGTCGCATCGTCGGGTGAGAAACGGCGTCTCAAGGCAAGCGAAGGTTCGGTAAAGGGAAGCAGCCTATGGGTTTCAGGGCGAACATGATCGGACTTGCTGCGCCACGCCAGGTCGGCGACCGCAGGTTTACAACTGCCGAGCTTCCAGGCTTTGTAGGAACCACTGGACTGGATCGGTTCATCGTCAAGATGTGCGACGTCGCTCACGGAGGCGACTTATCTCACGGATGAGATATCGAAAAGCGGCCAGTCTGTGGGCTGCGCTGCTCAATCGACAGAGGCATTTCGCTTGACTTTCGGGGTGCCAACGCTAATTGCGCGCTCCGACCTCGATTGAGGTCATCCGTCCGAGACAGTTGCTGAGCGGAATATGTCCGTTCTTAATTTGCAGCCTAGGCGGGGAAAAGAGATTTCCGTGGCTCCTTCAATGGTGCCGCGTCCGGGCCGTGATGGCTCACCCTCCTTCCCCATCGTTGGACTTTGCCTTGTCGGCTAGCGGCAAGGCGATACGTGAGCCGGTCGTTCGGGCCAGATCCGAGCGGCCATAGTGAAGGAGTAAGGCATGGATCGTTCGCAAAAAGCCGATGCGGTTGCCCAGCTCAATGGCGTTTTCAACGAAGTTGGCGTGGTCGTCGTGACCCGCAACCTCGGCATGACGGTGGAACAGTCCACCGAACTGCGCACGAAGATGCGTGAGGCCGGTGCGTCGTACAAGGTTGCGAAGAACCGTCTCGCCAAGCTCGCCCTGAAAGACACCGATTACACGGGCCTTGAGGAATTCCTCTCCGGCCCGACTGCGCTGGCCTGGTCATCCGACCCGGTCGCGGCTGCCAAGGCCGCTGTCGACTTCGCCAAGTCGAACGACAAGCTGGAAATCGTCGGTGGCTCGATGGGCACGCAGGTGCTCGACGAAGCTGGTGTCAAGGCGCTCGCCTCGATGCCGTCGCTCGACGAGCTGCGCGGCAAGATTGTTGGCCTCGTCAACGCCCCGGCAACCAAGGTTGCTCAGGTCGTCAACGCGCCCGCCAACAAGCTCGCCCGCGTATTCGGTGCCTATGGCGCCAGCGAAGCTGCTTGAGAGACGTAACTCGCAAGAGACGAAACATATCTGGGGTGTGACCTCGTCAGGCCGCCCCGAACATTTTGGAGTGATACATCATGGCTGATATTGCCAAGCTTGTTGAAGAACTGTCGAAGCTGACCGTCCTTGAGGCGGCTGAACTGGCCAAGGCCCTCGAAGAAGAGTGGGGCGTTTCGGCTGCTGCTGCTGTTGCGGTTGCTGGTGCACCTGCTGGCGGCGGCGACGCCGGCGCTGCTGCTGAAGAGAAGGACGAATTCGACGTCATTCTCACCGGCGACGGCGGCAAGAAGATCCAGGTCATCAAGGAAGTCCGCGCCATCACCGGCCTGGGCCTCACCGAAGCCAAGGGTCTCGTCGAAGGCGCGCCGAAGCCGCTTAAGGAAGGCGTCAACAAGGCCGAAGCCGAAGAGATCAAGGACAAGATCGAAGCAGCCGGCGGTACCGTCGAGCTCAAGTAAGCTTCATCGAGCTTTGCTCAAAGGAAATGGGGCGGTGCCAGCGATGGCGCCGCCCTTTTTCGTGAGCCAATTGTTTTGTGCGCGATCGCGGATCAGGCGGCGGTGCGGTGCCTGTAAGTGACGTTCACCCGTTCCGACAGGATCAGATAGGGTAGCCAGACGCCGGCGCTGATCAGGACTTTGGTGATGTTGCCGTTGAGCAAGGTCACCAGCGGCTCGACCACCGTCGATGGAACATTGCCTGCCATCGCGATCTGGTTCGCGACCGCCAGTTGCATGACGATATCGACGCTCCAGACGAATAGCAGCATGCGCGGAAACAGCGGGATCTTGCGCAAGGCCATGACGAAGCAGGCCATGTAGAAGAAGTTCATGATGACAACGTCGGCCGTCATCATCAGGAACATCGCCTGGCCCCATTCGGGTGCGTGACCGTTCATGGCCGGGACCGCGAGGAAATATTCCCCGGTCCGGAACACGACATTGAGCAGCAGGCCGATCAGTAGACTGACCATGAACCCGAC
>CAZJZO010000163.1:0-6630 GCA_964550495.1 uncultured Porphyrobacter sp. | reverse complement strand
AACCGCTGACCTCAACACTGCCAGTGTTGCGCTCTCCCAGCTGAGCTAAGGCCCCAGATCATCGATATGTACGACTACCAAAATAGTCGCTGCACCCTGCTTTCGCAAGGAGGCAGGCCCTTAAGACTGCCCCTCGCGAAACGCAAGCCAAAATTATGTATCGTCGTCGCCGTCGTCGTCACCCTTGCCCTTGGAGACACCAAGATCGTCATCTCCGCCAAGGTCAACGTCGTTGTCGGGCGAATCATCGTCGTCATCGATGTTCTCGATGTCTTTCAGTTCATCGTCCTGATCGCCCGACAGATCTGCATCCGCTTCACCGTCTTCCTTCTTCTTGTCGTCGGAATCGAACGGGATCGGCTGCTTGGTCTTGAGCACCGGCTCCGGGTGCCATTCATTGCCGCATTCGACGCATGTCACCGGGTCATCATTGCCGAGATCGTAGAACCGGGTTCCGCAATTGGGGCAGGTACGCTTTGTACCCCATTCTGGCTTCGCCATCTGAAAATCCTTAGTCTGGCCTGCGGTCGTAGCAGGCACCTGAAAACCGCATTTTATTGGGACCGGGACCGATCACATTCAAGACCCGGAATCAAGATCGCGGCGCGCCTTGCCAGATGCTTGGGTCACTGTCAAAGACCGCCGCGCAATGCCCAGTCAAAGCTTCACCCAATCCGGCCCAATTCGCGGGCGATTACGCGTTCCGGGCGACAAGTCCATCAGCCACAGGGCCTTGATGTTTTCCAGCCTTACCGTTGGCGAAAGCACGGTTGAGGGCCTGCTGGAGGGCGAAGACGTCCTCGCGACAGCAGCCGCGATGCAACAGCTCGGCACTGACATCGAACGCAAGGAGACAGGTGTCTGGCACATTCACGGTGTCGGACTGGGCAGCTTGTTGGAGCCGCATCAGGCGCTGGATATGGGCAACAGCGGCACGTCCACGCGGCTGCTGATGGGCCTGCTCGCAAGCCATGGCTTCAACGCGACGTTTATCGGCGATGCCAGCCTGTCCGGCCGTCCGATGAATCGCGTGATCGAGCCGCTCAGCCTAATGGGCGCAAGCTTCGAAGCCTCGAGTGGAGGGACGCTTCCGCTGATGCTGCGCGGCGCTCTGCCCGCGGTTCCGATCCGCTATCGGCTTCCCGTTGCAAGCGCCCAGGTGAAAGGCGCTGTGCTGCTGGCAGGACTGAACACGCCCGGTATCACCAGCGTGGTAGAACCCGTTGCGACGCGCGACCATACCGAACGGATGCTTGCCGGCTTCGGAGCAAAGCTCGAATTTGGCGAGGAAGATGGAGAACGGGTCATTTCGATCCAAGGCGAAGCGGACCTGAAGCCGCAGCATGTCGTGGTGCCAGGCGATCCTTCCTCAGCCGCATTCTTCATCGTCGCTGCACTAACTGTTCCCGGCAGCGATCTCGTGATCGAGAATGTCGGCCTGAACGCAACTCGCGCAGGGATCGTCACGGCATTGCGGCAGATGGGCGGTGCGATCGAGGAACTGAATGCTCGTGAAGTGGGCGGCGAACCTGTCGCGGATCTGCGCGTTCGGCATTCGACGCTGACGGGCTCGGAAATCGACCCCGCCCTCGCCCCGAGCATGATCGACGAGTTCCCGGTGCTGTTCGTGGCGGCAGCGCTCGCCGAGGGCACGACGACCACCAGCGGCCTCGAGGAACTCCGCGTTAAAGAAAGCGACCGGCTGGCAACCATGGCCGCGGCGCTGATCCTTGCTGGTGCAAGTGTCGAGGAAAGCGAAGATGGCCTCACCATTCACGGCACCGGCGGCGAGCCCTTACCCGGGACACCCGAAGGAGCTGCGGTCGAGACCAAGCTGGATCACCGGATCGCCATGAGCATGGCGGTGGCGGGCCTCGCGAGCCGCAATGGCGTAACAGTGGACGACACCGCCCCGATTGCCACGAGCTTTCCGAACTTCACAGATCTTCTCACTGGAACGGGCGGATGACGGAAGGCGCGCTCGACATCTTTAGCTTCGTCGGCTTCGTAGGCACGGCCTGCATCATCGGCGCCTATGCCTATCTCACCTACAAGGATGATCCCAATCCCTTCATCCTTCACGGCACCAACCTGACAGGCGCAGCGCTGCTGACGATCAGCCTGCTGGTCCACACCAACTGGCCCAGTCTCGTACTCGAAGGGTTTTGGGCGTTGATTGCGATTGCCGGGCTGATCAAGGCCGGCAGAAAGCGGTCCGCCTCGCCGGAAATCGAAGCGTGATCCGGCGCCGAACCTTCGCAGCAATCGCGCTCGGCGTGTTTGCTGTCGGCTCGGCGCTCTATTGGAATGACTGGCAGTTTGACCTGTTGGCGGTCGGGCTAAACGTGTTTCTGGGCAGCGTTGGATTCCTGATCCTGCATCATCGTTGGAAACGGCAGGAAGCCCGCGCGCTGACGCCCAAGAAAGCAAAGGACGTGTTTTCATGATCATCGCCGTCGATGGCCCAACTGCCTCGGGCAAAGGCACCATCGCCAAGCAACTTGCCGCGCATTTCGGCTTGCCTTGCCTCGACACCGGCTTGCTCTATCGCGCGGTAGGCTACCAGACTTGGCTGAACGGCGGAGACTTTGACAACGAAGCCGACGCCGTGGCCGCCTGCGCATTTCCGGACGAGTTGCTCGACAACCCCGAGCTCCGCAGCGAAGAAACCGGCGGATATGCAAGCCGGATTTCGATCCATCCCGGCGTGCGCAGGGCGTTGTTCGAGCGGCAACGCGCCTTTGCGGAGCAACCCGGCGGTGCGGTGCTGGACGGTCGCGACATTGGGACCGTGATCGCCCCTGACGCCGATGTGAAGCTGTTTATCACCGCGAGCGTGCAAGAGCGCGCCCGGCGTCGCTGGCTGGAAATGACCGGGCGTGAGATTGAAATTCCCTTGGCGGAAATCGAGAAGGACGTTGCCGCCCGCGACGCGCGCGACATCAACCGCAAGGACGCTCCGCTACAAGCTGCGCCCGATGCGATGGTGATCGACACCACGGCGTTCGACAAGGAACAGGCATTCAGTGCGATACTGGAAGCGGTCAACGGCGCGCTGGAAGGATAAACCGCTTTCCTACGCCAAGGCGCGTGTGGCTTGGTTGTGCCATGCAGTTCATGCTCCTCGCCAATATTCCGCACCGGCTCCCGCTTTGTGCTGTCCCCGATTTTCCATTCCCAGGACCGTGTAACATGCGGTCCATGTCTCTCCGCTCAGCGCCATTTTCCTTGCTTTCCTCCGCGTCTTGGCCTAGGCGCGCGCCCGTTCTCGCAATCATTGTCGGTTGAAAGAACCTCTGCGGTCGCATTCGGCGGCGTGGAGATGTCGGCCTCTTGCCCCGTTAGCCGCCGCAATCGTGCGTCGGAGACGGAGAAAGACCCCGGAAAACCGGTGGCCGGTAGCAAAACGAAACACGAGGATTACCTCACCTATGGCGACTTCGCCCAACCCTACGCGCGACGATTTCGAAGCGCTTCTCAACGAACAACTTGGTGGTGCAGCTGACGGCGGATTTGAAGGCCGCGTGGTCAAAGGCACCGTAACCGCGATCGAAGCCGGAATGGCTGTGATCGACGTCGGCCTCAAATCCGAAGGCCGCATCAACCTCAAAGAGTTTGCCCGCGGCGACGACGACCACGGTCTGGCAGTCGGCAGCGAAGTCGAAGTCTATGTCGACCGCGTCGAAAACGCCGACGGCGAAGCGATGCTCAGCCGCGATCGCGCCCGTCGCGAAGCCGCGTGGGACAAGCTCGAAAACGAGTTTGGCGAAGGCAAGCGCGTCGAAGGCCGTATCTTCGGTCGCGTCAAAGGCGGCTTCACGGTCGACCTCGACGGCGCCGTGGCCTTCCTGCCCGGCTCGCAGGTCGATATCCGTCCGGTTCGCGATGTCACCCCGCTGATGGAAGTGCCGCAGCCGTTCCAGATCCTCAAGATGGACCGTCGTCGGGGCAACATCGTCGTCTCGCGCCGCGCCGTGCTTGAAGAAACCCGCGCCGAACAGCGCAGCGAACTGATCGACCAGCTGGCCGAAGGTCAGGTGATCGACGGTGTCGTCAAGAACATCACCGATTACGGTGCATTCGTCGATCTCGGCGGTATCGACGGCCTGCTGCACGTCACCGACATGAGCTACAAGCGGGTCAACCACCCGAGCGAGATCATCGAGATCGGTCAGAGCGTGACCGTGCAGATCGTCCGCATCAATTCGGAAACGCAACGCATCAGCCTTGGCATGAAGCAGCTCGAAAGCGATCCGTGGGATGGCGTAGCTGCAAAGTATCCGGTTGGAGCAAAGCTTTCGGGACAGGTCACCAACATCACCGAATACGGTGCATTCGTCGAACTGGAACCAGGCATCGAAGGTCTGGTCCACGTTTCGGAAATGAGCTGGACCAAGAAGAACGTTCACCCAGGCAAGATTGTCAGCACGTCGCAGGAAGTCGACGTCATGGTGCTGGAAGTCGACAGCGAGAAGCGCCGCATTTCGCTTGGTCTCAAGCAGGCTCAGCGCAATCCTTGGGACGAGTTTGCCGAGAAACACCCGATCGGTGCTGTCGTCGAAGGCGAAGTCAAGAACGCCACCGAATTCGGCCTGTTCATCGGTCTCGATGGCGATGTCGACGGGATGGTCCACATGTCGGATATCGCATGGGGCATCTCGGGCGAAGACGCGCTGGCGCTGCACCGCAAGGGCGAAGAGGTCAAAGCGGTCGTACTCGACGTCGATGTTGAGAAGGAACGCATCAGCCTCGGCATGAAGCAGCTCGAAAAGGGCGCGCCGACTGCAGACGGTGCTGCGACCGCAGGCACGCTGCGCAAGAACCAGACGGTTACTGTCACGGTTCTCGAAGTTCGCGACGGCGGCCTCGAAGTGCAGGTTGGCGACGATGGAGCAACCGGCTTCATCAAACGTTCGGATCTCGGTCGCGACCGCGACGAGCAGCGTCCGGACCGCTTCCAGGTTGGTGCCAAGGTGGACGCAATGGTCATCGGTTTCGACCGTTCGAAGAAGCCGAACTTCTCGATCAAGGCGCGTCAGATCGCCGAGGAGAAGGAAGCGGTGCAGCAGTTCGGTTCTTCCGACAGCGGCGCATCGCTCGGCGACATCCTGGGCGAAGCGCTCAAGAAGGGCGACGACTGATTGTGTGGGCTCGCCCATCCGGGCGAGCCTCCTCGCTAGACGCGCAGCAAAGCTGCGCACGCTGCGGGCGGCCGGTCGGCCTTGCGACACTTTTGGTGTCGAACAATTCTCAAGAAGGCCCGCTTGCAGCAATGCAGGCGGGCTTTTTTGCAAGAAAGTCTGGTCGGGCTGTAAGCCCGCAAGCGCGACTGCGCGTCCGCAGCGATGCGGCCTTCAGGCCGCGTGAGCGAGGAAACCGCGCGCCGGATGGCGTGGGACGCACAAAGAGGCCGGGCCTTTCCTATTGTGGTCTGCAGGTCTAGATTGACTAGCCCAGAGAGGATCCCGTCATGCTCACAGTCCACCAGTTTCCTTGCCTGTCCGACAACTACGGATTCCTGCTCCACAATTCGGTGACGGACGAGACCGCTGCGATCGATACGCCCGACGCAAAAGAATACCTCAAACAGGCCGAAGCCAAGGGCTGGACCATCACCCATATCTGGAACACCCACTGGCATCCCGATCATGCCGGCGGGAACAAGGAAATCGTCGCAGCGACCGGCGCGCGCGTGCTGGCTCCGAAAGAAGTCGAAAAGCTCTCTCCAATCGACCGGGTGGTCAGCCACGGAGACACCGTCAATCTCGGCGAGCACCAGGCCAACGTGATCGACGTATCGGGGCATACCAATGGCCACATCGCCTATCACATCGTCGAGGAAGGTATCGCGTTTGTCGGCGACAGTGTGTTCGCGCTCGGCTGCGGGCGGATGTTCGAAGGCGAGCCCAAGCAGTTCTGGACCAGCCTTGAGCGGATCAAGCGCATGTCGACCGCGACAAAGCTTTATTGCGCGCACGAATACACGCAGGCCAATGCCGCGTTCGCGCTGCATGCAGATCCGAACAACGAGGCGCTCAAGGAATACGCGGCCGAGATCGAAGATAAACGCTCGCGTGGCGAGTGGACTGTCCCGACGGTGCTAAAACGCGAATTGGAAACCAATCCGTTCCTGCGGGCAGATGACCCGGCGATGATGGCCAAATGGGGCGGCAGCGAACCGTTTGAGACCTTTGCCGCCCTGCGCGCTGCCAAGGACAATTTCTGAGCGGTGAGCGACGGTTCTCCAATCAAGGGCTTCCATGCGCATCTCTACTACGATCCCGGCGAGGTCGAGATCGCGCGCAACTTCGCCCGGGCGGCGAGCGAGAAGTTCAAGCTTGCGATTGGCCGCTTTCATCTTGAGCCGGTGGGGCCGCATCCGCGCGGATCTTGCCAACTCTCCATGTCGCCGCAGACTTTTTCCGAGTTTGCTCTCTGGGCAATGGGCGCGCGTGGTGAAATGACCATCTTTGCGCACGGCCTGTCCGGCGACGATCTCGACGATCACACCCGCTACGTCCTTTGGTTCGGCCCGTCCGAGCCGCTCGATCTGACGATCTTCGACTGACATGCGGGCCCTGCAGGTCGAGAAGCTTTCGGACGATCTATCGGGCGTAGCGCTGATAGATG
>CAZJZO010000162.1:0-6851 GCA_964550495.1 uncultured Porphyrobacter sp. | reverse complement strand
AGCGCGAGCGCGAGATCGAAGCCTTCAAGCCCGACGAATACTGGTCGGTGCTTGCCAAACTGGAGCAGGACGGGACCGAGTTCGACGCGCGGCTGGTCAGATACAAGGGCGAGAAGCTGGAGAAGCTCTCGCTGGGTCATGAGGGTATTGCGGCCGAGGCAGAGCGCGCAGTTTCAGCCGGGCGCTTCACGGTCGAAGCGATCGAAACCAAACCGCTCAAGCGCAATCCCGCGCCGCCGTTCACCACGTCGACGCTGCAACAGGAAGCCGCGCGCAAGCTCGGCTTCTCCGCCAGTCACACGATGCGGTGTGCGCAGTCGCTCTACGAAGCGGGCGCGATCACCTATATGCGGACCGACGGCGTGCAGATGGATGGCAGCGCGATCGCCGCCGTGCGCGGCGAGATCGGCCAGCGTTACGACGCCGCCTACCTGCCCGAGAAGCCGCGTTTCTACTCGACCAAGGCCAAGAACGCGCAGGAAGCGCACGAAGCGATCCGACCGACCAATTTCGGGCGCGATCACGCGGGCAGCGGCGACGAAGCCAAGCTCTACTCGCTGATCTTCAAGCGCGCGATGGCGAGCCAGATGGCCGCTGCGCAGCTCGAACGGACGACTGTCACACTGCGCGACGCGACCGGCCAGCACGAGCTGCGCGCGACCGGGCAGGTCATCAAGTTTCCAGGCTTCTTCGCAGTCTATCAGGAGGGCTTCGACGACAAGAAGGACGAGGACGAAGAGGGCCTACTCCCGGTCCTGAAACAGGGCGATGTCCCCGCCAAGAAAGTGGTCGAATCCCACCAGCATTTCACCCAGCCGCCGCCGCGCTTTTCCGAAGCCTCGCTGGTCAAACGGCTCGAGGAGCTCGGGATCGGTCGCCCATCGACCTACGCCTCGACGATCCAGACGCTGCGCGACCGCGACTATGTGCGGATGGAGAAGAACCGCTTCTTCGCCGAGGATAGCGGGCGGCTTCTGACCGCGTTCCTCGAACGCTTCTTCCCGACCTATGTCGCCTATGAGTTTACCGCCGGGATGGAAGACGAGCTCGATGTCGTTTCGGACGGACGCGAGGGTTACAAGGAGCTGCTCTCCAAGTTCTGGCGCGACTTCAAGCCCAAGACCGAAGAGGTGATGGAGAAGCTGCCTTCGGAAGTGACCGAGGTGCTCGACGAATATCTCTCCGACTACCTCTTCCCGCCGCGCGAGGATGGGAAGGATGCCCGGTTCTGCCCGCTTTGCGAGACCGAAGGTCGCGAAGGCGGTCGACTGTCGCTTCGCGGCGGCAGGTTCGGAGCGTTCATCGCCTGCGCCAATTATCCCGAGTGCAAGTACACTCGCCGTTTCGCTCAGCCGGGCGGCGACGGAGACGATGGCGGCCAGGATGGCGTTATGGGCCAGCACCCGGAAACGGGGGCGGATATCCATCGCAAGTCCGGGCGTTTCGGTCCCTATGTCGAAATGGAAGTCGACGAGAAAAAGAAGCGTGCATCGATTCCCAAGGATCTCGACGATTTCGATCTCGAATGGGCTGTGAAATTGCTCGACCTCCCGCGCATCATCGGCGCGCACCCGGAGACGGGCAACGAAATCGAAGCCGCGATCGGGCGCTATGGTCCCTATCTTCGCCACGATGGAAAATACGCCAAGCTCCAAAGTACGCGCGACGTGTTCGACACCGGCATGAATGCGGCAGTTACACTGCTTGCCGAGGCCGCCAACCGTAAAGGTGGCGGAAGGCAGAAAGCGGAACCGATCAAGACGCTGGGCGAACACCCGACCAGCGGCGGCGAGATCAAGGTGATGCCGGGCCGCTATGGTCCCTATGTCACCGATGGCAATGTCAACGCGACGATCCCCAAGGACGTGAAGCCCGAAGACATCGAAGCGGCGCAGGCGATCGAGCTGATCGATGCCCGAGCGGCCAAGGGCCCAGCGAAGAGAAAACGCAAGAAGGCGGCGCCGAAGAAGAAGGCTGCAGCCAAGAAAAAGGCGGCGGCCAAGTAACTTCCGTCGCTTCGCTTCGGCATTTGTAAATCGTCAAGCATTGTCGCTTATCCCTTGGTCAGAGAGACCAGGGGCGCCGCGACGTGATTGAAATCGAAGTCCAGAACGAGACCCATCAGACACAGGAGCGCATTCGCTTTGCGGCTGTGCCGCGGATCGGCGAGGGCATTCGCCTGCGCGAACCCGATGGGATGTGGGCGAGCTACGATGTGCTCGATGTGTGGTATCAGAAGGCCGAATTCGGTGATGTCTGGATGCCGTATCTGCACGTCAAGCTGACACCGGGCGAGGGTACGAGCGATTCAGATCTGACCGATTACGGCGTCGAAGAACCCGAAGACCCGAGCTTCGCCGATCTTGCAGGGGAGCTCGAGCCATTCAAAATCTGATCAAACGCAATGTCGGCCCGCATCGCAACAAGTCGGGCGTCGAGACCAAGGATCCGGCCGAGCGTCCGGAACTTCAACCCGCCGCGCGGCAACCTGTGCCGGACGAGGAAGAGGCCTGGAACGCGCCTTCGGAAGACGAAGGCCCTGCAGCTGATACCGATGCGATCGTCCGCGCTGCCAAGGCCATGCGCGACGGCAAGAAGGTCGACGAAGTGCAGCAGGCAGCGGCCAAGACCTGCCTGATCGTCGATGACAGCCGCGTGATCCGCAAGGTGTCGAGCAAGATCGCCAAAAGTTTGGGCTATGTCCCGATCGAAGCGCAGGACGGCATGGAAGCGCTGGCACGCTGCAAACAGGCAATGCCGAACCTGGTGCTGACCGACTGGAACATGCCCGAGATGGACGGCATCGAGTTCGTCAAACAGCTCCGCGCCATCCCGACCCCGAACCCGCCGACGGTGGTGTTCTGCACCTCGAACGGACAGGCAGCGGATATTCATGAGGGCATCGGCGCAGGGGCAGACGATTATATCGTCAAGCCGTTCGACGAAGCCGCGCTGCGGGCGAAACTGGAGAAGCTCGGTCGAGTGTGAACCACGCGGGTTCTAGCTCAACGCTGCCGAAATTGCATTCGCCAGCTCGTGAGGTTGATCGATGGTCGGCCAATGACTTGCGCCGGGCAGTTCGATCGCTTCCATTTGACTTTGTGCCAACCATTCGATCGATCCGGCGGCACAATTCTCGGGATTGTAGAGATAGGTCGAATGCGCCGCTTTCGCGAGCAGCTCGCCTGGGTGATTGTGGTCCGAGAATGATTTGGCGTCGCATCCCAATTGCCAGAGCGAGCGAGGGTCGCATCGCGCAACCGCGTCGAGATACCGGCCAATGATGGGGTCGTCCCCGGCTTTGCGGGACAGTTTCGGCAGGAACCAAGCACGAAAGCTATCGGGATTGGGGAAGTTGGCGGCCGTGGCCGAAAAGTAGGCGTCGTCGGCGGTCAGATTGCCTTCGAGTGAAAGGATCCGGGTTACTCGCGATCCGGCTTCATTCGCGGCGAAGGACGCGATGATCGACGCAACCGAATGCGCCATCAAGATATCTGCCTCGCGATCCGTCGCCGCTTGCGAAACAAAGCGCGCGAGCGACTTGAGCGAGACGTCACCTGCGAGCGGGGATGCTCCGAAGCCAGGCAGGTTGATCGGAATCAACTCGAAGTCATCTGCTAGCCGGGTCTCAGTCAGCGGTGCATACATGCTGGAATTGTCGCCAAATCCGGCGATCATCAGAATGCGAGGCCGCATCACTTCACCCAGTCCAGCCCCATTTCCTCGAACACTTCCTTGTCGTCGCTCCAGCCTTCGGAGTGTTTGACGTGCAGGAACAGGTGGACCTTCACGCCGAGGATATCGGCGAGCTCCTTGCGCGCTGCCTCGCCGATCGCCTTGATCCGGCTGCCGCCTTTGCCGAGGACGATAGGGCGCTGGCTTTCGCGGGCCACGACGATTTGCTGGTGGATTTCAAGCGAACCATCGGGCCGGGTCTTGTATTGCTCGGGCCGCACGGCGGTGTCGTAGGGCAGTTCTTCGTGCAACTGTTGGTAGAGCTGCTCGCGGGTGATCTCGGCCGCGAGCAGGCGCTCGGAGGCGTCCGAGACCTGATCTTCGGGATACATCCACGGGCCTTCGGGCATCATGCCGGCCAGCGCCTGCTTCATCTCGGGCACGCCGTCGCCAGTCAGTGCGGAGACGAAGTAGATCTCCGAGAATTCGACCTTGCCGCCCAGTTCCTGCGCGAGCGCCAGCAGCGGTTCCTTCTTCGCCCGGTCGACCTTGTTGAGTACCAGGATCTTCTTTTCAGGCCGGGTCGCCAGCGCCTCAAGCAGTGGCTCCAGCTCGTGCCGTCGCTGCTTGATCGGATCGACGATCAGCAGGATCGCGTCTGCGGCTTCTGCGCCTTCCCACGCGGCGCTGACCATCGCGCGATCGAGCCGCCGCTTGGGTTCGAAGATCCCGGGCGTGTCGACCAGCACCATCTGCACTGGACCGTTCAAGGCGATTCCGAGCATTCGCGCACGGGTTGTCTGCGCCTTGGCCGAGGTGATCGCGACCTTCTGACCCACCAGCTGATTGACCAAAGTCGATTTGCCTGCATTGGGCGCTCCGATCACGGCAACCATGCCGCAATGCGTCTGAGCGGTCCCTTCGCTCACCCGAAATGCTCCAGGAAAGTTTCGGCGGCCAAGCGTTCAGCCTCGGCCTTGCTGTTGGCGATGGCCTCAGCCGCACCGACCGAGTGGATCGAAACGCGGACCTTGAACCTTGTGTCGTGATCCGGTCCGCTGCGCTCAACCACCTCGTAGATCGGCATTGCCCGGCGATTGCCCGCGCACCATTCCTGCAGCGCGCTCTTGGGATGCTTGGCCTTGCCGACATCGCCCGACAGTTCGGTCGCCCACAGCCGGTACACGACTTCGCGCGTGGCCTCGAAACCATGTTCGACAAAGCTAGCGCCGATCAGCGCTTCCATCACGTCACCAAGAATGTTGTCGCTGTTGGCACCGCCATCTTCGCGGGCCTGCTTGCCCAGCCGGATATGGTCGGGAACGCCCACTTCGCGGGCAATCAACGCGCAGGTTGCACCGCTGACAAGGGCGTTGAGTCGTTGCGAGAGCTTGCCTTCGGGAGCATTGCCGGCCTTGTACAGCCAACTGGCGACAGAAAGTCCGAGCACTCGATCGCCGAGGAACTCCAGTCTCTGATAATCGCTGCTGCCGCCATTGCCGGTTCCGTTGCCATGGTGGAAGCTGCCATGCGTCAGCGCTTCGAGCCACGGCCCGTCATTCTTAATCTTGAATCCAAGCTTGGTCAGCCACTCCGCTGTTGCCGGTTCGAGACCGCTCATAGCGTCTCTCCAACCCGGTCCCAGCGGGCCGAGGTAAACCATGTCCAGGGCTTGATCCATTCCGCACTGCCGTCGGTCGACCACATGATTATGCTTGCTTCTCCTACCAACAGTTCCTGCGGCACGAGGCCCACACCACCCCCTGCCGCCGCTCGAAAGCGACTGTCGCTTGAGTTGTCACGATTGTCACCCAGAACGAACATCCGTCCTTCGGGCACCTCTATCGTTTCGAAATTGTCCCCGCGCGGGAGACCGAAATCCAGCACATTGTAGCTGCGTCCGCCAGGCAGGGTTTCGCGGAACTGGCGGTAGCGGCATATGTCACCCTCGGCCTCATCGCTGACCTGTTCGGCGGCCCAGGCGCAGGTGGTGTTGAGCGATGCGGGAATGTCGAAATTTTCGACCTCTTCGCGGGCGAGCAGTTCGCCATTGAGGAGCACGCGTCCACCGACAACGCCGACCGTGTCGCCGGGCAAGGCGATAACGCGCTTGATGTAATCCTTCCGATCGATCGGATGCTTGAAGATAACCAGATCGCCGCGCTCGGGCTGGCTCGCAAGGATGCGTCCGGGAATGAGCGGCGCGTTGAACGGCAACGAATAGCGCGAATAGCCGTAGGACCATTTTGACGCGAGCAAATAGTCGCCATTCCAGAGCCGTGGCAGCATGCTTTCCGAAGGGATCGAAAACGGCGCGAAAATAAAACTGCGGAAGATTAGCACAGCCAGTAGCAGCTTGAGCAGAAACAGGCCAAAGCTGGCCCAGGTTTCCTGTTTCTCGGCGCTGTCAGGATTCTCGTCGTGCAGAGTCTCCACCATGTCGGATTTCGTCGTAACATTCATTGCGCGCTTCCTTAGTCGCGCAATTCGCACCACGCAAAGGGGGTTTGATCATGACAGACACAATATCCGCAGCCTGGACGCGACTGGCCGACATTCCACACGCCACATTGGCGGAGCTGTTCTCAGGCGACGAAGAGCGCGCTCGGCGCTACAGCCAGCGGATCGAATTCGACGTGCCGGGACATGGCGGGAATGGCATGCTGCTGGACTGGTCGAAAACTCACCTGCAGGATTCGCTGCTCGACGCATTCGAACAACTGGCCGAAGCAACCGGCTTTGGCACTGCGCGCGAAGCGCTGTTCGGCGGCGGGATTGTCAATCCGACCGAAGGCAGGCCGGCGACGCATGGGGCAATGCGCGGCAGCGGTACGCCGGCCGACACGGAAGAGGCCGAAGCGCTGCTGGCGCGGATGGGGATGCTGGTCGAAGCCATCCATCAGGGCGCGCTCGGTGAGATCGGTCACCTTATTCATATCGGGATTGGCGGTTCGGCGCTTGGCCCGGACCTGGCGGTCGATGCGCTGACACGGGATCTCAGCCTCGTCGATGTGCATGTCGTGTCGAACATCGATGGGCTCGCGCTAGAACAGGCGTTTGCGGTGTGCGACCCTGCTAAGACTCTCATCGCGGTTGCTTCAAAAACCTTCACCACCATCGAAACCATGACCAACGCCGCCAGTGCATTGAAATGGCTGGCCGACAATGGCGTCGAC
>CAZJZO010000161.1:0-6852 GCA_964550495.1 uncultured Porphyrobacter sp. | reverse complement strand
GCACCGGCAGGATGAACAGGATCAGCGGCACCGTCATGATCGCCGGCAGACGCGCAGCTTTCTCTTCGGCGCGCATCATGCGCTCGTTACGGAATTCGGCGGACAACACGCGCAGCGCGCTGGCCAGCGGCGTACCGTAGCGTTCGGTCTGAACCATTGTCGTCACCACGCCTTTGACCGCTTCGAGATCGACGCGATAGGCGAGGTTGTTGAACGCCTGGCGACGCTCGTTGAGGAAGGACAGCTCGATCGCGGTCAGCGCAAACTCGTCGCCCAGTTCGGGATAGGCCCGACCCAATTCCTTGGCGACGCGATTGAACGAGGCGTCGACGGTCAGACCGGCTTCGGCGCAGATCACCAGCAGGTCGAGCGCGTCCGGCAGACCCTTCTGGATTTCCTTGGTGCGCTTGGAAGCCTTGTTGCTGAGGAACAGTTCCGGACCCTTGTAGCCAAGTCCGATCAGCGCGGCCATTGCGCCGAGCCGGTACATCGGTCCCCATTCGGGGAAGAAGTTGACCAGGTAGATCACAACGAAGCCGAGCAGGCCGAGCACCACCGGCAGTATGGCGCGCATGCCGATGATGAGAACCGCCAGTTCCTTGTTGCGATAGCCGGCATAGGCGAGCTTTTGCTGCACGTCCTCGAGCTGGCTCTGTTGCAAGACCTTCATCTTGCCGAGCTGGTCTTTGACCTTGTCGGTGGTGTCGGACTTGCGCACCAGGCTGGCGCGTTTCTTGGTGCCGCCGGTAACGATTCCGGCTTTCAACTGCTCGCGGCGTTCATTGAGTGACTGCACGCGCTTGGCCATCGGATCCTTGATCGTGACCGCGGCATAGATCGCCATGATCACGGCAAAGGCAGCCAGGCCGGCCAGCACGGTGCCGACCATGATGACGTCAAATCCGAGGAGCGTCGGTCCGGCGGGTTGTTCAAGTACCATGTCTAATCCCCGCTCAGATTTCGAAGCTGACCATTTTGGCCATGATGCCGACGCCGATGCCCATCCAGACCAGGCCGCCCAGGCCGGTCACGATCAGGCGGTCATCGGTGAAGAACCCACCGATATAGCCGGGGTTGATCCACCAGATCATGGCGAACACGATGAAAGGCAGCGCGCCGACGATGTAGGCCGAAGCTTTCGATTCCGAACTCATCGCCTTGATCTTGAGCTTCATCTGGCCGCGCTTGCGCAGCACGTCGGCGAGGTTGGACAGCGTCTCGGCGAGGTTACCACCGGTTTCGCGCTGGATCGCCAGAGTGATGCAGAAGAAGTTGAACTCCGGAATGCCGAGGCGGTCGGCGGTTTCCTGCAGAGAATCTTCCATCGTCTTACCGATCTTGATCCGCTCGACGATGCCCTTGAACTCGATCCCCACCGGCCCGGGCACTTCCTGCGCCACCACGGCCAGCGTTTCGGTTACGGGAAGACCGGAGCGCAAGCCGCGCACAAGCAGTTCGATCCCGTCAGGAAACTTGGAATTGAAGTCGTTGGTCCGCTTGCTGATGAAGAAGCCGACGACAAGGTGCGGAATTCCCGCACCGATCAGGACGCCTACTCCGAGCGACAGCAGAGCTGCCCCGGTCTGAACGAACAGCAAGACAGCGATAGCCAGCGCGAGGCCGAGCGATGCATAGATATATTGCGAAACCGTCCAGCTCTTGCCGGTCCGGTCGAGCCGTACCTCCAGGGCTTCGAGCCGCGAGGACGACCCCGCGACCTTGTGAGCCTTGGGTTTGCGCGATGCGATAGCTTTCTTGAGCTGCGATTCCACCTTCGCGTCGGTGCTTTCCGAGTGTCGGTGGCGCAGTGTCTCGAGACGACGTTTCTGCGCTTTGCCAGCACCGCTGCCGTCGATCACAAGGTACACGCCAACGATTACGGCGAAGATCACTACGGTGATGATCAATGTCTGGAGCATATCCATGCGCGTCGGTCCTGCCTAATCGTAGTTGAACGGAGATCGGCGGAGTGCGGCCGGGGAGGGCGGCGATGGCGCCGCCTCACCCGGCATCACCCTTATTCAGCCACTTCCGCTTCGGTCTTGTTCTTCTTCGCCAGCAGCGATTTGATGTCGAAGCCACCAAGCAGAGACTTCTTCTCTTCGGTCACTGCCGACAGATCGTCCTCTTCGCTCGCACCCATGATGCGTTCGCCGATCTGCTTGATCGCAGCGGTCGCCTTGCTCGAAGCGTTGGCATCGACAAACACCTGACCGAGCTTGGCAGCGTTCGAAGCGGCCTTCACATCGTAAGGAACGACAAAGTCGACCTTGCGCTCGATCGAGGCTTCGAAATCGGACTTGCTGATTTCGGCAACGTTGAGCTGCGCCTTGTTGGCGACGATCATCGGATGCGCATGTGCCGCATTGGCCTTGAGCCACGACAGGATGCGGATCGTGTCGCGCGCCGAAGCGAGCGTGAATTCGCATGCCAGAACGACGAGGTTCACGTCGGTCAGCAAATGCGGGAAGTTGATCAGCATGTTGCGCGGCAGATCGATCACCGTCATTTCGAACGCCTGGCGGAATTCTTCCTCCAGCTGCACGAATGCTGCACCATCGGTCATCAGCGGCTGATTGATCGGCGCTTCGGCCGACAGGATCGACAGATTGTCATTGGCGCGGATCATCGCCCGCTCAATGAACAGACCGTCGATACGGCTGGGATTGTCGATCGCATCGGTCAGTCCGCGGCCTGGCTCAAGATCGAGCGCCAGCGCGCCGGTTCCGAAATGCACGTCGAGATCGAGCAGTGCGGTCGGAGCGTTGTGCTGGTCGCTGAACAGCCATGCGAGCGACGTTGCGAGCGTCGAGGCGCCGACACCACCACGGGTGCCAACCACAGCGGTTGAGATGTGCCGCTTGACCGTGTCGCCTTCTCCCGCCTTCGGAGCGGTGAAGATCGCCAGGGCCTGATTCAGGGCATCGTGGATCGCCTGGGCCGAAAGCGGCTTGAGCAGGTAATCGTGGATGCCGCTCGAAAGCAGGTCGCGATACAGGCGGACATCGTTGACCTGGCCGATGGCGATAACCACGGTGCCGGGTTCGCAGACCTCAGCCAGCGCGTTGATATCGTTCAGCGGGTCGCCGCTTTCCGACAAGTCGACCACGAGGATCGCCGGGCTGGCGCTAACCGACAGCTGCTGAATGGCGTTGCGGAGGCCGCCTTTGTTGCACTTCTCCGGCTGCCAGCCCATCTCGATGACGACCGGACGCAGCACGTCCAATGCGTTGTCATCGCAGATATAGGCCGCAAACGGATCGCGATTGCCGGGGAGACCGGATTTCCAGGGCGCGTTCATGGATCAGTTACCTCCGCCTTGACTCTGAGCACTTTGAAGACCTTGCGAACCGGTTGGAGCGGTTTCGCGGTAGGTCGAGATGGCTTTGTTCGAAGTGGCGATAGTGGTTTCGCCGCTTCCCTTCTTACCTTCGAGCAGGTCTTGCGGATCGGCGACCATCGCAGCGAGATTGCTGTTGACCGCGCAGCCGTAACCTGGGCTCGTGGCGTTGAGGTAGTTCGCGTCCGATTTGGCCGACCAGTCCGGGCAGCCCGGCACCGACGCGGACGAACGCGTGATCACCACGCGAGCCTGACCCGGGTTCAGGAAACCCGACGTGGTCGGCGCCGTTTCGCTGACGATAATGCCATGGCGACCGGCAAGCTCGTTGACCGCTGTAGCCACAGCCGGGTTGTTCGAAGGGTCTTCGACAGTGACGCGGTCACCGTAAGCAAGACCCATTGTGTCGAACCAACCGCTCAGACGCTGCTTTTCCGAGATCGGAAGACCGCCGCCATTGGTCTGGACGTCGAACGTGAAGTTCGTGGTCTCAACCACTGGCTGCTTGGTGCTGTAGAGCGACGTGTTGGTCGGCATTCCAGCACAACCCGCGACGGCCAGGCCAAGCGAGAGGGCGATAGCGCCAGACAGCTTGCTGTATTTTGCAAAGGGCATCGTATTCACCTTTCTCACTTTAGAGGCTGAAGCCGGGAGCCGCGGCGTCAGCCGAACGGTTCTTCTTCCGGTTCTTCTTGTCTGCGCGGCGCTTGTCCGGAGCGTTGTTCGGGACAATCGCGGCAGGATCCGCATTGCTTACATCCGGACCCGGAGCGTTTTCACCGCCACCCGCAGCCGTCGGACCCGGGCGTTGTTCACCCGACTTGCCGGCGTTGTTCTGATAGGTGATCAGCTGTTCGAACTCGTTGGCCGAACGGTATCCGTCGGTCGGCAGCTTGATGTCCTTCGCGTCGACCGGCTTCACCAGATACGGCGTCACAACGATCACCAGCTCGGTTTCACCTTTGCGGAAGTCACGGCTGCGGAACAGATTGCCGAGGATCGGCACGTCGCCAAGACCCGGGGCCTTGTCGAGCGCGTTCTGCGAGTTGTTGCTCATCAGGCCGGCGATCATGAAGCTCTGGCCGGAACCCAGTTCCACGGTCGTTTCGGTACGACGGATCGTCAGAGCCGGAACCTGAAAGCCGTTGAGCGTGACCGACCCCTGGGTCGACAGCTCGGAAACTTCCGGACGGACGCGCATCGAAATGCGGCCGTTGGCCAGAACGGTCGGGGTGTAGGACAAGCTCACACCGAAGTCGCGATATTCGATCGACACGTTGCCCAGACCCTGGCTGATCGGGATCGGGAACTCGCCGCCAGCAAGGAAGGTGGCGGTTTCGCCCGACAAGGCAGTCAGGTTGGGTTGCGAGAGGGTCGTGATCAGACCCACGCGCTCGGCGACATCGATTGCGCCAGCGACATCAAGTCCGAACAGGCGACCAAGTGCGGCGAGGGTCGTCCCCTCGTTGTTGTTGACCGCGACACCCGGGATGATGATCTGGTTGCCGGCCACGTCCAACTGGTTGGTCGGGATCGTCGGGTTCAGGATGCCGTTGCCGACACCAAGCGGACCCTGCGGACCGATCGTCGTGCTGGCATCGCCAAGCGCACGGCCGGTGCCGATACCACCGCGGAAACCGCCGGTTGCGAAGTCATATGTCGCGAGGTTGCCGCCGATCTCGCGAACAAGGCTGCGGCTGACTTCGGCGAACTTGACTTGCAGGTTCACCTGCAGCGGCGTTGCGGTTTTCAGGCGAGTGATGACATTAGCGTCGTCGCCGAGGAATGCCTGCACCAGGCGTTCAGCTTCTGCCGCATCTTCCGGTGCAGCCACCGTACCGGTCAGAAGAACGGTGTTGGTGCCCATGGTCGACACGCCGATATTGGCTTCCGGCATGGCCAGCGCCATCATCTGATCGATGCTGTCGATGTTCGAACCGACGCGAACATTGGCTGACCAGATCACAGTGCCGGCAGCATTGCTGGCATAGATCGTGGTCTCACCGCCGGCGCGGCCGAAGACATACAGCTGGCGCTGCGACTTGACCTGAACGTCGGCCACATTCTCGTTGGCGACGAAAACGTCAGTCATAGTGCCAGGCACGGTGACAAGCTCTCCGCGACCAATCGACAGGACGATGTCCTGCGACGGGCTGACGACTTGCTGTGCGGTTGCAGTGGTTGCCGGAACCGCTGCCAGCGGTGCGACAGCCATGCTTGCAAGCAGCAATTTGGCAGTTAGGCGTTTCATTGACTTGCCCCCCGTGGGTTTCCCATTGTCCATGCGTTTCGATTGGATCGTCATTGTTGCGCCCCTCACTGGATCACCGGGCCGGTTTGCGTACCCGGCTGGGCGCCTGCTGGCCCGCTGACCGGCACTTGCGTGGTGGCCTTGCCACGGGTCACTCGGACGCTTGGCCCGGTGTTGACAGGGGTTGTTCCACGATTGCCCGACGAGCGGCCGAAGCGTTGTGCCTCGCGACGCAGGCGGTCCTGGCGAGCTTGCTCGCGTTCACGCTTGCGGCGCGTTTCCGGATCTTCGGGGATGCTCTTGCGCTGGAAGCGCGAGACATCGCCACCGGTTGCGAAGGTCGTGCCCTTGTCGATCGGACGGGACACGGCATCACGCAGGAACCGTTCTTCCTCTTCCGGCGTCGCGCCTTCTGGGATTTTCACGTCGCCAGAGGCAATCGCACGCTCGAGGTCGGCCTGGTTGTCGGCGATCGAACGCAGCACCATGCTGAGCGTGCCGACAGTCTGAGCGACAGCGACCTTCTCGGCAATCTTGGGCGTAACTTCGATAGTCACCGTGCGGAAAGCGCGAACGACGGTCTTGCCTTCTTCGTCGGTGATCTGTTCGGTCGACTGGTCGGTCGCCAATACGCGGATGTTGCGCAGCACCGTCTCAGCCGCTTTCAGGTCGCGGCCTTCGCCAGCGATCGTCTGCGTCAGGACGAGGTCAACGCGGTCACCCGGGAAAATAAAGCCGGCGACACCGGTGCGGGCAGAAACCGGAACGGTCACAGCGCGCATGCCAGGTGAAAGAGCTGCAGCCAGGAAGCCGCGATCGCCCGGGCTCACCAAAGAACCTTGCGTTACCGGTTCACCTGCCGTGATCGGGTGCCGCACAACGGTGCCGAGCAGCTGGTTGATATCGGATTCGCCATCAATAAAGTAGGCATCCTGGACCAGCTCTTCCGGCCACTGCTGATAGCCCATGGCATCGGCAGTTATGATCGTACCTGCCGGCAGCTGTCGCTGCGCGACCAGCACTTTGGGTCCAACCGGTGCAGCTTCCGCTTCAGGTGCGGCGCTACCGGCAAACATCGTGCGAGCTGCAAAAGCGGTACCGACCGCGACGATCAGTGCTCCGATGAGCAGAACCAGCTTCTTCCTGTCCATGGCTATTCTAGCCCCCTTCTAAACGCCCTAAATTGGTTAGCGGGCGGGTATGGTTTCGATGAACTTCCCGGTCAAGATGAGTTCTGCAGCCAGAGATGCGCCTGCCAAAC
>CAZJZO010000160.1:0-6943 GCA_964550495.1 uncultured Porphyrobacter sp. | reverse complement strand
GCGGGCAAGTGCTGGAAAAGGATATTGTTCTCGATATTTCCCTGACGCTGCGAGATGAGCTGCTTGAAGGAGGCGGTATTCGGGTCGCGATGACGCGCGACGACGACCGATTGCTGCCGCTGCCGGATAGGCCGGAAATCGCCAGGCTGCTGGGTGCCGATCTGTTCCTTTCGATTCATGCCGATTCTGCCGGGGAGCGCAGCGCAGTGAGAGGTGCGAGCATTTACACTCTGTCTGCCGAAGCATCGAGCGAAGCCGCAGCTAGGTTCGCTGCGCGGGAAAACAACGCAGATGTCGTCAACGGCTTGGGGATCGAAGGCGAAAGCGAAGCGGTTAGCGCGATACTGGTCGAACTTTCGCAGCAGCGCACACAGGAGGATGCCACTGAATTCTCGTCGCTGATACTGCGCGAAGGCGGGGAACGGCTCGCTTTTCATCCGCAGTCGCAAAGGTCCGCCGCTTTGGCGGTCTTGCGTGCGCCCGATGTACCCGGAGTGCTCTTCGAGAGTGGATTTGTAACCAATCAGGCAGACCGTGCGCGGTTGACCACGGCGTCCGGTCGACAGACCTATGCGGAAGTTCTGGCGCGAGCGATCAGGGTGTACTTTGCTCGCCGGGCGGAGATTTCCTCCGAGCAGTGATCCTGACTGGGTTGGAACGGCTCTCGCTGCCACATTTTCGCCAATAAGGGCGCGATCCGGCTAGCCACTTTTGTCAGACCCTTGTAGACCAGCCCGGCGATGACTGAAGCTGAAACACTCAACCATCTCGAATATGCTGGCTATCGTCTTCGGCGCGATGTGACAGGGGCGCTGGCATGGATCGCAAAGAAGTGGCGGTCGAGCTGGTTGTTCAAGTTGATTGTGCTTGCCTTGGTGCTGGTGGCTGCGCTGTGGGTTACGGCCTGGGTGTGGCTGGCGCGAGATCTTCCCGAAGCCGGTACTCTGGTCGATTACGAGACGCCGCTGCCGACAGTCGTGCGGGGTATCGACGGCGAAATTGTCCATTCCTACGCCCGCGAACGCCGCGTGCAGTTGCAATATGCCGATTTTCCTGACCGATTGATCGAGGCCTATCTGTCGGCTGAGGACAAGACGTTCTTCAGCCATGGCGGGGTCGATGTGACCGGCACGGCCAATGCGGTGTTCGACTACATCAGCAAATACGGCTCCGGAGAGCGCGCGGTCGGTGGTTCGACCATCACTCAACAAGTCGCCAAGATCAGTCTGCTCGGGGACGAATATTCGGTCACGCGCAAGCTCAAGGAGATGATCCTCGCGAGCCGGATCGAAGAGGTAATGAGCAAGGAGGAAATCCTCGAACTCTATCTCAACGAAATTCCGCTGGGACGACGCAGTTTCGGCGTGCAGGCGGCAGCACGGGCGTATTTCGACAAGGATGTCGCCGATCTCGAGCTGCACGAAATGGCGTTCCTTGCGATTCTGCCCAAAGCGCCGGAACGTTATGGTCGCAGTGGACAGGAAGACGCAGCGATGGAGCGGCGCGACTTCGTACTCGCCCAGATGCGCGAGAATGGTTTCATCAGCGAAGCAGAGCGCAGTTCGGCCAGCGCCATGCCTCTGGGTCTCACCACCCAGCGCACACAGCGCAGCGTCGACGCTGGATACTTCCTGGAGGAGGTCAGGCGCGAACTGATCGAGCAATTTGGCGAGACTGCAGAGGAAAGCCCCAACAGCGTGTATGCAGGCGGCCTGTGGGTGCGTACGTCGCTGGACCCGGAATTGCAGGTGGCCGCCCGGGAAGCATTGCGCGAAGGGCTGTTGCGTTATCACGGTCGCAGAGGATGGTCGGGTCCGATCGCGACGATTGATGTGAGCGAAGGCAACTGGGCCAGCCAGCTCGCCAGTTCGCCGATCGGCATCCGCTATGAAGATTGGCGCACCGGGGTTGTGACCCAGCGCAATGGAGCCTCTGCCACGATCGGGTTTTCCAACGGCGACGAAGCGCCGCTTTCGGGCCTGCCGAATGCCCTGAAAGCCGGGGATGTGATCGCGGCCAGTCCCAGCGGCAACGGCTATCGGGTCCGGACCATTCCTGATGCGCAGGGTGGGCTCGTGATACAGAACCCGCAAACCGGGCGTGTGCTCGCCATGCAGGGCGGGTTCGACTATCGGGTGTCAGACTTCAATCGCGCCACGCAGGCGATGCGACAGCCGGGTTCGACCATCAAACCGTTCGTCTATGCCACCGGCCTCGATAACGGCATGACCCCTTCGACCGAGATCGATAACACCCGCTTCTGCTACTATCAGGGGCGGCAACTCGGCGAAAAGTGCATTCGCGGCGGGCGCGCAGGCCAGTTTCCGATGCGATACGGTCTCGAGCAGTCACAGAACATCATGACCGTCCAGATCGGCATGCAGGCCGGTATGGAGAATGTCGTCGACACGATCGAACGGTTGGAGATCAGTGAGGATCCCGATCCCTACGCCGCCACTGCATTGGGATCGGAAGAAACGACTGTGATGAAGATGGTCACAGCCTATTCCGCACTTGCCAATCATGGTCGGCTCAATCAGCCCACCGTTATCGACTATGTTCAGGATCGCCGCGGGCAAGTCATCTGGCGCGCCGACACCCGTGCCTGCAACGGCTGCAACATGCCCGAATGGGACGGCAGTCCGATGCCCCGAATGGGCCTCAAGGGTGAGCAGGCCATGGACGCACGAACTGCGTTCCAGACCATGCACATGCTCGAAGGTGTGGTGACCCGCGGAACCGCAACCGTGCTCAACGATCTCGGCCTGCCGCTGTTCGGCAAGACCGGTACGACTTCGGGGCCGAAGGACGTGTGGTTCATCGGCGGTACGCAGAACCTGATGGCGGGTGCATATGTCGGCTTCGATACGCCGCGCAATATGGGTGGATATGCCTATGGCGGAACGATCGTTGCGCCGATCATAAAGAGCCTGATCCGCAAATCGCGAGACAAGTGGGTCGATCTTCCAGCCATTGCGCCCAATGGGATCCGGATGGTCCGGGTCGATCGGCGCACCGGAAAGCGGGTCTACAATGGCTGGCCGTCGGGCGATGCCCGCGCAGACATAATCTGGGAAGCATTCAAGCCCGACACCGAGCCCGACCGCTCGACCAGGCAAGACGAGATCGCCAAGAAACGAGACGAAATCCTCGAGTTGATCCGGACCAGCAGAAATGCCGGTCCAAGCCAAGGTGTCGAGAGCAGCGACGGTCAGCCGAGTGACTTTGTGGAGGATCAGGGCGGAATCTATTAGGGCTCGCGACAGGAACCGTGTGCTTGCAACAAGGGTTGGAGGATCATGACCCAGCTTCTGCGAAACTTCACAGCCGCCTTACTCCTCTCGATCGGCCTGACGGGTGCAGCAAACGCCCAGTTGGCTGAAGGAACCAAGGCGCCAAACTTCAACACGCCGGCTGCGATTGCGGGCAAGGAAATGGGTTTCTCGCTTCGTAATGCACTCCGGCAAGGACCGGTGGTGCTGTATTTCTATCCCAAGGCCTTCACCCAGGGTTGCACTCTCGAAGCCAACGCTTTCGCCGAAGCCATGCCGCAATTTCGCGCAGCCGGAGCAAGCGTGATCGGTCTGTCGAACGACGATATCGCCACGCTCAAGCGCTTCAGCCGCGAGGAGTGCAGGGATGCATTTCCTGTCGGGGTGGCATCGCGCAAGCTCATCGCCGACTATTTCGTCGCGCTTCCCAATTCCGATCTGGCCAGCCGCACCTCCTATGTGATCGCGCCCGACGGCCGCATCGCGATGGTGTATTCGAACAGCGACTATCGCGATCACGTGAAGCGCACCCTTGCAGCCGTTCGCGCGCTTTCCAAATAGACTGATGCCGACGCACGCGGCTGCGAATGGGGAAGCCAAGTGCGCTTTACATTGGTGGCTCCGGCGTTAAGCGGGGCGGCCAAACGTGTTCAAGGAATGACCTATGCGGGCCGAGGCCCAAGCCAATATCGACCGGATCGAAGCAGCGCTCGATCTGGTGCGCCTGTCGCTCGACTGGGAACGGGCGCTCCGTCGTCTCGACGAACTTGACGCTCGCGTGCAAGACCCGAACCTGTGGGACAATCCCAAGGAAGCGCAGGCCGTAAGTCGCGAGCAAAAGACGCTCGAAACTGCGGTCAACACGGTGAAGGAAATTTCCGCCGAGATGGCCGACGCGGTCGAATTCATCGAAATGGGTGAAGCCGAGGGCGAAGAGAGCATCGTCACCGACGGCCTGAAGACGCTTGAACAACTGGCCAACCGCGCGGATGCGGACAAGGTTCAGGCGCTCCTTTCCGGTGAAGCCGATGCCAACGACACCTATCTGGAGATCCATGCCGGCGCTGGCGGAACGGAGAGCCAGGATTGGGCCGAAATGTTGTTTCGGATGTATCAACGCTGGGCTGAACGGCGCGGTTTCAAAGTGGAAACGGTGGAATATCAGGCAGGGGACCAGGCCGGGATCAAGTCGGCGACGCTGTTGCTGAAAGGCGAGGGCGCCTATGGGTATTCGAAGACCGAAAGCGGGGTGCATCGGCTCGTCCGGATCAGTCCCTATGACAGCGCAGCAAAGCGCCACACCAGCTTCAGTTCGGTCTGGGTCTATCCGGTGATCGACGACGACATCGATATCGAAATCGACCCTTCGGACCTCAAGATCGACACCTATCGCGCATCCGGGGCAGGCGGCCAGCACGTCAACACGACCGATTCCGCGGTCCGCATAACGCACCAGCCAACCGGGATCGTAGTTGCGAGCCAGAATGACCGCAGCCAGCACAAGAACCGTGCGACTGCGATGAACATGCTCAAGGCGCGCCTGTTCGAGCGCGAAATGGCAGAACGCGAAGCGGCCGCCTCCGGCGAATATCAGGAAAAGAGCGAGATTGGTTGGGGACACCAGATCCGATCTTACGTCCTGCAGCCCTACCAGATGGTCAAGGATTTGCGCACCGGCGTGACCTCCAGCTCACCCGACAAGGTGCTCGATGGTGAGATCGACGACTTCATCTCGGCGGCGCTGGCGCAGCGCGTGACCGGCGAAACGGTCGAAGTCGAGGACGTCGAATAGTGCGTCGCCTGTGTCTCATTCTTGCCGCCCTAGGCATGCTCAGCGGTTGCGAAGGGCTGAACCAGACAAGCGATCGACCCGAAACCGCGCTCGAATTTCCGAAGCCCGACCGCCCGGTCGCCGATGTGGTCTCGAATCAGTTCTCGAACGAAGACGCTCGCGACGAACGCAACGAAGCGCAAATCGTGATGGATCTGGCGAACATCGAAAGCGGTACGACGGTCGCCGATATCGGCGCCGGCGAAGGCTATTACACCGTGCGCCTCGCCGAGCGGGTTGGCGAGGAAGGCCGCGTGCTCGCGCAGGATATCGACCGTGAAGCACTGCAGCGGCTCGGCCAGCGGATCGATCGCGAGCGGCTCGAGAATATCTCGATCAAGTTGGGTCAGCCGGACGATCCGCAACTGCCGGTCGACAGTTTCGACCGGATTTTCCTCGTCCATATGTACCACGAAGTGACCGAGCCTTACGCGTTCCTGTGGCGAATGTGGCCGGCGCTCAACGATGACGGACAGCTCATTGTTGTCGATGTCGATCGCCCGATCGGTCGCCACGGCATTCCACCCGCCTTGCTGTTCTGCGAATTCGAAGCGGTCGGCTACAGCCTTGTGGAATTCATCGAGAGACCGGACATTCGCGGTTATTTCGCGCGATTCAAGCGCGGCGAGAAGCGCACCGAGCCACAAGACATCAAGGTTTGCAGCAACGGCAGTTCGTGAAAGATGCGCGCACGCGTCCCGGTGCGAGACGTTCAATTGTCAACTTGCGGACCGTGCGCCCTTTTCCTCATCCAAGCGCGGTGCTAGGCGCTGCCGCGACCAAATGGCCAAGAGGTGAGGGGTGCCACCTGGAATGACAGATTTTCCAACCAGTTTTGACCGTGACGATCTGTTGAAATGCGCGCGGGGCGAATTGTTCGGCCCCGGCAACGCGCAATTACCCGAACCGCCGATGCTGATGATGGACCGGATCACCGACATCTCTGGCGATGGCGGAGAGCATGGCAAAGGCCATGTGGTGGCGGAGTTCGATATCGCGCCAGAGTTGTGGTTCTTCGACTGCCATTTTCCCGGCAACCCGATCATGCCCGGCTGCCTCGGCCTTGATGGATTGTGGCAGCTAACCGGCTTCAACCTCGGTTGGCGAGGCTGGCAAGGCCGCGGCTACGCGCTCGGTGTGGGAGAGGTAAAGCTCACCGGCATGGTGCGGCCGGACCGCAAGATGCTGACCTATTATGTTGACTTCACCAAGGCCGTACAGACCCGTCGGTTGACCATGGGAGTGGCCGATGGCCGTGTTGAGGCCGATGGTGAGACAATCTACCAAGTCAAAGATATGAAAGTCGCCCTCTCAGAGGCCTAATCGGTCCAGGGGCGGAAAAGGGGATCATGCGTCGCGTCGTCATAACCGGGCTGGGGATTGTTTCCTCGATTGGCAACAATGCAGATGAAGTGCTGGCTTCGCTCAAATCGGGCAAATCCGGTATCTCATTCAACGAGGACATGGCCGAACACGGTTTCCGCTCGCAGATTGCGGGATCGGTGGACCTCGATGTCAAAGAGCATGTCGACAAGCGCACGTTGCGGTTCATGGGGCCGGGCGCAGCCTATGCCCATATCGCGATGGGACAAGCGATTACCGATGCCGGGCTTGAGGGGAGCGACGTCGTCAATCCGATGACCGGGGTTATCGCCGGATCGGGCGGCCCTTCGACTTCGGCCATGCTCACTGCACACCAATCCGTTCTCAAGACCGGAGGCACCAAGCGTGTCGGTCCGTTTGCTGTGCCCAAGACCATGTCCTCGACCGTGAGCGCCAATCTCGCCACGGCCTACCAGATCAAGGGCATGAACTTTTCGATCACGTCGGCCTGTTCGAC
>CAZJZO010000159.1:0-7000 GCA_964550495.1 uncultured Porphyrobacter sp. | reverse complement strand
CCGTGCCCTTCTCGCAAGGCTGGGTGAGCAATATCAAGACACTCGCGCGAGCCAAGTGGTACGATGGAATCAGCGTCAATCGCGTGCAAGACAACTATGTCGTTCAGTGGGGCGATCCTGGACACGACAATCCCGAAAGCGGCGAAACCGAAACCAAACCGCTGCCCGAAGGGCTGAAAGTGATGACGGAAGCCGACTACCTGACCGACATGGATCAGGTCAGTTACACCATGCCCGCCTGGCCCGGTGCCAGCCTCACCGCAGCCGATGGACCTGGTGGCTTCTCCCAGATCTCGGTCAACGAAACCACTGCGCCAGGCGATGGCGGGGAAGGATGGCACAAGCGTGACGCCTATGCCGATTTCGTCGAAATCGTCGGCGGCTGGCCAATGGGCTCCGAAGATTCAGGACGCGACGACGGTATGGGCCTCGACATCCATACCGCCTGGCCGCTTCACTGCTACGGCATGGTCGGTGTCGGAAGGAGTTATTCTCCCGACACCGGATCCGGGGCCGAGCTCTACACCGTAACCGGCCATGCCCCGCGGCATCTCGACCGCAACATCGCTTTGGTGGGACGAATCGTCGGCGGAATGGAGCACCTGACCTCGCTGCCGCGCGGATCGGGCGCCCTGGGCTTCTATACCGAAGCGGAAAAGCACTTGCGCACTCCGATCGTCTCGATCCGGGTTGCCAGCGACCTGCCCGAAGCCGAACGCCCCCTGCTCGAACAGCTCAAGACCGGAACCCGGACGTTTGAGCGCTATGTCGCAGCGCGGGCTGCAAGGCGCGATCCGTTCTTCATTCACCCGGCTGGCGGGATCGACATCTGCAACATCCCGGTGCCGATCCGGCCGTTCGAATACGCGGACGGCGCGCCGGAGTGACTGAGACCGTCAAAGCTACCCTGCCCCTGCGGTGCTGGCGGGGTGATCGGGGAACATATCATCTCGTTACAGTCACTGGCGACGAAGCCGAAGCGATAGCGATGCATGCGCGTCTCCATCGGCTCGAATTCGGCAAGCAGCGGGGATTCGGTTCGGTGAAGGTGATGGCACGCATTGGCGATACCGAATGGAAGACTTCGGTGTTTCCAATGAATGTCGACGATATGTCGCGCCGCACCAAGAACTGGACGCTGCTCGTGAGTAAGAAGGTTATGAGGGCGGAAGATCTCGCCGAAGGCGACCCGGTGCCGGTCGAACTCGAACTGCTCTAGGCGTACTGCATGAACTCGATTCGGTTGCCGAACGGATCGAACGAGAAGAAACGAACATAGCCTTCAACCGGCTTGTCGTCGTGGGTTTCGTAGCCGGCATCCTCAAGCCGCCGACGCAGAATTGCGAGATTATCGATCAGCAGGGCTGGATGCGCCTTGCGCGCGGGAATGAAGTCCGGATCGACACCGATATGCAGGCTCACCGACCCTCTTTCGAACCAGCATCCGGATTGCGAGAGATTGGCCGGTTTGGGCGCCTCGTGCATGCCGAGCAGATCGCCGTAATAGGCCCGGGCGCGGTCTTCGCCGTTCTCCGGGATCGCGATCTGGATATGGTCCAATCCGATGATCGCCACGACCGCTAGATCCTCTCGGCCTGCGCCACCGCATCGCTCGCCCGCAATGCGCTCAGGATACGGTTGAGGTGCGCCAGATCCTGTACCTCCGCATCGATTTCATAGGTCACGAAGGGATGATCCAACTGCGCCTGGTGCAGGCTCGTCACATTGGTTTTGTTCTGCGCGAATATCCCTGCCATTTCGGCGAGCGTGCCGGGGCGATCGTAAATGGTCACGCTCAATCGGCCCACCGCTCCGTGCGATCTGCGCCCCCATGACAGATCGAGCCAATCGGCGTCGACGCCATTGGCCAGTCCCAGACAATCGATCGCATGCACCTCGACCAGCGCATCCTTGCGGCGCAGCCCGACGATCCGGTCGCCCGGAACCGGATGGCAGCAGGTCGCGAGGGTATACCCGACATCGGGAGTGAGACCGCGGATCGAAATGGCGCGCTCGCGCACCGACCATTCTTCGTCCTCGTCGAACTCGGCTGTGCAGCCCGGCACCAAAGCTTCCATCACTTCGCGGTCGGTCAGCTTTGCCGCGCCGATCGCGAACATGAGATCTTCCGGGCCATCGAGACCGAGGCGATCGATTGCCGCGCGGATCGCCTTCTTGCCGATCCGCGCCGGCACTTTGGCGGCAATCTCGTCAAACAGTTTGGAGCCGATATTGGCGACCTCGGCGCGTTCTTTCATCCGCACCGCCCGGCGAATGGCGGCACGCGCCTTGCCGGTGACGACAAAGCCAAGCCAAGACAGTTGCGGTTCGGCATGCTTGGCGCGGATGATCTCGACCACATCGCCATTGTTCAACGGGGTGCGCAGCGGCATGTGCCGACCATTGATCTTCGCGCCAACCGTCTCCGCGCCAAGGTCGGTATGGACCGCGAAAGCGAAGTCGACCGAGGTCGCACCTTTGGGCAGCTGGAACAGCGCGCCCTTGGGCGTGAAGGCGAAAATGCGATCCTGATAGATCGCCATCCGCGTGTGCTCGAGCAACTCCTCGGCATCGTGGCTGGCATCGACGATCTCGATCAGGTCGCGCAGCCAGCCGACTTCGCCATCGGCGTGATCTTCCTGCTTGTAGGCCCAGTGCGCTGCCAGTCCGAATTCGTTGCGGCGGTGCATCTCGCGAGTGCGTATCTGCACTTCGACCCGCATCGAATTCTCGTACATCAACGAGGTGTGGAGCGAACGATAGCCGTTCGACTTGGGCGTCGAGATGTAATCCTTGAAGCGCCCCGGGAGGAACTGCCACGTCGTGTGCAAGACCCCCATGGCGCGGTAACAATCGGCTTCGTTTTCGGTCAGCACCCGGAACGCCATGATATCCGTCACCTGCTCGAACGAGACGTGCCGTTCCGACATCTTGGTCCAGATCGAATAGGGATGTTTCTCGCGGCCGGAGACTTCGACATCGAGACCCGCTTCGGCCAGAGCCTGCTTGATCTTGAGCGCAATGGCATCGACCTGGCCGCCATCGGTGTTGCGCAGTTTCTCCAGCCGATCGGTGATCGTCGCGTAGGCTTCCGGCTCAAGCTCCTTGAACGCCAGCGCCTGCATCTCGCGCATATATTCGTACATCCCGATCCGCTCGGCCAGCGGGGCGAAGATATCCATCGTCTCGCGCGCAATCCGTTGCCGCTTTTCGGGTTTCTTGATGAAATGCAGCGTGCGCATGTTGTGCAGTCGGTCCGCTAGCTTGACCAACAACACCCGGATGTCTTCCGACATTGCGAGCAGGAACTTGCGCAAATTCTCCGCTGCCCGCTCGTTTTCGGGCATGGTCTCGATCTTGGAGAGCTTGGTCACACCATCGACCAGCCGCGCGACTTCCGGTCCGAAATGCTGTTCGATGTCCTCGATCGTGACCAGCGTGTCTTCGACCGTGTCGTGCAACAGCGCGGTGATGATGGTCTGCTCGTCAAGCTGCAGGTCGGTCATCAATCCCGCAACTTCGATCGGATGCGAGAAATAGGGATCGCCGCTCGCGCGCTTTTGCGAGCCATGTTTCTGCACAGTGTAGACATAGGCGCGGTTGAGCGCCGCCTCATCGGCGTCCGGGTCGTATTCCTTGACCTTTTCTACAAGTTCATACTGGCGCAGCATTGACACCAATGTGCGGGCTAGCCCGGTTCAATGCAATGCGGAATTGCTCTGCGCGCTCACCGCATCGTGACACGGCTCGCGGGTTTCCGCGCACGGCGAAGTAGCAAGGTACGAGAGACTGAGAAAAACGGCTCCTATGGTGATGGCGAGGCTATCCGCCCAATGCCAGCCGGCGTTGCGATCCTTCGCGCCTTCGAGCACGGGACCAAAGGCAGAACTGGTCGCCTTCTCGCCAAGCTTCCTGATCCTTCGCAATTGCCAGCGCGAAAGCTGATCTCTGATCGGCACTGCCAATAGGACGAGCGAACCGATCAGTCCGCACCAGTCTGCTGCCGATTGTGGGATTCCAATCTCCACCTTTCGAACTAGCAGCCTTCGACTTCTTCTTCCTTGGCCGAATGCGCTGCTTCGGCGGCGTCACTGACACTTCGCTGTGCAATCGCCTGCAATCGGTCGGCATGTTCGCAAATTGCCTTCCGTAATCGGAATTCGGCCGAACGACCTGCGGATTTGGCCACTTCGAGCCCTTCCTGGATTCGATGATTGTTACTTTCCACGGGCCCAAACGCGACGACCGGGCGCAAGCCCAAAGCCGACGCATATCTCGCTATGGTGGCCAATCCGATATCGCCTATTCCGCGCTCCATCCGGGAAACGGCAGATTGGCTCATTCCCAGGCGCTCCGCCAAATCATCCTGATTGAGTTTGGCAGCCTTTCGCAATTTCACCAATTCGCCGCGTACCGATGAGCAGTAATCGTAGAAGGTCTTTTCCTTCTCGATCGCCTTGGCAAAATCATCATTCTCGGATGAAATCTCATCTACCAGATCCTTAAGCTTCATTCGTCAAACCTTTCACGAGCAAGACCTACAAAGTCGAAAGGAAGAAGTCTCTCGCATATTCAAGCTCTTCTTCCAGGTCGAAGTCCTCCCGAGGATCATAGATTTCCCTAATTCTCACAAATCGACGCCTGTGATCTATTATCACAAGCGCAACCGCCTCACCCTCATCCACGATCGCTTGAGGGTACGGCACAAAACCAGTCACGCGACGGTCTCGCGAAACCACAATCGATAACGGATCGCGTCCGCGAGACTTCAGCAATCGATCCAAATGGCCCGCAATCCTTGCGCCCTTTTCAGGATCTCTTGCGCTTATTCGACGCAGACTCCGTGCAGCAGCCTCGTCCAACGAGTCTTCATATGACTTAGAACTCATATGATGTCAAGCTCATATTTTGAAATTGCCCCAATCAATGACATGCGCCTGTCCTGGTCCCCAAAAGACACTGACCTATGCCAATAGAAACTTAAGTAATTTGATAGCAATTTCAAATGCAGGCACGCCAGATCTGTGGACTAAGAGTGAAAGCAGGTTTGCTATCAATTTCCTGGAAGTTGAGCATTTTCAACTCAACAGGTTCATCCTGATCGAATGCCGAAGAGACTGTACTGAGAGGTCCGGTCGATGGGTTTACAAGAATTGCTGGCAATCCCAAGCCAAGTGTAACCTTTCGAGACGATCAAAAACAGTCAATTGCGGCGCTTTATATAGCAATGAATCTTCTATACTCTCGAGCCAACAAGCCTTTCGAGTCGCGCCAACAAAAAATCGAGAGGATTGATTTATGCCTGATCACAACAACACGATTAAGTTCGACGATCTGGACGGTGCAATTAGAGAAGCACTGGCCGGTACTGACCTGCCCGGAAATCCGCTGATTTACGGATTCATTGCCCCCGACGGTTACGACCATGATCAGGCGTTCAAATTGGCAGAGCTTATAGTCAACAAAGTCGAGGGCCAGGCTGGCAGCGGTCTAGAGGCGTTCGTGACCAGAAATGATGGTCCAAAGTCTGGCTCCCTAACCGATGTCAACACTAACTCAGCTACGGAGCCATTCCTCGTAGGGTTCATAGCCCCAACTGGTCAGCCGGATTAGTCATGCCTTCTGACAAGCCTGTCCTTTGCCCGAGTGCGCAACCTGACTTTGACGATGCGGTCGCCTTTGGTGTGGTGCAGCGCAGCGACGGTGAGCCACGGGTACGCTGGATCGAACGACTGGTCCCCGTGACCGACGAACTCCTGGCGAAGACGGGGCAGGTCGCACCCACCCACGTCATGCGGTTTGCCGGCGCTTGCCAGGAGCGCTCGTGTGCGCATTTCGATGGGTCCGATTGCAATCTTGCCAAACGGTTGGTGGAGATGCTCGATCCGGTGGCGGTTAAGCCACCTCCCTGCCGATTGCGGCAGGACTGTCGCTGGTACGTGCAGGAAGGTGTCTCAGCCTGCCACCGATGTCCGCAGATCGTGACCGAAAGCTACTCGCCGGACGAAGTCCTGCGGGAAGCCGCGACGCCAACCACCTGAGCCGGTCGCGTCAGTTCCGCGTCGCCCGCGGCGGCAGGCTCATCAAGATGGCGTCGATATCGCCGCCGGCGTTGAGGCCGAAGATCGTGCCGCGATCATAGACGAGATTGAACTCGGCATAGCGACCGCGATACTACGGCTGCTGCGCGCTATCGAAATTGAGTGGTTCTGTCCGACATCTTGCTCGACGTCATAACTTGCATGGCAGTGATCACATGGCCTGGTAAGGCGGCGAGCGGGCAAGCGCGAATGCCCCTGGTTGATGTGATGGGCGCCAGAACAGCATCAACCGAGTCTTCACGTCGTAAGTGAACTCCTCTACCTAAACTCAGCTAATGCTTTCAAATTGGGAGACAATTATGTGCGTTCGCGGAAAAGCCCTCATCAAGAACAACACTGATGGCATGATTTTGCTGCATCTCAGCGGTCATGAAGGCTGGGGCTTCTTCTTTGTGCCTCCGCATTCGAAGAGGGAAGGCCCGGTCGTAAAATTCACCGATGAGCCCTGGTTTCCCGGCAGACGCTACAAGGTTCCTGGCGCGATCACCGACCCTTCGGGCAAAGAGATATGGAAGGGAAACATTCCTTTTGAGAACTTCGAAATCGTAGCTTCGGCGCATGTCTCGGTGAGCAGCGATATCGCAGGCAACCTCAAGATTGATGTCGCAGACTTTGAAGATATCCAATCCAAGATTGCACAAGACTTCTTCGGCCATTCGGGCAGCCGGAACTACCCCACAAATTTACCGAGCGAATTCAGGTTTGAGGATTCCGAACACCTGGAAGGTACGGGCGTCTAAGTCGTCGACCTTCCGAGGCGCCAGCTCGAGACCAAAAATTTGGTCAGCTCCACGTCGCCCGCGGCGGAAGGCTCATCAGGATCGCGTCGATATTGCCGCCGGTCTTGAGGCCGAAGATCGTGCCGCGATCATAGACGAGATTGAACTCGGCATAGCGAC
>CAZJZO010000158.1:0-7048 GCA_964550495.1 uncultured Porphyrobacter sp. | reverse complement strand
AACCATGACCAACGCCGCCAGTGCATTGAAATGGCTGGCCGACAATGGCGTCGACGATCCCAGCGGGCGCGTGGTTGCGCTCACTGCGAACCCGGATGGGGCGGTGGAATGGGGCGTCGACGAAACGCGGATCCTGCCGTTTCCAGAGAGCGTCGGGGGGCGCTACTCACTGTGGTCTTCGATCGGTTTCCCGGTCGCGCTGGCGGTCGGGATGGAGGATTTTCGCGGAATGCTCGCCGGCGCAAGAGCGATCGACGATCACTTCCGCGCGACGGAGGGCAGGGCCAACGGACCACTGCTGGCCGCCTTCGCCGATCAGTATTATGCGAGGCTGAGGGGCTGCCAGACGCGCGCCGTGTTCGCCTATGACGAACGTCTGGCGCTGTTGCCGGATTACTTGCAGCAGCTGGAAATGGAATCGAACGGCAAGAGTGTCACGGTCGACGGCACGCCTGTTTCCGGACCGACCGCTCCGATCACCTGGGGCGGAGTGGGGACCGACGCGCAGCACGCGGTGTTTCAGTTGCTGCATCAGGGCACGCATCTGGTGCCGGTCGATTTCATTGCCAGTATCGCTCCTGGCGACGAGCTAGACCCGGCGCATCACCGCCAGTTGCTGATGAACTGTTTCGCGCAAGGTGCGGCGCTGATGGCCGGGAAGCAGTCCGAGGATCCGGCCCGGGCCTATGCCGGAGACCGGCCGAGCGCGATGATATTGGTCGACGATCTCGATGCGGCCATGCTGGGCGCGTTGATTGCATTCCACGAACATCGGACCTTCGCCAATGCTGTGCTGATGGGGATCAATCCGTTCGACCAATTCGGGGTGGAGCTCGGCAAATCGATTGCGAAACAGATCGATTCAGGCGAGGGTCAGTTTGATTCCTCTACAGAGGCGTTGATGACAGCCGCTGGGTTGCGTTGAGCGCCCGCGAACGGGACGCTGAGAGTAAACCGATTCTCTCACGCATTTGACCCGAATTTGTCGCGGCTTTGTCATTTTTGCGAGCGTCAGTAATTTTATTACACGCCGCTATCGCAATCGATTAAGCACTTTCGCTGCAGCGCAGCATTCGGGATAGATTTGCACTTTCTCCCGTTTTGGGTCACATACCCTCTGTCGCGCTGATCCTTAAATTTGATTTACAGGGCCTCTTTATGAACCGCATTTTGTCGCTGTCGGCAGCCGTTGCTGCGCTTACGTTCACTCCGGCGGCGATGGCGGATGACGCCGATGATGCGGCAATCGTGAAGGCGGCGGTCCCGGCTAGTGCTGCGGTGACACCGGCAAAACTGGTCAGCTTCGATGGCGAACAGGAGTTTCTGAAGACCTCTACTCGCCTGCGGATCTGGCGCGCGGATGTGGGCTACACGCTAACGGTTGCTGCCGATGGCACCGTCACCAAGTGTCAGCTGCTCGAAAAGTTCCGCCGGACCTATGTAAAGAAGCGGCTGTGCCAGGTTCTTGTCGCGCACCATGAATTCGAGCCCGCGCTCGACGCGGCCGACATGCCCGTCGAAAGCGAATACACGTCGCGTCTCGTCTATCTGGACATGCGCAGCAAGAAGTGAGGCCTGTGCGCGCGCCTGACGCCCTTCGCTCAGCCGCATTGCTTCTCGCAACTGGTAGCTGGACGAGCGCCTCACTGGCTCAAGACCAGCAGGCAGACACCGGACCGGCGCCGGCAACCCTCATTTCGTTCGACGGATTGAACGAGCTTGCAGCATCTGCGTCGCGCGTAGGCATGTTGAGCCAGGTTCTTACTTACACGCTCACCGTGGGGCCGGACGGAAAACCGACAGACTGTGAATTCGATCGGAAATTCCGCCGCAAGTATGTGCAGATCGCCTTGTGCCGACCGCTGATGAAGCATCACACTTTCGAGCCCGCTCGCGACGCGAGCGGAGCCCCGGTCGAGGGCCGTTACAGCGCGACGATCGACTTCAGGATGTTCTTCAACAGCGACGGATCTTCCAAGGCTCGCGACTACTAATCTGCCCGAAACTCTTTGACATTGGTGGTGCGACACTCCATTTGCGCGGCCGAAAGTGCTTGGATGTCTGCGTGAAGCGGCGGCTCTGACTTATCCGCCCCGACCCGAGCACACTGCTATTTCCTTTAGGACTTCCCTTTTCACGCGGGTCGTTTGAGACACCCGCGCCACGCCAGGACTCCGTCCGGAGTCCGATCGCGTGCCGCACATTTTGCGAGTTTTCATGACACAATTTTCCGAACCTCTTCGTTTCGAAGATTTGGGGCTATCCCAGCCCGTTCTCCAGGCGCTCGAGCTGAAAGGCTACGACACGCCAACCCCGATCCAGCAACAGGCGATCCCTGCGGTTCTCGATGGCCGAGACCTGCTTGGGATAGCCCAGACCGGCACCGGCAAGACGGCGGCTTTCATGCTGCCGTCGATTGATCGGTTGCGCGAAAGCGACAATCGCATCCCGTTCAAATCGTGCCGCATGCTCGTGCTCGCGCCGACGCGCGAACTGGCGACCCAGATTGCGACGAGCGCGAAGGATTACGGCGCGCTCGCTGGCCTCAAGGTGCAGGTCATTGTCGGCGGCACTTCGGTCAACAAGGATCGCAACAAGCTGCATCGCGGAACCGATATTTTGATCGCCACTCCTGGGCGGCTGCTCGACCTGATCGACCAGAAGGCGTTCAACCTCAACGCCGTCGAAGTGCTGGTGCTCGACGAAGCCGACCAGATGCTCGACCTTGGCTTCATTCATGCGCTCAGGCGGATCAACCAGCTGGTTCCCAAGGAGCGCCAGACGCTGTTCTTTAGCGCGACCATGCCGAAACAGATCAAGGAACTGGTGAGCGGCTATTGCAACGACCCGGTTCAGGTTTCGGTCACGCCCGCGGCAACCACGGCGGAGCGGATCGAGCAATTCCTGTTCATGGTGCAGGCCGACGAGAAGCAGGCCTTGCTAGAGCTGATCCTCTCGGGCCGGCACAAAGTCCCCGGCGAATTCGAACGAGTGCTGATTTTCGCGCGGACCAAGCATGGTGCGGATCGCGTGGTGAAGAAGCTCGGCCAGCGCGGGATCGAAGCCAATGCGATCCACGGCAACAAGTCGCAGCCGCAGCGCCAACGTGCGCTCGACGAGTTCCGCCGCGGCAAGGTGAGCATCCTTGTCGCCACCGACGTCGCCGCGCGCGGCATCGATATCCCCGGTGTGAGTCACGTCATCAATTACGACCTACCCAATGTGCCCGAGCAATATGTTCACCGGATCGGTCGCACGGCCCGTGCGGGCAAGGACGGGATCGCCATCGCCTTTTGTGCCGAGGATGAGCGCGCCTATCTCAAGGACATCCAGCGCAACACAGATGCTGAGTTCGACCGTCTCGACCTGCCGGACAACTTCCGCGCCGTTGTCGAAGGCGTCGGCCCGACCAAGCCGCCGCCGCGCGGGCAAACGCGCGTGTCGAAGAAGAAGGTCAAGGCCAAGCCGTTTGGCGGTCGTCCCGGAGGCGGTAGCCCAGATGGCGCACCCAAGCGCAAGCTGAAGCACAAGCACCAGGCGCGCAAGGGCAGGCCCGGCGGTCGTCCGGGTGGCAAGCCCGGCGGGAGCAGGCAGGGCGGCGGCAATCGCGGACGCGGTTCGCGTCCACGGTCCGCGGCCGTGTAACAAGCCAGACTTCGCGGTCGAATAGCGTTTCCGTCAAGCAGCACGGTTGGCAAGTCTGGCGGGGCAAGCCATATCGCGCTCGCAATCTGGGAGCGGATCAATGACTGCGGAATACGACTACGACCTCTTTACCATCGGTGCCGGATCGGGTGGCGTTCGCGCCAGCCGGGTTGCTGCCGCGCATGGCGCGCGCGTCGCTGTGGCCGAGGAATACCGCGTCGGCGGCACCTGCGTTATCCGCGGCTGCGTCCCCAAGAAGATGCTCGTCTATGGCGCACACTTTGCCGAGGATCTCGAGGATGCGAAGTCGTTCGGCTGGACCATCGAGGGCAAGAGCTTCGACTGGGTCAAGCTGCGCGATCATGTGCAGCAGGATGTCGACCGGCTCGAAGGTCTGTACGGGGAGACGTTAGGCAATCACAAGGTCGAGATCATCCGCGAGCGTGCAGAAATCACGGGCGCGCACGAAGTCACGCTGGCGAGCGGGCGCAAGGTCACCGCAAAATACATACTCGTCGCCACCGGCGCGCGTCCGCACGTGCCCGAATTTCCCGGCAATGAGCAGGCGATCACCTCGAACGAAGCGTTCCACCTCGACGAGGTGCCGCGCCGTATTCTGATCGCGGGCGGAGGTTATATCGCCAACGAGTTTGCCGGGATCTTCAACGAATTCGGCAGCAAGGTGACGATTGCCAACCGTTCCGACGTAATTCTGCGCGGCTACGATCAGAGCTTGCGCGACCGCTTGCTGCAGATCTCGCTGACCAAGGGTATCGAGTTCTGCTTCCACGCCGAGTTCGAATATATCGAGAAGCAGGACGACGGCTCGCTCAAGGTGAAGATGACCAATCACGACGAACGGGAGTTCGATGTCGTGATGATCGCCACGGGTCGGGTGCCGAACATCCAGGGTCTTGGCCTCGAAACCGTCGGCGTCGAGCTGGGCGAAAAGGGTCAGATCAATGTCGACGCCTATTCGAAGACCAATGTCGATTACATCTACGCGGTCGGCGACGTCACCGATCGGGTGCAACTAACGCCGGTTGCGATCCGCGAGGGTCAGGCCTTTGCCGACAGCGTGTTCGGCCCGGGCGAACCGTATGCCGTCGATCACTCCTGCATCCCCAGCGCCGTGTTCAGCCACCCCCCGATCGCTTCGGTCGGTATGACCGAAGGCGACGCGCGCAACCACCTTGGCAGCATCAAGGTCTACCAGTCCGACTTCCGCCCGATGAAGAATGTCGTCGCGGGCCGCAATGAGCGTGGTCTCTACAAGATGGTGGTCGATGCTGCGAACGATCGGATCGTCGGCGTTCACATGATCGGTCCGGAATCGCCGGAGATCATGCAGGCCGCGGCCGTTGCGGTGAAAGCCGGCCTGACCAAGGCGGATTTCGATGCGACCACCGCAATCCACCCGACGATGGCCGAGGAATTGGTCCTGCTCAAGTAGGGTTTAGGCCGATAGCCCGACCATTTCGGCGCTGTCGGCCCACAGCCGTTCCATCACCGTGTCGTCGCGAGCAATGTCGGAGACTTCGGGCCAGGTCGGCTTTCCCTTTCGCAGCGACATGTAGACGGCGTCGCCGGTGATACTGCCATCGGCGAGACCGCGGAGGCCCTTTGCTCCGTCCGCCAGCGAGTTCATTCCTCCCAGCGGTTTCACCACAGCCAGCAACGGCAGCACGATCTTGCGCACGATCCATGGCGCCGCACGACCCAGACCGGTCTCCGGGATGAAGCCGGGATCGTAGGCATGCACCGTGATCGATCTTGCAGCGACCTCTTCGAGAGTTGCGAACTTGCGAGCCGTGAGCAGGTTGCAAAGCTTTGAGCTCGAATAGGCGCGCATTCCGGCCGTGATCAGGCCGCTATCGAGATCGGGATCCTCGTGTGGATACGCCAGCAGACGGGCATCCGCGTGGCGGGGCGGCGGCACACCGGTCTTCTCGCGAGGATCGTGAGTGCCGCTTGAGGTGATGATCAGTCGACCGTTCTCGGACAGTTTGGGCAAGGCAAGTCGGGCGAACAGGTAGTGCGCCAGATGATTGACCGCGAAGGTCAGCTCAAACCCCTGCTTACTGGTGGGTTCGATCTGTTGGTGCTGCATCCCGGCGTTGAGCACGAGGCTGTCGATCCCGTCCGGCAAATTCTCGGCAAAAGTCCGCACGCTGTCGAGATCCGCAAGGTCGAGTGGACGAGCTTCCGCCCCGTCGGGCAAGCCGGAGGATCCGCGCCGCCCCGCGACCACACGATGCCCGTCGGCTATCAGCATTGTGGCAGCCTCTTTCCCGAAGCCCGACGTTGCGCCGGTCATCACACAAAGCATCCTCTAGCCTCCGCGCAGAAACGTTGTAGGATGCAACCTAATTGCCGGTATGGAAACTGGCAAATCGGGAGAGCGACAATGGCGGACACCGTCCTGGTTACCGGAGGCACGGGATACATTGCGGGCGAGTTGATCAGGCAACTCCTGGAACGCGGCTGGAATGTCCACACCACCGTGCGCAACAGCGCGAAAAGCGAAGCCGGATTGCGGGCGCGATTTGGCAATCCGGGCGAGGATCGCTTCAAGGTATTCCAGGCCGATCTGATGTCGGACGACGGATGGGCCGATGCCAATGCGGGCTGCACCCATGTCGCACACGTGGCTTCGCCGATTCCCGCCGCTCCACCCAAGCACGAAGACGATCTGGTTGTTCCCGCGCGCGACGGTACGCTCCGAGCGCTGCGCTTCGCCAAGGAAGCGGGTGCAAAGCGTTTCGTCCAGACCAGCTCGTTCGCCGCGATCGGATATGGCCGGAGCGAAAAGGTCTACACCGTCGATGAGAGCGATTGGACCGATCTCTCGCATCCGGACATCTACCCTTACGTCAAATCGAAGACAGTTGCCGAGCGTTCGGCGCGCGACTGGGTGGCCGAAAATGGCGGCGACATGGAATTCGTTTCTGTCAATCCCAGCATGGTGCTTGGCCCGGTCGACAGCGCCGACTTTTCCGCGTCGGTGGAGGTTGTGAAGCAGTTGCTGGGCGGCGAAGTTCCCATGGCGCCCGATCTCGGTTTTGCGATCGTCGATATTCGCGATGTTGCAGACCTTCACGTCAAATGCCTTGAGGAACCGGGCCTCGCAGGCGAGCGGTTCATGGCCGCCGGCAAGTTCATGAAATTCATCGAGATCGGCGCTGTCCTGCGCGAAGGACTGCCTGCGGAACACACAAGGAAGGTGCCGACCCGCAAGATGCCGAACTGGATGGTGAGCGTACTCAGCCTATTCAACGAAGGGGTAAGATCGATCAAGAGTGAGATCGGCAAGACCCGCCATGCGGATTCGAGCCATGCGCTTGATCGGCTCGGCTGGAAGACCCGCAAGGAGGAAGACACGATCCTCGATTGCGCGAAGAGC
>CAZJZO010000157.1:0-7309 GCA_964550495.1 uncultured Porphyrobacter sp. | reverse complement strand
CAAGCAGCTCGATGAGGCCCGGTGGATGGACGCGGCGACTCGCGCAGAAGCGCCCGCGAAGGTCGATGCGATCATCTTCGAAATGGCCTAGCCGCAGGTTCGCGCCGATCTGTCTGCCTTGGAAACGGCACCCGACGATCTCATCGGCAACGTCACGCGGCTGCGCGCGCTCGAATGGGAACGCCAGCGTGCGCGGATCGGACAACCGATCGTGCGTTTCGGCGACTGGAACATGTATCCGCATCGGATCGGGTTGGGATTCCATCAGCAGTACAACAAGATTTTCGTAACCGCCGGAGCGCTCCAAGCTCCGTTCTTCGACCCCCATGCCGATATGGCCGTGAATTTCGGCGCAATCGGATCGACGCTCGGCCACGAATTCGGCCACGCGCTCGACGATCAGGGATCGAAGTTCGACGCCGTCGGCGCGCTGCGCGACTGGTGGAGTGAAGCGGCCCGCGCCGCATATGACAGCCAGACCGCGCGGCTGGTCCGGCAATTCGGTGCGCATGAGGTGATGCCAGGCGTCGCGCTGCAATCCGAACAGATGCTGGGCGAAATTGTCGGCGATCTCACCGGCGCGTTGATCGCCCGTCGCGCCTACGACCTCTATCTCGAGGATCATCCTGATGAGGCCAACGAGGTTCTTGGCGGCTTCACCGGGCCGCAACGCTTCTGGATCGGGCTTGCGCAACAGGCGCGCACCGTCAGCTCGTCGGAAGCGCTGCGCAATATGGCCCTCAACAACGCGCACCCGCCGCCACGTCCGCGGATCAACCTGATCGTGAACAATCTCGACGAATGGTACTCGGATTTCGGGATCGAGCCCGATGACGCGCTGTACCTGCCGCCAGAGCAGCGCGTAAGGTTGTGGTAATCCCCGGGTGATCAGTCTTCGGCTGCGACCCGGGCAAAGTTCACATTGCGGATGCGATTGTTGTCGACCAGCAGCGTTTTCACCGTCCCGTCGAGTTCCCGCAGGAACCGGAACCGGTAGGCGTTCCAGCGCAATTCTTCGTCGGTGACCAAGGCGGCATCGCGGGCGCGGCCATTCTTGATCATCCTGAAAGATGTCCCTTCGACCCATTCGATGACGATTTCGGTGTCGGTCTCGGAATTGACGTAGCGCCCTTCGAGCGAGCGCAGTCGTGCCGCGTCGACAACAGGCTCGGGCAACGGGGTTCCAGTCGTCAATGGCTGGCCCGGGAAATAGATGTTGAAGCGCTTTTTACCCGATTCGGTTCGGTCGAACGACATCTTGAGGTCGGAATTCGACTCATAGGCGAACAGGTTGCCGCGCTCGTGGAGCAGCCGCACCGGATCGCGGCCGTCGATTTCGCGGAACAGCTCACCGTCGCGTTCGACGATCCGAATGATCGTTCCGAAGTTCGTCTCGTAGCGGCCGGTGACCGATCCATTGTCCGGTCGTTCCAACAGGTTGGCAGGACCAAGTAGGGCGTCGGAATCCACCGGATACTGATCCTCCAGAATTGCGTCGCTCAGGGATCTGCCTAGAGCCACCACTCCGATCTCCGTGGTGTTGCCAATCACCAGCACGGACAGGTTCCGATCGGGAAAGCGGCGAAGATAGGCGTTGTAACCGCCCGTGCTGCCGACATGCGAGATTTCGCGCAGCCCGCGATACTCACCAATCTCGAGACCAAACCCGTATTGCCCGGGCAGGCTTTGATTTGGCCGCACCTGGCTGGCCGCCAATACCGTATCGGAAAGCTCCGATCCCGCGCCTTGCAATTGCTGTTCCCACGCAATCTGATCGCGCAAAGTCGTGAACAGGAAGCCGTCGCCGAACAGATTGGCAATCGCCGGATCTTCGAGCCAGCCATTCCAGTTGCCGTAGGCGCGAGCCAGATTCGGGACCACCGCACTGTAGCGTCGCTTCCAGCCTGTCTGCTGCATCCCGAGACGAACGAAGAACTCCCTCGCGTACCGGTCAAAGCGCTGGCCCGATACTTCCTCGATCATCTCGGCGAGGAGTATGTAATTCGAATTGCTGTAGAGATATGCGCTTCCCGGCGCGAAATTGAGCGCGGTCTGGCGGTTGAGCAATTCCATGGCTTCGCGATTGCGCAGCCGGTTTTCGTACCAGGTGATCCCGGTCAGCGCCCACAAATCGTAGATGTCGCGCACCCCGCTTGTGTGGGTCAGAAGGTGTTCGACGCTGATCGCAGTGTTAACCCCAGGGAGCGCGTCGGGAAGATAGGTGCGAAAATCGGCCTTCAGATCGATCTGCCCTCGATCCGCCAGGTCGAGAACCATCAGGCCGACATATTGCTTCGCATTTGACGCGATATTGGTGCGGGTCCTGGGGCCGAGAGGAATGCCGTTCGAAAGATCCGCAAGACCAATATACCGCTCGAGAACAACCTCCCCATCGCGCACTACCCCGATCGCTACTCCGGGGGCATCTTCCACGCTGATCTCATCGAGAACGGCTTCGATGCGGTTTGTTTCTTGCTCGGTCAGACCATCGGCTTTGGCCGGTCCAGATGGGAGGGCCATGAATACGCAAACGACAACGAAAAGAAGCGAACGAAACATCTGGCTCTCCTGTCTGGATTGCCGATAGCTACGATGCTGCTGGTGCAGAAGCTTCAAATCGCGCGAGAAATCCCATTCGCCATTTCGCAGTCTTGCCGCGCTGGGCAGCCGTCGCATCGGGCCTGGCGGGGCCGGCAATACGTTTGGCCGAGCTTCTTCATCAGAAGGTGATGCTCATCGATATCGGCCGCGGACCATTCCTTGGGCACGACTGGCATCAATGCATCATAGGTACGCGCTGTGTCCGCCTTTGCGGGGACAATCCCTATCCGCTGCATGATACGCCGATGGTGACCGTCAATCACCATCGCGCGCCGTTCGAACGTGCTGGCATTCATCACCCCGGCGGAATTCTTCCGCGCAACACCCGGGAGGGTTTCGAGCCACACCATGGCTTCGACGGTGTCGAGGTTGGAGAGGTGGCGCAGATCGACGCAGCCGCGCTCGGCAATGATCGCATTGAGGCAAGCCTTCAGCCGCTCGGCTGCGACGCTCGGGAAGGTCTGCCGCTGTAACCGCGTTTCGAGGTCGGCGACCGGTGCCGCCGCTACTGCCTCCCACGATCCGTATACAGCAATCAGTCCGTCGGTCGAAGCGTTGGAGGCAGCGGTCTTGGTCTGCGCGCCGATCACTCCGTGAACCAGCACCCAGATCGGATCGCGGCGTTTTTCCGGAGGGCGGATGATACGCCCGAACCGCTCAATCAAGGCGGCCTGCAGCCGGCGCAGGATTTCTATCCGGTTGTCAGGGCCCAGGTCGAGCTGCACGGCGCACCCCCCACCCGATCAATGCAAGTGCAAGGCATGGCAGCCACACCCACTTGAGCTCCAACACCAGCGTGATCACGCCGCGCTCCGAGAAGAAGTTGAAACCGATGGGCGAGACCCGGATCGGCGTCGCAGGCGCGAATATGCGTGTCTGGTCAAATGGCCACCAGATCGCTGCCCCCAAACCTCCGCTGGTGAGCGTGTCGAGCAGACCGTGGCTGGCCATGGCGAGAAACAGGAAGGCAAAGCCGGTCAGGCTGCGCGCTTCCTTCCACACCAGTGCCAGGGCGGCCGCGCACAAAGCCGCAAAAGCGATCGAATGGGTCGCCCCGCGATGTCCCCATTCGTCGGCATAGTCGATCCCGAGACCAAACCCTGCGACATCGGCATCGGGAAGGACTGCGAAGATCGCTCCGGCAATTGCGAGCCGGGGCGAAATGCGTGCGCCTCCTGCGGCAACGGCGACGGCAAGCGGAATCACCGCATGGGTAAAAACGGTCGGCAAGAGCGCGCTAGCGTTCGAAGGTAATCGAGAACGTCACCGGCACCGCCGGTGTGATCGATGGAAGCCCGGCAAGCTCTTGCAGCTGCGCCAGACCGTCAGTCAGGTCGAGCGCGTCGGCATAGACAATCACCGGGTCTTTCGACACGACCAGCACGCGATCGTCGGCAATTCGCGTTACATTCACCTCGGTGTCGATGCTCGTCTCGGCATCCTTGACACTAAGCGTGCCTTTTAGCGGTTGCGAGGTGCTTGCGCCGATTTCGAGCGTCTCGAAGGCTGCGGGATCGACCTGCGCGGTGATGGTCGCGGTCGGGAATTCGGCGATATTGAAAAAGATTTCGCGCATCCGCTCGTTGCGGATATCGACCCCGGTGCTGACTGTGGCGAGGTCGATCTCGACTGTCGCTGCGCCGTCGGGAGCAACGGTGCCCGAGAGGCCGGAGAACGAATTGTTCTCGGCAATCTCGCCCGATTTGACGCTGACATAGCTAAGCCGCGAAGCTTCGCCATCGACAGTCCAAGTGCCTTCGGCCAAAGGCGGAGCTTCGGCGGGCGCTTGCGAACAGGCCGCGAGGCCCAACAGGGCCGCGGCGGAAAAGGTGCGAAGTGCGGTCGTCATGATTGCCCTTTGATCCTGAAATACGATTGATCGTCGTTGCTATCAAAACACTGGGACCGGGCAAAGGTTGCAGACGCCTCAGGCCAAATCGAGAGTGATCGGGAAATGGTCGGAGGCCAGTGTGAAAGTGCGGCGATGCGGCTTGAGCTCATCGGTTTGATGGGGATTCCACACTAGGTGCGGGTTATCTTCGGCAACGCCAATGTCGTTCGAGGCAAGGATGTGGTCGATCAGGACGTTGACATAATCCTCGGTAAAGCGATCGCGGAAACGTGCGGAGGAAGGCTCAAAACCGCGGTTGCCCCATTCGGGTTCACCCACATGGCTGGCAAGGATGCGGGTCGGTTCAAAGACGGAACCCATGATCAATTCCACCGCACTTCGGCCAAAGCGCAGCTCGGCGTAGTCCATGCCCGGACCGTCATTGATATCGCCGAGCACGATAGTCGGTTTCCCGGCATCGAGCATCATTTCGACACGTCGGCGGATATGCCCGCATTCCGCGAACAGGCGGCGGCGGTTCTTCGCTACTTCCCGGCGATAGTTGAGCAGGTCGTTCTTGGAAAAGATCCCTTTCGATTTGGCGTGGACCCCGACCATCCAAAACGGGTCTCCATCAGGCTTCGGCGCGATCTTCGCCTCAAGCGGCGGGCGGAAGTGCGTGTAGATTTCCTTGATCCCGTCGAGGTCAGAATCGATGATGAACTCCTCGTCAAAGGGGCCATTCATCCGATCGTCTTGGTCGAACATCGGATCATGACTGGCTTCGAGTTTGTTGGGGTCGTACCAAAGCGCGATTTCCTGGCGACCTCTTGATGCGTAGCCCATGAGCACGCCGTCGAGCCGCAGGCCAAAATGCTGCGAGAAGTTCTGAAGGCACTGGATCGTGGTTTTGCCGGTCGTTGCGGTGGTGCCTGGCGCCTCTATCACCATGATAGCGTCGGGATCGATGAGCTGGATGATTTCAGCGATCGCGGCGCGGATTTCGTCGTAGCCGATTTCCTGCAGCTTTCGGTCAACATAGATTTCGCGAGTGCCGTCCGCAAATGAGTCATCGCCATTAAAGAGGTCGTCAAACCACTCGATATTCCAAGTACAGATCCGCATGATTGCCCCCGCCTACTTAATGAAGCACGCAGTCTGAGATATCTTTGTGGCAGGGTCGTGTCAGGGCGCCGCGTTTTCTAGCGGTGAATTGACACTATCGGCATTCACGCGTCAGTTTTTCGATTCCCGCAAGAAATCACCTATCAAGCTGCGTTCCATAGAATTGCCCCAGCCCGCGCCATGATCACTCGTATTGCGGGCGACGTGAGCGTCGGAGATGCGGTGCTCTCCGTAGGCGAGGAGTTGCAGCACTTCGCCCGGGCGCAAATGCCAGCTGGCCCAGCTCAACGGAGTGTCGCCAGCGATATCGTGCGCCTTCTTGTCGGCTCCGTGATCGAGCAGCATCCGGATCGCCTCGGCATCGGCAAAGGCTGCGGCGCGGTGCAAAGGAGTTTCGCCCTTTGTCCGCACGTCGCGCATGAAGGCTCCGGTTTCGCAGTCGGGAATTGTGGGGGCGTTGGGGTTGGCTCCATTCTCGAGCAGCAACTGCACCACCCGATTGTAGTAGGGGCGCCCCGCTTTCGAGAGTGCGCTGTGCAGAGCCGTCTCGCCAGTATTCGGGTCGACATAGGTCGCGTCGGCACCTAGCGAGAGCAGAAAGTCGCACATCGCCCAATGCCCGAAAAACGCGGCATTGCCGAGCTCGGCATCGAGATCGATGCTCGAAAGATCAGCGCCCTCCCGGAGCGCAAGTTTCATCGCGGTGACGTCGCCATAATAGACCAGCCATTGCATTGGCTTGATCTGGCCCTCGCCGAGCAGCTTCGGCCAGCCTTCATGCTCGAAAAGTTCGACTATCGCATCGGTACGTCCGCCGGCGATAAGGGTCAGAATCTCTTCGGCGCTTCGCATAAGCGGCTCCTTGCGTCGCCGAGCGATCTGGTCGGATCGATCCCCCGGATCAATCCGAGGCTCAAATCACTCCCACTCGATCGTGCCCGGTGGCTTCGACGTGTAGTCATACACCACCCGGTTGATCCCCTGCACCTCGTTCACGATCCGCGTCGCGACCTGCGTCAGGAAGCTCGCATCGAACGGAAATACGTCCGCCGTCATCCCGTCGGTCGAAGTGACGGCGCGCAAGCCGCACACGCTGTCATAGGTGCGCCCATCGCCCATCACGCCGACGGTCTTGACCGGGAGCAGCACCGCAAACGCTTGCCAGATTGCGTCATAGAGCCCGGCATTGCGGATTTCTTCGAGGTAGATCGCGTCGGCCTTGCGCAAGATGTCGCAGCGTTCCTTGGTGACTTCGCCGGGAATGCGGATTGCGAGGCCGGGGCCGGGAAAGGGGTGGCGACCGACGAAGGCTTCGGGCAGTCCCAACTCGCGGCCGAGCGCGCGGACTTCGTCCTTGAACAGCTCGCGCAATGGCTCGACCAGTTCCATGTCCATGCGTTCAGGCAGTCCGCCGACATTGTGGTGGCTCTTGATCGTAACGCTCGGCCCGCCGGTGAACGAGACGCTCTCGATCACATCGGGGTAGAGCGTACCCTGCGCCAGGAAATCCGCCCCGCCGACCGCCTTGGCCTCTTTCTCGAACAGGTCGATGAAGGCTCCGCCGATAAATTTGCGTTTTTGCGCCGGGTCGGTGACGCCTGCGAGGCCGCCGAGGAACTGCTCCTCCGCGTTCACATGCACAAGCGGGATGTTGTAGCTGTCGCGGAACAGTGCGACGACCTGCTCGGCCTCGTTCATCCGCATCAGCCCATGGTCGGCAAAGACGCAGGTAAGCTGGTCGCCGACCGCTTC
>CAZJZO010000156.1:0-7424 GCA_964550495.1 uncultured Porphyrobacter sp. | reverse complement strand
CTTCTCGCCGACATTGCGGATCCCGGCGAGCGCATATCGGACCCCGTAGCCCTCATCCGTCTGCTGCACGGTGAAGCGCGCTTCGGAAGTGTTGATGTCTGGCGCAAGCACCTTGATGCCACCCTCGACCGGATAGCGCCGCGCATCGTCGACGAAGATCGAGAGCTTCTCCGACTGGTGCAAATCAAAACACATCGAAGCGGCGTAGAACTCTTCCGGGTAATGCGCCTTGAGCCATGCGGTCTGATACGCCAGCAGCGCGTAGGCGGCGGCGTGCGACTTGTTGAAGCCGTAACCTGCGAACTTGTCGATCAAGTCGAACAATTCGTTGGCCTGCTTGGCGTCGATGTTGGAGACCTGCTTGCAACCCTCGACGAAGACGCTGCGTTGCTTGTCCATCTCGGCCTGGACCTTTTTGCCCATGGCGCGTCGCAGCAAGTCGGCGTCACCCAGCGAATAGCCGGCCAGGATCTGTGCCGCCTGCATCACTTGTTCCTGATAAACGAAGATGCCGTAGGTTTCCGCCAGAATGCCTTCGAGCTTGGGGTGCGGATACTCGATCGGCACCTCCCCGGCCTTGCGCTGCCCGAACAGCGGAATGTTGTCCATCGGGCCGGGCCGGTACAGTGAGACAAGTGCGATGATGTCACCGAAGTTGGAGGGCTTCACCGCTTTCAGAGTTCGCCGCATCCCTTCGGATTCCAACTGGAACACGCCGACCGTGTTACCGTCCTGCATCAAGTCGTAGACCGCTTTGTCGTCGAGCGGCAGCTGGCCAAGATCGATCTCGATCCCGCGCAGTTCGAGCAGGTCGACAGCCTTGCGCAGCACAGACAATGTCTTGAGGCCGAGGAAGTCGAACTTCACCAACCCGCTCGATTCAACATGTTTCATGTCGAACTGCGTAACCGGCATGTCGGAGCGCGGATCGCGGTAGAGCGGGACGAGCTTTGCGAGCGGGCGGTCACCGATCACCACGCCGGCGGCATGGGTTGAGGAGTTGCGCGGCAACCCCTCCAGTTGCATCGCCAGATCGACGAGCCGTTTCACTTCATTGTCGTTGTCGTATTCGCGCTTGAATTCGGCTGCGCCATTGAGCGCGCGTGGAAGCGTCCACGGATCGGTCGGATGGTTCGGCACCATCTTGCACAGCCGGTCCACCTGACCGTAGCTCATCTGCAGGATCCGCCCGCAGTCGCGCAGCACGGCTCGGGCCTTCAGCTTACCGAACGTAATGATCTGCGCCACATGGTCGGCGCCATACTTATCCTGCACATAGCGGATGACCTCACCGCGCCGGGTTTCGCAGAAATCGATGTCGAAGTCCGGCATCGACACACGCTCGGGATTGAGAAAGCGTTCGAACAGCAGTCCAAGCTTGATTGGATCGAGGTCCGTGATCGTAAGCGCCCATGCGACAATCGAACCCGCACCCGAACCGCGCCCCGGCCCCACGGGAATGCCCTGTTCCTTGGCCCACTGAATGAAGTCGGCAACGATCAGGAAGTAGCCCGGGAAACCCATATTGACGATGATCTCGATCTCGTAGTCGAGCCGATCGAAATAGGTCTTGCGCTCTTCTTCGGGCATTTCGCCGTAAGGTTCGAGCCGGGCTTCGAGGCCCTTGCGCGATTCCTCGGCGAGCATCTTCGCTTCGCCTTCGAGATCGCCCGCGAGGCTAGGCAGGATCGGATCGCGATAAGGCGGTGCGTAGGCACATCTTTGTGCGATCACGAGGCTGTTCGCTGGGGCTTCCGGCACATCCTCGAACAATTCATCCATCATGCTTGCCGACTTGACGAAACTGTCGGCGCGCGACCGCGGTCGATCCTCGTTCTCGATATAGGTCGAATTCGCGATGCACAGCATCGCATCATGCGCCTTGTGCATATGCGGCTCGGCGTAATTGGCCGGATTGGTGGCCACCAGCGGCAAATCGCGAGCATAGGCCAGTGCGATGAGCGCGTCCTCCGCCTGTTCGCAAACCGGATCGCCGCCGCGCGCAAGTTCGACATACAGCCGGTCGGGAAACAGCTCTTGCAATCGATCGCACAATGCTTCGGCTGCCGGGGACTGACCTTCAGCCAGCAACCGCGTCAAGGCGCCTTCACCCGCGCCGGTCAGGGCGATCAAACCGTCGGTATGGCCCTGCAGATCGTTCAAGGCGACATGCGGTTCGAATTCCACCGGCCGGTCCAGGTGCGCTTTGGAAACGAGATGACACAGATTGTCATATCCCCCTTCGTCCTGGGCAAACATCGGCAGGTAATCGACCTGCTTGCCTTCCTCGTCGCGCGCCACACCCAGCAGGGTTCCGATGATCGGCTGAACACCTTCAGCCTGGCACGCGCCGGCGAACATGACCGCGCCATAGAGGCCGTTGCGGTCGCAAATCGCAATCGCCGGAAAGCCGCGTTCCTTGGCCAGTTTTGCAATCGCCTTGGGATCGATCGCCCCTTCGAGCATCGAATAGGATGAAAGAACCCGCAGCGGAACGAAGGGTGCAAATGGCATCATGCCAATATGCTCTCAGCGCCCGTGGATTCCAACAATCCACACCCAATCGCTGGGGAAAAGCGAATTGTGGCATACTGCCCGCGGGTTGCCATGATTCGCAGTTACTTTGTCCGCATCAAGGGGGATCCGATATGTCTGACAATCAAGAGCTTCAAGAACGGGCCGAAGGCCTGATGAACCGCGCCAAGGCGATTACGCTGAAGCCGGCCGAGACCTGGCCAGTCATCGCCAAGGAAACCGACGAACCAAAGCAGGTTTTCCTGAGCTATGTCATGCCTTTGGCTGCGATCGGACCAGTCGCATCCTTCATTGGCGGCCAGCTGTTTCCGATCAGCTTCATGGGCGTCACCGTCAAGACACCCCTGATGGCGGGCATCACCGGCCTCGTAATGGGTTACATACTGGCACTCGTTGGGGTCTGGTTGATCGCGTTCATAGCCAATCTCTTGAGCAAGCAGTTCGAAGGGCGCGACGATTTTCCGGCTGCTTTCCGGTTGACCGCCTATGCGATGACGGCGGCGTGGCTTGCGGCGATATTCGGATTGCTACCGGCGCTAGCGATACTCGGATTGCTTGGCGGGCTGTACAGCCTCTACCTGTTTTACAAGGGCGCAACACCGATGATGGGCGTCCCGGCAGATAAATCGGTCGTCTACACCGTATGCGTGGTGCTTGTCGCGATCGTCGTCAATTTCATCATGGCATCCGTCATCGGCGCCATCACAGCGACCATGATGATCGGCGCCTCGTCCGGGGTGATTTCCTCCAGTTCCGACGGGACCGACGTCAATATCGACAGCCCATACGGCTCGATCCAGATCAACGAAGCGGACGGCACAGCAACGATGCGGATCGAAGGCAATGGCGAAACGATGACGATCGAAGTGCCAACCGAAGAGGATGAGTGAGCAATACCGGCATGTCAGAGATGATCGAGGTCGAAAACGTCAACACACCGGGCCGCATTTCGAGGGTGAATGCGGCCAAATATTCCGACATGCTCGCTGCGTTCGAAGCCGCCCTGCCTCGATCATCGCCGGGCCTGACCCAGGCGGAAACACGCGAAGCGGTCAAACCGCATCTCAACGAAGACCAGTTTCCGGGAGGGTCGACCTGCGGATGGTGGGCCAAGACGGTTCAGCTCGACCTCGAGGCCAAAGGCAAGCTGGTGCGCGAAGCAACAAAGCCGCTGCGCTGGCATTGGAAATAGCCAAACCGCCTAAAGCAGTTTTTCGATGTCCTTGGCGATCCGCTCCGGCGTGTCTTGCGGGGCATAGCGCGTCACGACATTGCCATCGCGATCGATCAGGAATTTGGTGAAGTTCCATTTGACCGATTTCGAACCCATCAGCCCTTTGGCCTCGCCTTTCATCCAGTCGTAGAGCGGCGACGCATCCGGACCGTTGACGTCGATCTTCTGCATCAGCGGAAAAGTCACACCGAAATTTACCTTGCAGAATTCCTGAATCTCGTCGGCATTGCCCGGTTCCTGGGCCCCAAACTGGTTGCAGGGAAAACCGAGCACTTCGAAGTCGCGATCCTTGAACTGCTGGAACAGCTTTTCGAGCCCGTCATACTGAGGCGTAAATCCGCACTTGCTCGCGGTGTTGACGACCAGCAACACCTTGCCTTGCTTGCTTGCAAGATCGAGGTCTTCGCCGCGATTGGTGGTGACTGTAAAATCGGCAATGGTTGTCATTCGGCGGCATCCTTCTTGGGGCGATAGATGAAATCGAATGCCGTTTGCCATGAAACACCGTGGTCCGTCGAGGCCTCGCCGAACTGTCGAACGCTACCATCCTCGTTTCTGGTGTAGGTCATCCGGACAAGCGTATGTGGTGCCTGTGGGCTTGGCCAATTGCCGGTCAAAACCATCTCGCCATCGACCACGCCGCCGACGAACTCGACCGCTCCGCCGGAAGAACCGACCCACTTCTGACGCCAAACGCCGGAGGCCGCTTCGAAATGATTGAGGCTGGTACCGCCCTGTCCATTGAGCGGCATCCAGTTCTCGATCACAGCGCAACCACGATGCTTGCGCTCGATCCTGCTGTCGGCAACTTTCGAATCCTGCCCGTTGGGATAGACATCCCATTCGCCGACCCAGAAATCGAACCCGGCATGCCCTTCGCTTTCGCACGGTGGCGGAGGAGGTGCCGGCGGTTGCGGCGCAGCGCCAGCTGAGGGCGTGCTGGATTGCAGAGCGAATAGGATTCCGGCGACGAAATGCATGAGTGTCTCCCCGATTGACCGCTCGAGGCTACACAAACCGAAAGCGAAATTGAGCGGGAATCTGCAAAAAGGCGATCCGCTTCGCCCAAGACCTATTCGAGCACTCCGTCGTGGAGCCGCACGACCCGGTCCATACGGTTGGCGAGGCGTTCATTGTGGGTCGCAACCAGGGCCGCGCTGCCCTCTCCGCGCACTAACTCCAGGAACTGGCCGAGCACGGTATCGGAAGTGGCCTCGTCAAGATTGCCCGTCGGCTCGTCGGCCAGAACCAAGGTTGGACGATTGGCCAAAGCCCGCGCAACCGCCACACGCTGCTGCTCGCCGCCGGACAATTGGCTGGGTCGGTGGGTCAGGCGATGGCCTAGCCCGAGGCTCGCCAACAGTTTCTGCGCTCGTTCGACGGCCTCGTTGCGCTCACTTCCTGCAATCATCTGCGGCATGACCACGTTTTCGGTCGCGTCGAAATCCGGGAGGAGGTGATGAAACTGGTAGACGAAGCCAAGATGCTCCCTGCGCAGCCGCGTACGCTGGTCGGCAGGCAGGGATTCGGCGCGTTCGCCGCCGATCGCAATCGAGCCTTCGAACCCACCTTCGAGCAAACCTACCGCTTGAAGCATGGTCGATTTTCCCGAACCTGACGGACCGAGCAGAGCGACGATTTCGCCGAGCATGATGTCGAGATCGATACCGCGCAGGACTTCTATGCGCTCCTCACCCTGTTCGAAGCTGCGCTTGAGCCCGCGCAGCGCGACAATTGGCGCGTTTTCATTCATAACGCAGCACCTGCACTGGATCGGTGCTGGCCGCTTTCAGGGCCGGATACAATGTCGCGAGAAAGCTCAGCCCCAACGCGAGCGCCGCGATGCCAAGGATTTCCCATGGGTCCACCCGCGCCGGAAGCGAGGTCAGGAACCGCACCTTTGGATCCCAGATCTGCACGCCGGTCGCCCAGGCTATGCCATCGACAATCGGGTTGCGGAAATAGAGAATGACGAACCCGAGCAGGAGCCCGGCGCCGGTCCCCAGCACACCCACCGTGGTGCCGGTCGTCACGAATATCTTCACCAGACTGCGCCGCGTAGCTCCCATCGTTCGCATGATGGCGATATCGCGGGTCTTGGCACGAACCAGCATCACCAGGCTCGACAGGATATTAAAAGTCGCCACCACTACCATGATACTGAGAGCAAATCCCATCGCCACTCGCTCGACTTCCAACGCCTCGAACAGCGAAGAATTGATCGTCTTCCAGTCGGCAATCTGAGCCCGCCCAACAAGCGATTCCTCGACCGGCCCGAGGATCCCCGCGACATTGTCGGGGTCGTCGACCTTGATCTCGATCAGACCGACCGTATCGCCCAGCAGCAGCAGCGTCTGTGCGTCTTCCATTGGCATGATCACGAACGTCTCATCGAAATCATACAAACCGATCTCGAATATCGCGGCCACTTCGTAGGGAACCTGGCGTATGGCCGTGCCAAACGGGGTCGAGCGGCCCTGCGGATTGATGATCGTAATCGTGTCACCGACCCGGGCACCGATATTGGCGGCAAGGCGCGCGCCGATCGCGACCCTGCCCTCGCCCGGCTCAAGGCGCGAGAGGTCGCCGAAAATCAGCTTGTCTTGCAACTCGTCAATGTCCTGCTGGATATTGCCGCGCACGAATATCTGCACGGCGCGCCCGCCAAAACTGGTGAGCAGCGGTTGCTCGATCAATGGCGAAGCTTCCTGCACGCCCTCGGTCGATTGCACCTGCTCGAGCACGTTTTCCCAATTGTCGAGCTTTCCGCCGTAAGCCTGGATCACTGCGTGACCGTTGAGCCCGGCGAACTTGTCGAGCATTTCGCCGCGAAACCCGTTCATCACGCTCATCACCACCACCAACATTGCAACGCTGAGCATCACCACACCAACGGAAATGCCGGCGACCAGCGCAATGAACGCCTCTCCCTTGCCCGGCCAGAGATAGCGCTTGGCGATCATTCTTTCGAAAGGTGTGAGCATCGTCGTGCGGTGGTGCCTGCCTGTCGTTGGCTGAACCCTGCCTGTAGGGGGAGCCAATCCTGCTCGCAATCCGCAAGGGACGCGGCGCTGTGAGTAACGCGTCCGTTCCAGACCGTGAAAAAGGCGGCAGCCGAGTCCCTTCCGGGCTTGTAATTGATCGGTAACATCGCCATTGACGCGGCACCGGTTCGGAGCAGCTCAGCGGGCAATTACGGCTATGTCTAAGACGGCATCTTTCACTCCGTCCGAGAACTTGACCCACCCGTTTCTCGACCTCGATGGTGACAAGCTGCGTGAAGAGTGCGGGATCTTCGGTGCGATCAAAGCGGCGGACGCCTCGGCCGCTACTGCGCTTGGGCTGCACGCGCTCCAGCATCGGGGACAAGAAGCGGTCGGGATTACCAGCTTCGATGGCACCGAGTTCTATTCGCGCCGCGGGCTTGGCCATGTGGCCGAGAATTTCTCGTCGGCAGAAGCGATCAACGAGTTGCCCGGCAACATGGCGGCAGGTCACGTCCGCTATTCGACCACCGGCGGAGCGGGATTGCGCAATGTGCAGCCGCTTTACGCCGAATTGGCGAGTGGCGGCTTCGCCGTGGCGCATAACGGCAACATTTCGAACGCGCAGGCGCTTCGGGAGGACCTCGTCCGCAGGGGCTCGATGTTACAGT
>CAZJZO010000155.1:0-7476 GCA_964550495.1 uncultured Porphyrobacter sp. | reverse complement strand
CATAACCATCGCGGCCCGATGCGAACAGCGAGGGGAAATCGAGCTGCTCGTCGGTTGCGTCGAGGCTTGCGAACAGGTCGAACATTTCGTCGAGCACTTCCTGCGGGCGGCCGTCGGGGCGGTCGATCTTGTTGACGACGACGATCGGTTTGAGGCCGAGCGCGAGCGCCTTGCCGGTCACGAACTTGGTCTGCGGCATCGCCCCTTCGGCGCTGTCGACCAGCAGGATGACGCCATCGACCATCGACAGGATGCGCTCGACCTCGGCACCGAAATCGGCGTGGCCCGGTGTGTCGACGATGTTGATCCGAGTGGTCTCGCCGCCATGTTCCCATTCGACCGAGGTGCATTTGGCGAGGATGGTGATCCCTCGCTCTTTCTCGAGATCGCCGCTGTCCATTGCGCGTTCTTCCACGCGCTGGTTGTCGCGGAACGTGCCCGACTGGCGGAACAGCTGGTCGACCAGAGTGGTCTTGCCGTGGTCGACGTGGGCGATGATCGCGACATTGCGAAGGGAGGAGGACATGAACGGACTTTCGCTGGGCCAGCCGCAATCGGGGCTGGTGTAAGGTCAAACGGGCGCTGGCGGCGCATAAACTGGTTGCGAAAAACGGCAAGTCGGCGGGACGATTCTCGCCCGATCCGGCTTGTTGCGTTGCAGCATGGGCGCGCCGGTAGCCTACCCCTGTCGTTACGGCAAGGCTTGTTGCGCTTATGCCGCGTTGCAGCAATGCGACTCACTAGTGTTACGGACATGCAACATAGAGAGGATTCCCCTCGGCAGGCTCCGGGGTTGCCGCTTGTCGCGCTGCGCTTGCTCCCCTATTAATAGCGCTAATCGACAGGGGCAGAACGTATCTGGGGATGCGGCCTATCCAGGGATGCTCCGGTTCGAGGGATTGAGGAGAGGAGCTCTCATGCTTTTGAAACCAACCGGCGTGGCCGGGTCGTACCGATTCACCCTTATGGCAGGTGCAGCGGCAACCGCTTTCGCCATGCCCAGCGTTGCCTTCGCTCAGGATACTGACGAGGAACTTGCAGCACCCGACGAAGGCAATGTGATCATTGTTACGGCGTCGAAGCGCGAACAGACGCTTCAGGAAACGCCGATCTCGGTCTCGGTGACGAGCGGCGAGACGCTCGAGCAAGCACAGATCCGCGACGTGCTCGACCTGCAGACGGTTACTCCGTCGCTCCGGGTCAGCCAGTTGCAGACCTCGTCGGCATCGACTTTCATCATTCGCGGCTTCGGTAACGGCGACAACAACTTCGGCATCGAGCCTTCGGTTGGCGTGTTCATCGATGGCGTGTTCCGTTCGCGTTCGGCCGCGGCTTTGGGCGATCTTCCGAACGTGCAGCGGATCGAGGTTCTCAACGGTCCGCAATCGACGCTGTTCGGCAAGAACGCTTCGGCTGGCGTGATCTCGGTGGTGACGCGCGAGCCGCAATTCGAATTCGGTGGCAGCGTTGAGGCCGTTTACGGCAACTTCAACACCGTTGTCCTCAAGGGCGACATCACCGGCCCGATTTCCGAGAACATCGCATTCTCGCTCGACGGCAACTATCAGCGCCGCGACGGTTACGCGACCATCGTCAACCTTGATGAAGAGCAGAACAACCGCAATCGCTGGTCTGCCCGCGGTCAGTTGCTGATCGAACCGACGCCGGACCTCAAGATCCGCGCAATCGCCGATTACTCGCGTATCGATGAAGTCTGCTGCCAGGTCAGCACTGTGGTGTCCGGGCCGGTGACCGGAGCGATCAACGCCGTAGGTGGAGCGCTCGACACCGACTTCTTCAGCTACGACGCGTTTCTCAACTTCGTGCCGACCAACGAAGTCGACAATTACGGTGGTTCTGTTCAGGTCGACTGGAGCACGGGCCCGATCAGTGTGACGTCGATCACCGCATATCGCGAATTGGACAACTTCTTCCTTTCGGACATCGACTACACCAGCGCGTCGCTCGCGACCGAAACCCGCGATCAGAAGGTCGAGACCTTCACGCAGGAATTCCGGATCACCTCGGATTTCGATGGACCGATCAACTTCCTGCTCGGCGGGTATTACTTCGACGAGACGATCACCCAAGACAGCGCCATTCAGAACGGCTCTGACATTCGCGATGTGTTCGAAATCCTCGCCGGTGGTAACCCGGTTGACGTTCTGACCGGCCAACCTTCGGTCTTCAATGGCGTTGAGGCAGCTCTCGGTCTTCCGCAGGAAAGCATCTTCAACACGCCGCTGCTCACCTCCGAGCAGTTCTCGATGGACAACACATCGTGGTCGATCTTCGGAACGGTCGACTTCGAGCCGGTCGATGGCCTCGTGTTCACCGCAGGCTTCAACTACACGGATGACGAGAAGACGTTCGCGCTGGCACAGCAGAGCTTCGATCCGCTGGGTCAGGTGAACCTGGTCGACGCGTTTATCGTCGGCGGGATTGCGCAAACCCTGATGATCGCACCGGGTGATGTGACGCCTGCAGTGATCGCAGACTTCGCGTCAAACCCTGCGACTGCGCCATTCTTCCAGGGAATCACCGCGGCCGCGCTCGATCCTCTGCAAAACCCGTTGCTGGGTCTTCAGGCGTTCCAGTTCCAGCCGCCGTTCCTGACCATTCCAAACTCGGTTGAACCGGGCAGGACCAACGACGACAAACTGACCTATCTGCTTCGGGCATCCTGGGAAGTTACCCCGGATGTTAACGTCTATGCGAGCTACGCGACCGGCTTCAAGGCGAGCTCGGTCAACCTGTCTCGCGACAGCCGTCCGTCGAACACGGACTTCGTTGCCGGGCCGGGTGGTTCCACCATTCTTGCTCCGTCCTCGCCGATCCTCAACGCTGGGCTCGCACTGCCGAACCTCGTGTCAGGCTCGCGCTTTGCCGGACCGGAAGAGGCCGAAGTGTACGAAATCGGCCTCAAGGCGCAGTTCGACGGGTTCGGGTTCAACCTCGCGATCTTCGACCAGACGATCGAAGGGTTCCAGAGCTTTGCCTTCACCGGCACAGGTTTTGCGCTGCGTAATGCGGGTCAGCAATCGGTTCGCGGCTTCGAAATCGATGCGACAGTTCAGCCGACCGATGGCCTGGTGCTGACTTTCGCGATGACGCATCTCGACCCGATCTTCGACGATTTCCCCGGCAGTGTCCTGGGCGATCTGACGGGTGCACGTCCGGGCGGCATTCCGGGCTTTGCGATCTCGACCAGTGCGACCTACACGCACGAGTTCGACAGCGGTTCGCAGCTGATCACGCGTGTGGACTACAACCACGAGAGCAACACCGACATCAACAATGGCTTGCCGACCTTCAACACGGCACTGGGCAACACCGACATCTTCCGTCGCGAAGTGAACCTGGTGAACGCCTCCATGACTCTTGCGCTCAACAACGGCTTTGAAGTGGGTGCCTTTGCACGCAACCTGCTCAACGATCAGTACATTCTGACCGTGTTCGATGGTGTGGCGCAGGCCGGCACCGTGTCGGGCTATCCGAGCCAGCCGCGCACCTATGGCGGCGTTGTGCGCTTCAAGTTCTGAACCTGAAGCCAGCAGAACTCTGAAAGGAATGAGGCCTCGCCGGGGACGGCGGGGCCTTTTTCTTGGTTCTCCAATTGCATACCGCGCCGCGATGTGCACTTTCTGCACAATTGCATTGCGCCGTGCGGCACAGGGGAATCGCGCGGCGTTCACAATGAGCGGGGACACTCAATGAAAGTCGAAATCGGTCGCGTTTTCTCAGGCATGTTCGCAATGGTGCGTGATCAGTTCATGCCATTGGCAGGTCTGTGGGGTGTGTTCCTGTTGTTCCAGGTGCTGCTGATCGGACTGATTTTCGGCGGGATCGGCGGGACAGCGCTGCTGACCGGAAACTTGAATCCCGAAGATGCGCTCGACGTCCTGGGGCTCGGGGCGGGCATCCTGCTGGTGATGCTGGTCGCCTATTTTGTCTATCTGTACCTCTACGGCGTCCAGTCGGCAGCCATGGTGCAGTCCGCTTCGCCCAGAATGCGCTCCGGATTTGGCGAGGCCCTGTCGGGCGGCTTTCGCTGCGGGTTCAGTATGCTGGGTGTGTTTCTGCTGTTGTTCGTCGGCTACATTATCCTGTCATTCATTGTCGGCCTGCTCGAATTGATCTTCGGATTCCTGGGCAGCTTTGGCGATTTCCTGGTGTCGCTGATCGCTTTCGCAGCGCTGGTCTATCTCGCCTGCCGGCTGTCGGTGATCGTTCCGGTCGTGGCCGTCGATGGCGAACGCAACCCGATCAGTGCCATTCGGCGCACTTGGGACATTACCAATGGTAACCTGTTGCCGATCTTCCTGATCGCGCTGATCGTCGTTGCCCTGGTGATCGTGATGGCGATCGTGTTCGGTGTTGTTTTCGGCGGGGTGTTCTTTGCGACCGCGGCGAGCGGTGCACCGGCATTTGGAACCTTTTTCGCGATGATCCTGACCTTTGCGGTGTTCGGGGGTGCTTTTTCAATCTTTGGTTCCGCGCTGGTCGCGGCGCTTCACGCCGAGATCAGCAGCTCGGAAACCGAGGAACTGGGCAGGACGTTCGAATAAGGTCGGTGGTTGGCAGCCTAGAGCTCGCGCAAGGCCTGCGCCGGCTTTGCCTTGAGCAGGGGCAATGATCCGCCCAGCGCAAAGGCGAGTACCATTGCCAGGCCCAGGCCGAGCACGGCGAGAACTTCGCCCCAATCGGGCAGCCAGTCGAATTCGAACAGCTGGGTGATGATGACCCACCCGAGCGCCGAGCCGAGCCCGAGCGCCACCAGCGCGAGAGCCAGCGCGATCAATCCGTATTCCGCAAGTTGCATCATCAGCACTTGCCTGCGGCTCGCCCCGAGCACACGCAGCACCACCGTGTCGTACATCCGTGCGGCCCGAGCTGCCGCGATCGCTCCCATCAGCACCGCGAGACCGGCCAACACCGCCACGGCAGCAGCGGCCAGCGTCGCAAGCCCGACCTGCTCAAGGATCGTGCGCGCCTGCTTCAGCACGTCGCCGACTTCGATCACCGAGCTGGACGGGAATTCCTGCACCAGCGCCCGCAGCAGTTCGCCACGCTCCTGATCTGCCTCCGCGGCGCCTTCCGACAGGCTGATCATCGCCGAAAGGTTGTGCGGTGCGTCTTCCAGCGCGCCGCGCGAGAATACGAGCGTAAAGTTGAAACCCATGCTCTCCCAGTCGATCCGGCGGATATTGGCGATCTGTGCGGTCCGTTCGACCCCGAGCACGCCGATCGTGAGATAGTCGCCAACCTCGAGGCCGACCGCTTCGGCGAAATCGGCATCGACCGAGACAAGCGCTTCGCTCGCTCCTTCCTCGCCCCACCATTCGCCATTGGTCAGGCTGTTGCCGACCGGCAGCTCGTCGGCATAGGTGAGGCCGCGTTCGCCGCGCAGCGCCCACGCACCTTCGGGGATTTCTTCAAGGTCCGCGACGCGCGTCATGTCGCCTTCTGCGCCGTAAGCGAGGACCGCGCCGCGCAAGGTCGGGACCGTGCGCACATCGGAATCCGGGAACCTCTGTTCGATCAGACCGCGGAAGGTATCCTCACCGTCGCGCGGAACGTCGAGCACGAAATAGTCCGGCGCTTCCTGCGGAACGCTGCTTTCGATATTGCCGTCGAGCGCGCTCTGGATCGCGGCGAGCAGGACGAAGGAAGCAAGCCCAAAGCCCAGCGCCGTAACCAAAGCGCCGGTCGGGGCGCCTGGCCGGTGGATATTTGACAAGGCCGAACGCAGCAGCGGATTGGCCGGGCGCGGCAGTCTGCGGGCGATGTACTGGATCGCGAGACCCAGCAACGCCAAAGCGATCAGCGCGGCGCCTGCGCCGAGGAGGAATCCACCCGACAGCATTGGCTGCGCGGTGGTCAGCAGGGCCAGCGCGCAAATCGCGGCGATCCCCGCTGCGGTCCATGCCAGCGCGCGCTTGTCGCGCGAGAGCGGGGTGATCCGCGAGCGCATGAGCGCCATGGCGGGGAAGGAGCGGGCTCGCAGCAGCGGCGCGGCCGCAAAAGCGAAGGCCACCAACAGCCCATATGCACCGGCCAGCATCAGTGGCGCCGGTTCGATCACAAATCCGCCTTCGACCGGCAGCAGGCCTTGCAGCGCCGCGCCCAGCAGCGGCGTGATGAGGATACCGACCGCTAGGCCGGCCGCGCTCCCGATCGTCGCCGCAACCGCGATCTGCAGGGCGTAGATCCGCACGATATCGCGCGAGGAAGCGCCAAGCACCTTGAGCGTCGCGATCCCGTTGCGTCGGGCGTCGAGATAGGAGGCAACGCCGCCGGCAATGCCGATCCCCGCGATGACGAGCGCCGCAAGGCCGACCAGCGTCAGGAAATCGCTCATCTGCCGCACGAAGCGGTCGGCGCCGGGTGAAGCACGGTCGCGATCGCGGAAATCGTATCCGGCGGTCGGGAAAGCATTGGAAAGCGCGTCCTGCACCGCTTCCGGATCCTGCGACGTGTTGTCGAACGCGACGCGATACTTGCTCTGGTAAAGCGATCCGGGCTGGATCAGTCCTGCCTCGATCGGCACATCCTTGGCGACAATCACGGTCGGGCCAAGCTGGAAGCCTTCGGATAGCCGATCGGGTTCGTTCTCGATGATACCGGCGGCGGTCAGTGTGACCGTGCCGACGCGGAACGTGTCGCCGATTGCGATGTCGAGCCGATCCACCGCGCCCTGCGCGACCCATGCGTCGGTGCCGGTCGGCGCGCCGGTTTCGCGTCCATCGGCCAGATCGAGCGTGCCGTAAAGCGGCCATTTGTCGTCCACGGCCTTGAGTTCGACCGGTGCAGCTGCGGATTCAGCATTGGCCATCGCCTGCAAGCGGTAACCGCCCGAGACCGTGCCGTATTCGCCGAGCAGGCTTTGTTCGTCACCGGTCAGGTCGCGCTGCCACACTTCGACTTCGACATCGCCGCCGAGCAATTCCTGCCCGCTTGTTGCCAATTCGCGCTCGATCGCCGCGGTGAGCGTGCCGATTGCCGCGAGCGCGCCGGTGCCGAGGAAAATGCATACGAGCAGCAAACGGAGACCGCGAAAGCGCGCATTGAGGTCGCGCCTGGCGATTTTCCATGCGCCGCCCCAGCTGAGGCCTCCCAAGGCAGCCGCATCGCCGCTCATTCGGCGGCCTGCGCTTCGAGCTTGGTGTCGGAGACGATCACGCCGTCGGCCATGGTCAGCACCCGCTCGCACTTTTCGGCGAGCTTGCGATCATGGGTGATGATCAGCAAAGTCGCGCCGGTTTCGTTGCGGCGATCGAACAGCAGTTCGACGATCTCTTCTCCGGTGCTGACATCGAGATTGCCGGTCGGCTCATCGGCGAAGATCAGTGAAGGGCGGGGGGCAATCGCGCGGGCAATGGCGACGCGCTGCTGCTCTCCGCCGGAAAGCTGGGTGGGATAGTGGCCGATGCGATGGCCGAGGCCGACAGCTTCCAGCTCCGCATTCGCGCGAGG
>CAZJZO010000154.1:0-7542 GCA_964550495.1 uncultured Porphyrobacter sp. | reverse complement strand
GGGCTTCGGGCTCTCGATCGGCGCTTGCTGCCTCATCCGGTGACTGGTCCGCATCATCGGCAAGGGGAATTCTCACAATAACTTCAGTGCCTTTACCAAGATCGCTGTTGATATCGAGCCGACCGCGATGCCGCTCGACAATATGTTTGACAATCGCGAGGCCAAGTCCTGTGCCGCCCGAGGCGCGGCTGCGACCCGGGTCGGTGCGATAGAAGCGCCGGGTAAGGTGGGGAATATTCTCAGGCGCAATCCCTTCACCCTGGTCGATGACCGAGATTCGGGCTTGATCGTCGCGCGAGCGGTCGAGGACGACACGCACCGGCTGATCTTCGGAACCGTATTTGAGGGCATTGTCGACGAGATTGCGCACGACCTGTTCGAGCTGTTGGAGATCGCCTTGGACTCGTGCTGGCTTGACCTGTTCGAATTCGACCCTTTCGATACGCTCAGATCCTGCTGCATCGCGCGCCGCACGCTCGGCGAGCGCGCCGAGGTCGTGAATCTCGCTTGGCAGGTCGTGCTTTTCGGCTTCCACGCGGGACAGGCTCATCAAGTCGCTGATCAGGCTTTGCAGTCGCTGGCCCTCGCGCTCGATCGTCTTGAGGAACTTCTGCGAGGTGGGAGAATCGAGACTGTCGGCGCTTTCGCTGAGGGTTTCGACATAACCCAGGATTGCCGCCAACGGCGTGCGGAGTTCGTGACTGGCATTGGCCACGAAGTCGGTGTGGGCCCTGCTGATATCCGCTTCGGCCGTCTGATTGATCAGTTCGATCACGGCCATGTGCTGATCGACCGAATGGCGATTGATCTGCCAGATGTCCTGACGCCGGACGAGGCCTCTGACGATAGCCTTCCCGTTGCGGTTCTTGTTTATCAGCGCGATCGCTTCGGGCTGGCGAAAGGCAACGCGCGCGTCCTGCCCGATAATGTGCTGACCCAGCATCCGTCGGGCAGCATTGTTGGCGATAGAAATCGTATCGCGTTCGGTCACCAGCAGCGGTGTCGAGGAGTTCTCGATCAGCTTGCGCATCGGTTCTTGCTCGATCGTCTTCGGTTCGACCACGCTCGGCGGTTCGGGTGGACGACCGGCAGCGAGAAGCAATGACCCGACCCAGACGATCAGGACCGATATGGCAATGACCGGGTCGGACCCCAGCAAGAGGAGCGCGACAAAGGTCACCAAGGCCAGCAGAATACCGGCGAGAGGGATCGTTTGCCGCATGCTGCGCCCTTAACGCCAAGTTGGTTTGCTGGAAAGAGCGCACGCTCTATGCGACCTGCCGTTCGAACGAGGTCGAGAATTCAACTCGGACTGTCAATGGAGGGAGTTGGTGACCCCTACGGGAATCGAACCCGTGTTTCAGCCGTGAAAGGGCCGCGTCCTAACCGCTAGACGAAGGGGCCACGCTCAAAAGCGAGACGCGCATCTAGGGACACCGGCAATGGCGGTCAAGTCCCGTGTTGGCATTGTTTGCCAAATTTCGCCTGGCACCCGTTTCAGTCCGCAAATGCGGCGTCTTCGATATGCAGTTCCGCCGTCGGTCTGTCCCCCCAATCGTCCCGCTTCGCTCGTCCGGCGAGGTAGAATCGCCGCCCTTTGCTGCGATGAAGGATGGTTTGCGCCATCTCGGTCTCTGCCGCCCGGAATGCGATACCCTTGAACGAACGTCCGTCCTCGCCGTTGACGATCACCCGCAAGTGGTCCTTACCGACGATATCGGCTTTCACGACACGCACCGGGCCCACCGCCACCCTTGGCGCAGGCCACCCGACGCCATACGGGCCCGCTTTGTCCAGCGTCTCCACCAGTTCCGGAGTCAGCCCTCCGGCAGCGAGCGAAAGATCGAGCTTCATCGATTGGCCGGTGCGAGAGCGCTCAACATCGCGGCCCAATCGTTCGTTCACAAAGTCGCTGAATGCTTCGATCTTGCCGGTTTCGACCGTAAGACCGGCAGCCATGGCGTGCCCCCCGCCTGCCACCAACAGCTCGGCTTCACGGGCGGCGATGATCGCTGCGCCGAGATCGACTCCCGTAATTGATCGGCCGCTGCCTTTCCCGGTTCCGTCATCGGCGTCCTGTGCGATGACGATCGAGGGTTTCCCGGTCTTCTCCTTGATCCGGCCGGCGACGATACCGATTACGCCGGGATGCCATCCCGTGCCCGAAAGCACATGCACCGCTGCGCCGCTTTGCTCGGCGACCTGTGCCTCGGCGGCTTCCTGCACCTCGGCTTCAATCGCGCGCCGTTCCTCATTCAGGCTTGAAAGCTGTTCGGCAATCTGGCGCGCTTCATCGGGGTCGGAGGTGGTCAGCAATCGCACTCCGAGCGTCGATTCGCCGATCCGTCCGCCGGCATTGATGCGCGGGCCCAAAGCAAATCCCAGGTCGCTTGCCTGAGGCGCGCGTTTGAGGCGACTGGCATCGATCAGCGCCGCCATGCCGATGCGTTCGCGCCGTGCCAGCACCTTGAGGCCCTGCGATACGAATGCGCGATTGAGTCCGTGCAGAGCAGCCACGTCCGCCACCGTTCCCAGCGCAACCAGATCGAGCAGCCCTCTCAAGTCCGGCTCGGGCCGGTCTGCGAAGTATCCATCCGAACGCAAGTGTCGAACCAGGGCGACGGCAAGCAAGAATGCCACGCCCACAGCGGCGAGGTGGCCATGGCTTGCCGCAAGGTCGTTTTCATCCAGACGGTTGGGATTGACGAGAGCAACGGTAGGCGGAAGCTCGGCTGCGCATTTGTGGTGATCCACAACGATTACGTCGACCCCGGCCTCGCGCGCCATCGTCAACGCTTCGTGAGCCATGGCACCGCAATCGACGGTGACGACAAGGTTGGAGCCGGATTCTCCCAATTTGACCAAAGCCTCGCCGCTCGGACCATATCCTTCAAGCAAGCGATCCGGAATGTAGTAATCGGCATCGACACCCAGGGAACTCAGGACGTCGATCATCAGCGCGGCGCTGGTCGCTCCATCGACATCGTAGTCGCCATAAATGGTAATCCGGTCGTTGGTGCGAATGGCTCGCGCAATCCGCTCTGCGGCTTTTTCCATGTCTCTGAAGACCGCCGGATCGGGCAGGAACTCCCGCAAGGTTGGCCTGGCGTGCCGCGCTATGTCGTCCTCGGCGACGCCGCGGGTTCGCAACAGCTGGCTGACGATGTCGTTGTCCAGCCCTTGCGCGGCTGATCCGCCGGCGCCGGTCAAATCCATATTGCCACCGCGCCATGTCCACGCGCGGCCCGAAATGGATTGCGAAACGCCAAGGACATTGGAAAGCGATTGGGTCACCATTCGTCGAAGCTACCGAATTGGAATTGAATGCGACAGTCAAAGCGGATTGACAATCGACAGGCTGATTGTCTTGCTCTTGAATGATGACTGCGACGCTATCTAGCCAAAGCCTGCTGGTGGTCTGGCACAGCCGCACCGGAGCGAGCGAAGAGATGGCGTATGCTGCGGCGAGCAGCGAAGCTGCAATTCTGATGCGCGCTGAAGATGTCGAGCCAGCGGATCTGCTCAAGGCCGGAGGTTACATATTCGTCTGTCCGGAAAATCTGGCGAGCATGAGCGGTGCGATGAAGGAGATGTTCGACCGTAATTATTATCCGGTCCTGGGCGAGATCGAAGGAAGGCCCTACGCGACGATCATTGCGGCCGGTTCAGATGGCGAAGGGGCGCAACGCCAGCTTGATCGGATCGCAACAGGTTGGCGCCTCAAACGGGTGACCGATCCTTTGATCGTCAATTTCTCCGCTCAGGCCCCGGCAGAGATCTTGGCGCAAAAGACAGTCCCGAATAAAGCTTTGAAAGCATGCCGGGAAATGGGACTGGGCTTGGCCGAGGGGCTCAAGCTGGGTGTTTTTTGAAGTAGACCTTTAGTAAGGAGGGCAAACCTTGAAAATGGGGACTCGACGCTTGCTGTAAATGCCGTCAATGTCCGCCCCGGAGGGTCGCAACCAAGAACGGCGATACGAAGAGGGGTCTTTGACCATCGATCAGTCGCAGTATGCTGATGCCAAGGGTGTGTACCTGCTATTTTCCGCGGGCAAGCGGCCAACGCGCGCTGCGATTAAGGAATTCGTCGAAACGCAGCGAGAGGTGTCGATCTCGCATGATCCCTCGGACGGTGCTTCGCTGCAATTGGTGACCGCCGATGGAGAGGAACTCCGCCCCGGTGCCGAGGTTCGGCCGAAGTCGAAAGACGAGATCTGGATCGAATTGCTGCGTGAGGGGCTGACCTTCGATCTGCGTGGCATAGCGCCCGGCAAATCTTGCGAATTCCCTGAATTTGAGCATCGCTTTGACCTTGAGGACGCGCCGGGAGCCTTTCGTCTGGACTCCTTGCTCCTCGAGCCGGGTCAGCACCTGCTCGGCGCGGAATCAACAATGCCGGTGGTCCAATGCATGATCGCTCTGACCCGGGATCTGGTCCATCACTTCGATGATCTGGTTGCGGTGGTTTGGCCGCCCTCAAAAAGCGCGATCGGTCGGCGGTTTTTTGAGTCGATTTCGACGGCGTGGCTTGAAGGCGGAGCGTTTCCTGCCCTGGGACTTACTGCGTTCCGGGAAGCCATTGACGGCGCGCTACAGAGCGTCGGACTTGAATTCTGGATCGGGCAGGAATTGCGGATCGAACCACCACTTTCCGCCGACAAGGTCGCTGCCACACGATTGGCGGTTCGCATCATCAACCAGTTGATCGTCGTCGGGGGACTTGAGGAAAGCGAACGGATCGTCGCACCGGATGGAACCCGGCTGGTGATGCGTCCGTCGCGCAATGGCAAATTCGTAAGGGTCTGGCGAGAATAGCCGATGGTCGCGAAGGGGATCGACAACGCGGGAAGGGGCATCGGAGCTTCGATGGCAGCCGCGCACAGGCGCGCGGCGATTCCGTTTCGCAGTGTCAACAAGCGCGGCGCTCCCGACTACGATCCCGGCCTGCAGCGCCATCACCTGCTTCCCCGCCAGATCCTGGGCCGGCGATGTTTCGGTAGCATGTTCGCCGAGATCGATCGCCGTCAGGTCGGGTTCGACGATTTCCGCGCCAATGGTCTGCTGCTGCCTGCAACCGAAGATGCGACGATCCGCACCGGGATGCCGCTCCATCGCGGTCCTCACAGGCAGTACAATGAACTGGTGATCGAGCGAGTCGGTCGGGTCGAGCAGCGCTGGCAGGTGGAGCGCCAGAGCAATGCCGAAGCGGCCCAGGCCGAAGCGCTCATGCGGCTCCAGCTGCTGCAATCTGCGCTCTGAAGACGGCTGCTGTCACAGCGCCGGAGGATGATCCTCAACAGCAAGGATCCGCTGGGGACCGGTTACGACTTTAGCGAGCTGGACGCGATGGCCGAAGCGCTCTGGAACGCAACCTGACCTGTCACTCGGCCGCTTCGGCAAGGGCTTCCCAGGACGTGTAGTCGGAGTTGGCCAGCAAAGAGGACTTTGCGGCGTGGTATTCGCGCTCCATCCGCGCGACCAGGTCTTCGACACGACCCACCGACTTTACCGCGCCGACACCCTGGCCGGAACCCCAGATATCCTTCCAGGCCTTGGCCTTGGTGTTGCCGCCGCTGCCGAAGTTCATCTTGGAAGGATCGCTCTCGGGCAGATTTTCCGGATCGAGCCCGGCCTTTTCGATCGAGGAACGCAGATAGTTGCCATGCACCCCGGTAAACAGGTTGGTGTAGACGATCCCGCTTGCATCGCCTTCGACGATGCCCTGCTTGTAACCCTGATCGGCATTGGCTTCTTCGGTCGCGATGAAGGCGCTGCCGGAATAGGCAAAGTCGGCGCGAAGGCTTTGCGCGGCCAGGATAGAGGCGCCGTGCGCGATCGAGCCTGACAGGGCGACGAGGCCGTCAAACCACTCGCGGATTTCCTGCATCAGCGCGAAGGGTGAGAGCGCACCGGCATGTCCGCCGGCTCCGGCTGCGACCGGGATCAATCCGTCGGCGCCTTTCTCGATCGCCTTTCTAGCGAAGCGGTTGTTGATGATGTCGTGCATCGTGATCCCGCCCCAGTTGCGAACGGCGTCGAAGACCTCGGTCCGCGCACCGAGAGAAGTGATAATCATCGGCACCTGCCATTTCTCGCAGGTTGCCATGTCGGCTTCGACCCGGTCGTTGGTCTTGTGGATGATCTGATTCACGGCAAACGGCGCCGCAGGACGATCGGGATTTTCGCGATTGTGCTTGGCCAGTTCCTCGGTGATCTGGTGCAACCATTCATCCAGCAGCGACTGCGGACGGGCATTGAGTGCGGGAAAACTGCCGACGATCCCGGCCTTGCATTGCGCGATCACCAGCTCCGGTCCGGACACGATGAACAGCGGCGATCCGATCAGCGGCAGGCGCAAGCGGTCGAATGGGGCGGGAAGCGGCATCAATGTCTCCGTCTGGATTGCAGATTTAAGTTGCTGCTAGAGACTGAATTCCAGTCAGGCAAGCAACTCTTCAATGCGATAGAACCGCGCTGCGTTCCCGGCGTAGAGCGCGGCTTTCTCATCCGCGCTCGCGCCGACAGTCAAATGCTTGAAGGCGTTCCACAGCACTTGGTAGTCCGCGCCCCAGTAATCGACCGGATAGTTGCTTTCGAACATCGCCCGGTTGGGGCCGAAGGCTTCGATGCAGGTCTCGACATAGGGGCGCCACAGAGCGGCCAGATGCTCCGACGATGAGCCGGCAGCCGGGCCCTCCTCCGGAAGCCCGCAAAACGCCATCGCCAGCCCGCCGAGCTTGACGACGACATTCTCGCAGCGCGCGAGCTCCCTGATACTGTGTCGCCAAGTGTCGAAGCGTTCGTGCAATCTGCCGTGATAGCTGGCCACTCCGAGCGGCGTTCCGCAATGGTCGAGGCAGATCGGTTGGTCGGGGAAGGCGTTTGCGAGATCGATCACGTCGGGCAATTGCGGCTCGAGCACCCAGGCATCGAAGCTCAATTCGCGCTTGCCGAGTTCGGCGAACCCCTCGCGGAACGCCGCGTCGCGGTAGAGGCCCTCCGGCGCATGGAACGGCGGGCCAAGAACCTCCGGATCGGCATCCCAGGCACCCTGATGGCGGATCCCGCGGAAGCGTGGCGAGGCAGCCTGCAGCGCGTCGAGCACTTCGCCCGCACCGCTGCCGAGCAGCAGGTCGGCGTGACCCACGAACCCGGCACAGGCACGCAGGTCTCCGTAAATCCCGCTCGCCGATTGCGCCGCGACGCCGTTCACATACTCGACTTCGCCGACGACCTTCTTGGCCTCGCCATAGGCGGCGTTGTAAAACGCGCCGCATTCCATGAAGACGGTGCCGACGATGTTGTGACCGCCGCTGAGGTGCGCGTGCAGCTGATCGAAGCCGTAATAGGCGTTGTCGACCAGCGCGGCGATAAAGTGGTGCCGCGGCTCGGGAAACATCGGCAACATCGGCCGCAAGTCCCACAGATGGTGGTGCGGGTCGATGATCGGCAGGTCGGGCTCGAGGATCGTCTCAGTCACTCTGCAGGCTCCCATTCTCGCGGATTTCCCAACACTGGGCGATTCCAGCGCCTTAGTCGAGA
>CAZJZO010000153.1:0-7612 GCA_964550495.1 uncultured Porphyrobacter sp. | reverse complement strand
CCAGTTCTCTCTTGCGGTTGACTTCGCTCCCGCCCTGCAGGCATCGATTTTCCGCGCCGGAGCGGTGAGTCCAGCCAATGCGCGCGGCCTGATGCAGATCATGCCGGGCACCGCTCGTGATCACAATCGCCGCCTCAACCTTGGCGCCAGCTACGCCGATCTCAACGACCCGGAGGTCAACCTCGCTTACGGCCAGCAGCATCTTGAAATGCTGCGAGACAGCTATGCGACCCAAGGCCTGCTTCCGAAGATCATGGCGGCCTACAATGCCGGCCTCACTCCGGTCAGCCGCTGGAACAGCGAGATTAACGATCAAGGCGACGCGCTGTTGTGGATGGAATCGATCCCGTATTGGGAAACGCGCGGCTACGTTGCGATCGTGATGCGCAATTACTGGATGTATGAACGCGCTGCCGGTGTCGATTCGCCCAGTCGCCGCGCTCTTGCACAAGGACAGTGGCCAGTCTTCCCGCAAATGGCTACGAGCAGGTCGGCAAGGCTTCAACAATAGCGGAGAGAGATGATGGCGATTGACGAGGCGAAGACCTTCACCCCGATCAACATCGCCATTCTTACGGTTTCCGACACTCGGACCGAAGCTGACGATACATCGGGCGATATCTTGGCCGAGCGCGTTCGCGATGCCGGTCACAATCTCGTCGCTCGCACCATGGTCAAGGATGATGCCGAAAAGCTGGCTGGTCAGTTCAACAGATGGGTCGCCGACTCGCAAATCGACGCGATCGTGAGCACAGGCGGCACCGGCTTGACCGGACGCGATGTCACTCCCGAGGCGCTCGCCCGGCTCAAGGGCAAGGACATCCCGGGTTTTGGCGAGCTGTTCCGCTGGCTCAGCTACAAGAGCATAGGCACCAGCACCGTCCAATCGCGCGCGCATGCCGTTGTGGCGCAGGGCACGTATATCTTCGCCCTGCCCGGCTCGAACGGAGCGGTCAAAGATGGCTGGGATGGGATCCTGGCCGAGCAGCTCGACAGCCGAAACCGGCCGTGCAATTTCGTCGAATTGATGCCACGACTGCGCGAATCCTGATTTCCCGTTTTTCCAGTCGCTTAGGCGAGACATGGACCGCATGTTACACGGTCCAGAGGCTGAAACTTTCGCTGCTTTCTCAGTCGCTTTGAACACGCTCTCTGCATGCGTTCGGGACGCCGTGTAGGAAAGCAGTTTGCAAGTGACATCGCCTTTTTGTTCTTTATATGTTTTCTTCATGAGAACCGTCCGTTCCCCTCGTCATCCGGACGCCGAAAGTGGTCGCGGAGCTGCATCCGGCAAGGCTCCGACCCGGTTCGGCTTGGCGGAACGCGAAGTCGATGGCGACTGGCGCGATCATGTCGAGACGCTGGATGGCCCACCAGCAAAGCTGCACACCACCGTGACCGAGGAACACCCCAAGACCATCCTCAGCTTCAACCAATCGCCCGACATCCCCTTCGACCGCTCGATCAATGCCTATCGCGGATGCGAGCATGGCTGCGTCTATTGCTTTGCCCGCCCTACCCACGCCTATCACGACCTGTCTCCGGGACTCGATTTCGAGACCAGATTGTTCGCCAAACCCAACGCCGCCGAGCTGCTTCGCAAGACCCTGGCGAAACGCAAGTACCGCCCTCGCCCGATCGCACTGGGCACCAACACCGATCCCTATCAGCCGATCGAGCGCGATTACGGGATCACCCGAGGCATCCTCGAAGTTTGCCTCGAAGCGCGCCATCCGGTCACCATCACCACCAAGTCTGATCGTGTCACCCGCGATGGCGATCTGCTCAAGGAAATGGCGCGCGAGAAACTGGTTGCGGTCGCGATCTCGGTGACGACGCTCGACCCGAAGCTGTCGGGCAAGCTCGAACCGCGCTGCGCCGCTCCCGGCAAGCGGCTCGCGGCGCTGGGGAAGCTGGTCAAGCTCGGCGTACCGACCCATTGCTCGGTCTCGCCAATCATCCCTGCGATCACCGATGAATTCATGGAGAGCATTGTTGCTCGTGCTGGCGAACTGGGTGTGATGAGCGCGGGCTGGATCCCCTTGCGGTTGCCTCACGAAGTCGCCCCGCTGTTCCGCGAATGGCTCGACGTCCACTACCCCGACCGCGCGGGCAAGGTGATGAGCATCGTGCGCTCGATCCGCAACGGGCGCGACAACGATCCCGACTTCTTCACCAGGATGAAGCCGAGTGGCGTCTGGGCCGACCTGTTCAGGGCGCGATTTCGCGTGGCATGCAGGAAGGCCGGCATCGGGAAAGCGAAGTTCGAGCTCGATTGCTCGCGTTTCAGACCGCCGGAAGTGGGCGGCCAGATGCGGTTGCTCTGACCGAGATAGTCTATATCCCGAGGCGATGGACTGGACAGCCAACCTGAGCGGATTGCTGGGCGCTTCGATTGCCGCTCTGCTCGGCTATTGGTCGCTGCGCAATCAGAAATCCGCTCGCAAGAATGCGGAAGGATGGAAGGCGCTAAGCCCCAGTGGATACCTCCACTTCGCATTCTTCGGATCGCTCGCTTTTGCGATTCTGATCCTGTGGGTCAGGCTGTTCGTCGGCTCGAACAGGCCCGATGCCGCGACGCAAGAGAACATTATGGTCGCGCTGATCGTGGTCTTTGCGTCAGCCGCCCTGTGGCTGTGGTGGAGTTATTATGCCGTTGGCATAAGCTGGCGAGGCAGGACGATCCGGATCCATCGCGGTCGCAGAGTGACGGAGTACCGGCTCGATCAGATCGCCAGCAAGCGCTTCGTTGGGTGGCGCTCGGAATATGTTCTCGAGTTTTCGGACGGCCGAAAGGTTGTTTTCAGCCCCTATATGCGCGGCGGCAAAGAGCTGGCCGAGAAGCTCGGGCTTTCTCTTCCATAAATGTTGCCCTCGTTGGCGATAGAGAATGGGGTCTGGGCCGACGTCCCGAACTGAACTTGGCGGGTTCTGGCGGGCATGCCTTGACGCCTGTTGAAAGCAGATATCTTGATAGACGTCGCGAACATCGGGAGGAAGCGCTCTATCCGCGCCTCCGTCGGCGCGACCTGCGGGAGCCGGACACAAACAGCGGAATGGTGGTGAGTCGCCTAACTCGGAAACTGCCCGGTGCTTGCGTAAATGGATACCCGTCGCGCAAGCTGTTCTTCGTCGGGGTGCAAGGCATGTGCCTGCTTGAGATTCCCTCCAACCCGTTTGTGAGAATGGCCGTTGGCCATGTTCGGCAGCAGGGAGTTGTTTGCGTCCATCGGCCAATGGTCGAAGTCGAACCATTCGTAGAGCGCCCAACTCCCCGGCTTCTTCTTCGAAGGTTTGTAGATACCGAATGTGGCAAGCGGCGGGTAGACAAGATCCATCTTTATTCCGCCCTGAACCCACGCGTTGACATAGCCGGAGCGCTGAAGCCTTTCGTTGAATTCGCTCATGAGGTCGTAGGTTCGGAGCTTCTGCTCCGTATTCCAGATGATCAGATACTCCGCTTCGGTCGTTTGCGGAATGTCCGGAGAACGGCGTTGATGGTAGGTCAGGTAATTCTTGTACATCGCGTTAGCGAGCCCGATCGGATGACCTTCGATGATGATCGTGTTTTGGCTGTTGTATGGCATGGAGCCCTCCCCCGTTCACACGATGACGGGCTCGATGAAATTCTTCTCGTCATCTCGCCGACTTGGTGCAATCGGTTCATAGACGTCCAGTGTGGGATGTGCGAGTCTGTTCGGACTGCCGTCTTCTTCGACTCGGCTCGATACTCGCTCTTGCTAAACGATTACTGTTTCTGTCGTGTGGTGCCGAGTTTATTAGTCACCCAAACCCCTCGCCGACGTCCCCACCCGCAAACCGCACCAACCGGCTGTCCACCAGCGCTGCGGTCCGGTTGACTACCGCTTGTTGGTAGTCCGGATCCTTGATCATCTCGAAAAAAGCGCCCGAATTCGGGTATTGCGCGACAAAGCCGTCGTGCCAGCGCTCGCCTTCCGGGCCGGTGACCATGGTCTGGAACGCACCGCGCCACAGGATTGTGCCGCCTACTCGGCGGAATATCGGGCCCGAGGTCTTGCCGTATTCCTCATAGGCACGCCGGCCCGACCAGCCATTGCCGTGATGCTCGTGCCCCTCGGGATATTCGGCCTGATCGCGATAGAGCAACAAGTTGAGCATGTTGATCGGCTCGTCGCGCGGCAATTCCTTGAAGGCCTGAAAGTTGATGGGCGACGGGTCGATGTAGGTTTCGCAGGTCATCGGCAATGCTCCTCTGAACGGCGCCAAGCTTGGGCAAGATCATACGCAATAACAACTGGACCGCCGAACCACAGCGGCAGACCAATGGGAGAAAGGGAAAACAGAAATCCGCCGATCTGCTGAATCAGCCGCGTGTTTCCACCCTTGAAATTCCACTCCGAGAAATCGACGAACCAGATCGCGAAGAGCCCCAATGCTGCGATTGCGGCATAACTGCAAACCAAGCCAACCCAGTCTTTCTCGAACCGGAAGACCCAGCGTTTGAGCGCGTAGCGAAGCAACCACACGCCCAGGATGCCCCAACCAATCCAGAGCAATCCCAGCAGCAAGACAAAAGCGTCGTTCACGCCTCCAATTTGTAATCGGCGAACCGATCGCGCAGATCCTTCTTCGATATCTTCCCGGTTGCGGTGTGCGGAATGTCATCGACAAACTCGACCGCATCGGGGAGCCACCATTTGGCGATCAGCGGCTTGAGGTGATCGACGATGTCGTCGCCCGAACAATCCGCGCCCTCTTTCTTCACCACGAACAGCACCGGGCGTTCGTCCCATTTCGGGTGGTACATGCCAACGCAGGCGGCTTCGGCGACCGCAGGGTGCCCGACAGCCGCGTTTTCGAGCTCGACCGAGCTGATCCATTCGCCACCCGACTTGATCACATCCTTGGTGCGATCTGTGAGTTGCAGCGTACCGTCCGGATGGATGATGCCGACGTCGCCGGTGTCGAACCAGCCCTCCTCGTTGGCTGCATCCTGTTCGGCCTTGAAGTAGCGCTTGATGATCCACGGCCCGCGGATCTGCAGCGCGCCGGAGGTCTTGCCGTCGCGCGGCAGCTCGGTGGCCATGTCGTCGAGATCGACTGTGCGCAATTCGACGCCATAGATCGGGCGCCCCTGCATCGCGGTGACATCGACCTTCTCTTCGAAGCTTAGCTCGTCCCAGTTCCAAGTCGGTCCGCCCACGGTGCCGATCGGCGACGTTTCGGTCATTCCCCAGGCGTGCTGGACGCGGGTGCCGTTTTTCATCAGTCGCTCGATCATGAAGCGCGGACAAGCCGACCCGCCGATCGTTGCTGCCTTCAGCGGTGGCAGATCGAGGTCGTTGGCGTCGCAATACTGGAAGTGCGCCAGCCAAACCGTCGGCACCCCAGCGCTGTCGGTCACCTTCTCGCGCAGCATCAATTCGTGCAGCACCGCGGGATCGTTGACCGCCGAGAACACGAATTTGATCCCCGCCATCGCGCCGGCATAGGGCAGGCCCCAGCTGGCGGCATGGAACATCGGCACGACAGGCAGCATCACCGAAGAACTGGAGAAGTTGAAGGCGGCGGGTTGCAGGCCGGCGACCGCATGCATCACGGTCGAGCGGTGCTCGTATTGCACGCCCTTTGGATTGCCGGTTGTGCCTGAAGTGTAGCAGATCATGCACGGATCGCGCTCGTCGCCTTTGACCCAGTCGAAGTTGCCATCCTGCGCACCGATCCAGTCCTCGAACGACTGGCTGTGCTCACCGCTATCGAAACAGATATAGTGCTCGACCGTAGTCCAGCGGTCGCGCATTGTGTCGATGATCGGCTGGAATGCTGCGTCGTACAGCATCACGCGATCCTCGGCGTGATTGACGATGTATTCGAGCTGGTCCTCGAACAGGCGCGGGTTCACGGTGTGCAGCACTCCGCCCATCCCGGCCACGCCATACCAGCTGACAAGATGCCGCGAATGGTTCATCGCGAGGCTCGCAACCCGGTCGCCCTTGTTGATGCCCAGCGCCTGCAATGCCTGCGCCATCTTCAGCGCGTCGGTGCGAATGCCCGACCAATTGGTTCGCGTCTCGCTGCCATCGGCCCAGCGCGAAACAATCTCGCGATTGCCTGCCTCACGCGCCGCGTGATCGATCACGTTGGTTATCCGCATGGTCTGGGTCTGCATCTCTCCGAGCATTCTCACTCTCTCCTCAACTGGTTTTGACGGCATTCATGCCGACGGATTAGAGCCTTGGCAATTGCGGAAACGATGATGGAGATCGGCATGTTTCAGGAATTGAAGACTCTGATTGTCGATCATGTCGGCCTCGCGAAGGATGCGCTTCATGTCTACGTTGCGCTGATCGTGTTTCTGCTCGCTTGCCGGATGTTCCTCTGGTCCGCTGCAAGCTGGAAGCCGTGGTTCGTGGTGTTGGCCGTGGCATTGCTTGGCGAAGCATTGGATCTGCGCCACAGCATGATCAGCGGCTACACCGTCAGGCTCGACTATCACTGGACCGATTTGTGGAACACAATGCTGGTACCGACAGTCTTGGTGCTGGTCGCACGCTATACCAATGTCTTCCACCAACGGCCAACGCTGGAAAGCGGGGACTCGAGCTAGGCCACGAGTTTCAGGTTCGCGCGCCCCCGCACAGGTGCCAGTTCCACATTCTCGATTCCTTCGAGCGCGGACAGGCGTTCTGCAAGCTCGCCATCGAGCATGAAATTGCTGCCAAGGCGGACGCGAGCTTCCTCACCGCTCGACAACACGAGCCGGAGGATCACTTCGCCAAGCGCGTCGGTGCCGGTGGCCAGTTCCAGTTTGAGATCGCTGAGTGCTTCACGGCTTAGGATGTCGGCCTTCAACAGCATCGGCATTCGGCCGCTGACCGATTCGAGCGGCCTTGCGCCGCGCACCGTCAGGCGCGGGGGTTCTCCGGGATTGGGCGAATCCAGCTCTACGTTGAGTAGCAGGCACGCGCCTTCAGCAGCCCAGCGTTCGAATTCCGGCACCAGCGACTCTTCGAAACAGGCGGCTGAGAACTGGCCCGAACTGTCGGAGAAGTCGGCGCGCACGAATTCCGCACCGCGCTTGGTCCGCGCCTTGTTCATTCCTTCGACCATGGCTGCGATAACAGCGGTCCCGCGGCCTCCGGGCGGCGCACCGCCTTCCATCAGGCTCTGATACGTCCGCGATCCCTGAGCCGAGGCCACGTCGCGATATTGCTGCACCGGATGGGCCGAAAAGTAGAAGCCGAAATTCTCGCGCTCCTTCGCCATTTTCTCGGTGCGCGACCATTCGTCCGTTGGTTTGAGACGCAGATCGCCCGACGCAGCATCTTCGCCGCCGAACAGTCCGCCCTGGCCGCTCGAACGCTCGCGCATCGCTGCGTCGGCCACTGCAAGCAGCATATCGGCATTTTCGAACACCAGCGCGCGGTCGGGCTCGAGCCCGTCCAATGCTCCCGCGCAGGCCAGTCCTTCGAGCTGCCGCCGGTTCATCGAGCCTTGCGGTAGGCGCTCGAAGAAGTTCTTCAGGCTCTCGAACGGACCGTGCGCCTCGCGCTCGGCCACGATCGCTTCCATCGCCTTCTCGCCGACATTGCGGATCCCGGCGAGCGCATATCGGACCCCGTAGCCCTCA
>CAZJZO010000152.1:0-7639 GCA_964550495.1 uncultured Porphyrobacter sp. | reverse complement strand
GCGGCCATCGGGGCTGAACAGGGCCGCTCGCATCGCCAGACGACCGCCCTCAGCTCGGCACAGCACTGCCACCGGACTGTGGCACGTGCCACCAAGCGCCGCGAGCAGCGCCCGTTCGGCCTCGAGTTCCGCCCGAGTGGTCGCATCGTCAATTGCAGCAAGCGCGGCGGTTGCATCGGCATTGCCAGCCAAACATTCGAGCGCGATCACACCCTGCGCCGCAGCCGGGATCCAGTCGGTGGTCTCAAGCGGCGCACCGACCCCGGACTGATCCAGCCGCTCCAGACCCGCAGCGGCGAGGAAAGTCACGTCCGCTTCCCCTGCCTCGAGCTTGCCCAGGCGAGTTGCGACATTGCCGCGAAACGTCACCACCCTGCAGTCAGGTCGCAAATTGAGCAGCTGTGCTGCACGGCGCGGCGCGCTAGTGCCAACCGTCGCGCCTTGCGGGATGTCCGCGATGCTTGTGGCGCCGACAAGGCTGTCGCGCCGATCAGCACGCGGCAGGCAAGCCGCAAAATGAAATTCACTCGGGCGAATGGTTTCGACATCCTTGGCCGAATGCACGGCGACGTCGATCCGCCCTTCGGCGAGCCAGGCATCGAGTTCCTTGGTCCACAAGGCCTTGCCGCCAATCTCTGCCAGAGGGCGATCGAGCACCTTGTCGCCGCTCGCGACGACCGGAACCAGCTCTACCTCGCCTTCTGTCCAGCCATGCGCGGAACACAGCCGCTCGCGCGTTTCGATAGCCTGCGCCATCGCCAGCGGCGAATTGCGTGTTCCCAACCGCAGTTTCACGGCCCCAGCCTGTGTATTGTTTCCCGTCACTTTGCTTGCCCTAGCGGTGCAACACACTAAGTGGAAGCGCGATGGGATCGGAACGCAAAATTGTCCTCGGAATCGAGTCCAGCTGCGATGAGACGGCGGTTGCGCTGGTCAGCGACGGGCGTGAGATTGTCGCCCAGCGCATCGCATCGCAGGAACGTGAGCACGCGCCCTATGGCGGAGTGGTGCCCGAGATTGCCGCCCGCGCCCATGCCGAGCGACTCGCCCCCATGCTCGAAGCGGTAATGGACGACGCCGGAATGACGCTGGCCGATGTGGATGCCATCGCGGCGACCGCCGGGCCCGGATTGATCGGCGGAGTGATGGTCGGGCTGGTAAGTGCCAAAGCGCTTGCGATGGCAGCCGACAAGCCGTTGATGGCGATCAACCATCTGGAAGGCCACGCGCTCAGCCCGCGTCTGGCCGATGCCGAGCTCGAATTTCCCTACCTTTTGCTGCTCGTCTCCGGCGGGCATTGCCAGATACTCGCGGTCGAAGGCGTGGGCCGGTATCGCCGCCTTGCGACCACGATCGACGACGCGCTTGGCGAGGCATTCGACAAGACTGCCAAGATCCTCGGCCTTGGCTATCCTGGTGGGCCGGCAGTCGAGAGACTGGCCAAGCAGGGCGATCCGGCGGCCGTTCCCCTCCCGCGTCCTCTCAAGGGATCGAAAGAGCCGCATTTCTCCTTTGCAGGCCTGAAGAGCGCGGTCCTGCGTGCAGCACAAAGCGGTGAACACAATCCCGCCGACATTGCCGCAAGCTTCCAACAGGCAGCAGTCGATTGCCTGATCGATCGGCTTGAACTGGCAATGCAAGAAACTGGAGCCCTACCTGCCCTGGTCGTGGCGGGCGGGGTCGCAGCCAATCAGACCGTACGCGCCGCGCTCGAAACACTTGCCTCGGAGAATGATATGCAGTTCGTCGCCCCGCCGCTTGCGCTGTGCACCGACAATGCAGCAATGATCGCCTGGGCCGGCTGCGAGCGTCTGCCGCTGGGCCAGAACGACCCGCTCGACTTCAAGGCACGACCGCGTTGGCCGCTCGATCCCGAGGCAGAGAAAGTGCGCGGCGCAGGGGTGAAAGCATGAGCGAAAAGGCGACGGTCGGTGTGATCGGTGCCGGTGCCTGGGGCACCGCGCTAGCACAGATGCTCGCCAGCGACGGGCGCGCTGTTGTCATCTGGGCCTACGAGCCAGAGGTGGTGGAAGCGATAAACAGTCATCACCGCAACCCCGCATACCTGCCAAGCGCGATGCTTGCTGAAACAGTGCGAGCCAGCTCTGATCTCGCGGAAATCGCGGCGCTCGATACCGTCCTGTCCGTCACCCCGGCACAAGTCATGGGCCAAGTGCTGGCGCAATTGCCGAACAATCCGATGGATCTCGTGCTTTGCTCAAAGGGAATCGAAGCGAGCAGTGGGCGACTGATGAACGATGTCGCTCGCGAAGCCTGTCCCGACAGCCGAATTGCTGTCCTTTCCGGCCCGACATTCGCGCATGAAGTTGCTGCGGGATTGCCAACCGCCGTCACGCTGGCATGCGGCGGCGGCGAGGACCAATGGGAGCGGCTGAAGCCGGCCATCGCTCGGCCCGCGTTCCGTCCCTATTACAGCGACGATGTCACCGGCGCGGAAATTGGCGGGGCGATCAAGAACGTGCTCGCGATCGCCTGCGGGCTGGTCGACGGGTTGGAACTTGGCATGAACGCGCGTTCCGCACTGATCGCGAGGGGCTATGCCGAGATGCTGCGGTTCGGCGAAGCTTTGGGAGCGCGGGCGGAGACGCTTGCCGGGCTGTGCGGTCTTGGCGATCTGGTGCTGACCTGCTCTTCCACGTCGAGCCGCAATTTCTCGCTCGGCAAGGCTCTGGGTGAAGGCGCTTCGGCCACGCAGTTGATGTCAGACCGAACCACCGTAGCCGAAGGCGCGCACACCGCGCCGGTTCTGGCCAGACTCGTCCAGGATCGCAGCCTCGCCATGCCGATCGTCATGGCGGTCAATGCCATTCTGGAAGGGCAATCGCCTCGCGACGTGGTCGCAAAGCTGCTCGCCAGGCCCCTTACAGCCGAGCAGGCCGACCCGCTTCCATGAGCGACACCGTTCCGCCCGCAGCCGCCGATGGCGGCAAGGACGACATGGCAACGCTCGCCAAAGGCGGGCGCACCAACACGCTCGGCTTTATCATCCGTGCGCTGGGCGGCATCCCGTTCCTGTTCATCGGCTACCGGCTCTATGGGGTCGACGAGATGGGTCGCTTCGCCGCTGCCTTTGTCATCATCGAGATCTTTGCACTGATCTGCGCGCTGGGCGAAAAACGCGGCCTGGCGCAGCGCCTGACCGAAGGTGTGCAGGACCACGAAGGGACGCCGGCAAATCTCGTGTTCGACGGGATGCTGACCTCGCTGCTGTTCTCGCTGGTGGCGTGCGCCGTCCTGTTGGCGTTCCCGGTTATCATCTTCCCGAGCGGCACGAACAGCGACTTCGACATCTGGATGATCGCGGCGATCCCGGCCTTCGCGCTGACCGAGATCCTGCTCGCGGCGCAAGCATACAAATACGATATCGCCACGACCGTTCGCGCCCGCGCGATCGTCGAACCGTGGACCAAGTCGATCATGGTCGGCGTGCTATTCTTCGTTCCGGTGGTGAGCGCAGGCGGGCTGGCGCTTGCATACCTTGCCTCGCTCTATGCGGCATTGTTCACCGCGCTGTTCTCGTTTTTGCGCACCTATGGCCTGCCCAAGGGCTGGCGTCCGCGCGGCAGCTATCTGAGCAAGATGACGGCCCGGGCATTGCCATTGATCGGCGCCGACGTGATCGAGCGCGGGACGCGGCTGCTCGACGTCTTCCTGCTCGGCCAGTCGGCCTCAGCCGGAGCGGTCGGCATCTACTTCTTTGCCAAGGAAATCGTCAGCGTCCCGCAGAAGCTCAAGACCAGTTTTGAGCCGATCCTGTCGCCGGTCATCACCAAAAACCTCAAGATCGGCAACATGACAGCCATCGCCGCACAGGTGCAGCAGGTCGGGTTTTGGATCATTGCGCTGCAGCTCGGCATCGCGCTTGCACTGGCCATTCCCGGTGAGGCGGTGATGGGGCTTGGCGGACCGGCGATCGTCGGCGGCACCGGCGCGCTCGCGCTGCTGCTGGCCGCCGAAGTGGTCGCGTCCATGGCGGTCGTGTCGGAAAGCGTGCTGGTCTATATTGCCCGCAAGCGAAACCTCGCGATTTCGGTCGGCATTATCACCTTGCAAGGGGCATTGACGGTCGGCCTGATCCTGCTGGCCGAGCACCTGGGGCTCGACGAAGGCTTCAAGGCTGCGGGCGCTGCGCTGGCGCTGTTCATCGCGCTCGGCATTTCCAGCCTGATCAAGGCAACCATCCTCAAGACCCTGCTCAAGGCTCCGGTCAGCAATTTGCGCTGGGGCCTGATCTGGGCGACCGGGCCGGCAGTGGTGGTCGGCTTTGCGTTCACTTTGCTGCCTGAATGGGTCGAATTGATATTCGGCATCCCGGCCATCCTCGCGACCTATCTGTTCGTGATCTGGAAGCGCGGTTTCACCGACGACGACCGGATATTGTTCCGCAGAAATGTCGGCGGCGAACAGGGCGCAGAGGTGACGTAAACAGCGCACATTTCATCGTCCCTACAAAACATTCAGTCGCTATTCACGGCTCGAAGCGGACCCTTCCACACGGGTTAAGTGGGAGTGTCGCAATGCGTATTTGGAAACTGACGGGTGTTGTTGCGCTGGGTCTGATTGTCACGAGCTGTGCAAGCCAGCAGAGCGGAGAAGTTGCGAGTACAGGCGATGCGCCAGGTGATATCGCCCAGGCACCGCCGCCCCCTCCTCCGCCACCGCCACCTCCGCCACCGCCGCCGCCTCCGCCTCCGCCGCCTGTCGCAGGCGAAGCCGATGCAAAGAGTGTCGTCGTGACAGGTTCTCGGCGCGCCAACCGGGCGCAGGAATCTGCCGCTCCGGCCGCACGCATCGCGCCGCCTCCCGGTATCAGCATCGGTCCTGCTCCGGGTTACGTCCCGCCGGTTCGCGTCGCGGTTGATCCCGGTCGCGAACGCTATGACGGGGAGGAAGTTTCGCCGGTCAAGCTGACCAGTGCCGAGCCGGTCAGCACCTTCTCGGTCGATGTCGACACGGGGGCCTACGCCAATGCGCGCCGGTTCCTGTCGCAGGGCCGGATGCCGCCGAAAGCAGCGGTGCGGACCGAGGAAATGATCAACTATTTCCGCTACGATTACAAACGCCCGACCGACCGTTCGCAGCCCTTCACCGTCACCACCGACGTGGCCAAGACACCGTGGAACGAGGACACCTACCTGATGCGGATCGGGCTGCGCGGCTATGACATCGCACGCAGCGAACGCCCGGCGGCGAACCTCGTGTTTTTGATGGACGTGTCGGGGTCGATGGGCCGCCCCGACAAGCTTCCGTTGGTCAAGACCGCTCTGTCCGGTCTCGCCGGTGAGCTGACGGCGAAGGACAAGGTCTCGATCGTCGTCTATGCCGGTGCCGCTGGATTGGTCCTGGAGCCGACCAACGACACCAAGAAGATCCGCCGCGCGCTCGAACAGCTCAGCGCCGGGGGATCGACTGCTGGCGGTGCGGGTATCCAGCTTGCCTACAACATCGCCGAGGACAACTTCATCAAGGGCGGCGTCAACCGTGTGATCCTCGCCACCGATGGCGATTTCAATGTCGGCATCCGCGACCGCGATGCGCTGATCGAACTGATCGAGAAGAAGCGCGACACCGGCATCACGCTGACCACGCTCGGCTTCGGGACCGGCAACTACAACGAAGCGATGATGGAGCAGATCGCCAATCACGGAAACGGCAATTACGCCTATATCGACACCGCTCTGGAAGCGAAGAAAGTGCTCGGCGACGAGATGAGTTCGACGCTGTTCACCATCGCCAAGGACGTGAAGATCCAGGTCGAGTTCAACCCGGCCGTGATCAGCCAGTATCGTCTGGTGGGCTATGAGAACCGTGCGCTGCGCGAAGAGGACTTCGACAACGATCTGGTCGATGCCGGCGATATTGGCGCGGGCCATCAGGTGACCGCGATCTACGAAGTCGTCCCGACGGGTACCAAAGGCTGGATTGCACCGCGCCGGTATGAGGCCTCGCAGGCCGCAACGAGCCGCATGGCCGAGGCCGCGCATGTCAAGCTGCGCTACAAGCTGCCGGATGGCGATACGTCGAAGCTGATCGACTATGTCGTCACGAGCGATCAGCTGCGCCGGGCTCGCGCTCCGCGGGGCGATTTCGCCTTCGCCACCGCGGTCGCGGCATTCGGGCAGGTGCTGCGCGGCGACGAGAAGATGAAAGGCTTCGACTACGACGATATCGGCGCTCTGGCCGGCAGCCAGGACAATTACTGGCGGCAGGAATTCCTGCAGCTGAACGCCCTTGCTGCCGGTATGAAAGGCGGCTGAACCAACCTTCCAACCGAATGGATGAGGCTTTCGGCCGGCATGCCCCCAACTGGCATCGCCGGCCGGTTGCTTTTGGTGCGACCTTTGGGGCTTGGGTTCCTGTTACCGGCGCTGCTAAGGGGCGCGCGAACACGATTCACTCGAGGTAACTGAAACCATGACATTGAACGAAATGCTGCCATTCATCCTGGCCGGGCTCGCGATCCTGCTCCTGGTCGTCGCGTTCTTCTACCTTGCCAATCGCAAGACCAAGGTGGTCGCCACTGACAAGCGCGATGTGCTTGACGAAGGCGCTGCGCCGGCCAAGCGCAATGAAGCGCTGATCAATGCGCCACAGTCAGCTCCTGCAGAGCCGGTCGCTCCGTCCGCCCCGACCCCGGAGCCAGCGCCAGCCCCCGAACCCGCGCCAACGCCCGTCGCCGAACCAGCGCGTGCTCCAGCTCCAGCGCCCGCACCGGCACCCGCTCCCGAGCCGGCACCCGCTCCGGCTCCAGTGCCTGCCCCTGCCCCAGTGCCCGCACCTGCGCCTGCGCCTGGCGGGTCAGGCGACGATCTGACCACGATCAAAGGTCTGGGGCCCAAGCTTGCAACCATGCTGAATGAGCAGGGAATCACCAGCTTCGCGCAGATCGCCGAATGGGACGATGCCGAGGTCGCACGGATCGATGCCATGCTCGGACGGTTCAAGGGCCGCATCACGCGTGACAACTGGGTCGAACAGGCCAAGCTGTTGGCGGCAGGCGACAATTCCGGTTTTGCCGAGAAATTCGGCCAGAATGGTTAAGTTGATAGGCACGAAGTGTCCAAACTGTGTTACAGTGCCTTCGTAAATCGAGGAGGACACTGATGAGCCAGCGGATTCTGGTCGCCGAAGATGAGCTGATCATCGCATTCGATCTGTGCGACACGGTCGAAGAAGCCGGTTTCGAGGTTGAGGGCCCGCACAGCGGTATTTCCTCGGCCATGCTCGCCTTCCAGAAGGAAAAGCCCGATCTGGCGATCCTCGACATCCAGCTTGACGATGGCGTGGTGTTCCCGCTGGCGCAAAAGCTTGCCGAAGAGGACGTGCCGATCATCTTCCATTCCGGGCGCCACTCGCATGCCGAAGTGGAAGAACACTTCCCCAGCGCGACCACGCTGGCAAAGCCGTGCCCGCCTTCCGCAATGCTCGAGGCGGTGAATACGGTTCTGGAGACGACCTGAAACGCACTTGCAAAGAGTTCCCCAACCAAATCGGGCGAGCCGCGCGGCTCGCCTTTTTTGTGCATCTTGGACAGCGACACTATCCTTGCGACTCAGGTGCAAGCCTGCGAGAGGGAATCGAAACAAGTTTCAGGAGTAACCAGTGAACGCCCCCGAAA
>CAZJZO010000151.1:0-7649 GCA_964550495.1 uncultured Porphyrobacter sp. | reverse complement strand
GGGTGCAGATGCTGGAGTAGGAGTAGGAGCCTCCTCCCCTTCCCCATCTAGCATGGCGATCACTGTTCCGACGGCGACATCCTCGGTCCCTTCGGCGATCAGGATCTGGGTCAGCACGCCCTCGTCGATCGCTTCGAATTCCATCGTCGCCTTGTCGGTCTCGATTTCCGCGATGATGTCACCCGGCTCGATCGAGTCGCCTTCGGCCTTGAGCCATTTGGCAAGCGTGCCCTGTTCCATCGTCGGGGAAAGCGCCGGCATTTTGAGTTCGATACCCATGATCAATACTCCTCCACCAGGACATCGGTGTAGAGTTCGCTGGGCTCGGGTTCAGGCGAATTCTCGGCAAAGTCGGCCGCTTCTGCGACGCGCGCCCGGATGGCCTTGTCGATCGCCTTCAGATCCTCTTCGGTCTTGCCGTTTTCGAGCAGCACTTTCTTGAGACCCTCGATCGGGTCGTGCTGTTCGCGCTGTTCCTGAACTTCTTCGCGCGTACGGTATTTGGCGGGATCGGACATCGAGTGACCGCGATACCGATAGGTATTGAGTTCCATCAGGACCGGTCCCTTGCCGTCACGCACATGCTTAAAGGCAACCTCGGCTGCCGCTCTTACTTCGAGCACGTCCATCCCGTTCACATCCATTCCGGGAATCCGGAATGCAGTGCCGCGGCGGTGAAACCGGGTTTCGGCTGACGACCGCTTGGTTGCGGTTCCCATAGCGTACTGGTTGTCTTCGACCACGAATACGATTGGCAGGTTCCACAGCGCCGCCATGTTGAAGGTCTCGTAGACCTGGCCCTGGTTGGCTGCCCCATCGCCGAAATAGGCAAGGCACAGACCGCCATCGTCATTGTATTGGTGCGCGAGCGCAAGTCCGCCGCCCAGCGCGACCTGCGCGCCCACAATGCCGTGACCGCCATAGAATTTGTGCTCGGTGCTGAACATGTGCATCGAGCCGCCCTTGCCTTTCGAGATGCCGGCTTCGCGACCGGTCAACTCGGCCATGATCACGTTGGGATCGATGCCATAAGCCAGCATGTGGCCATGGTCACGATACCCGGTGATTACGCTGTCCTTGTCACCATCCAGCGCACTCTGGAGACCGATCGCCACCGCTTCCTGACCGATATACAGGTGGCAGAAGCCGCCGATCAGACCGAGCCCATAGAGCTGCCCTGCGCGCTCCTCGAACCGCCGAATGAGCAACATTTGCTCATAGAACTCAAGCATTTGCTCCGGAGTGGCATCGAAGCGCTTGTTGGCTTCGAATTCCTCCTGCAGTGAATGCAGGATGAAATCGGGATCGTCCGCCGGGGCCGTTGCCGGCTGTGCCTTCGCGGTTTTGCTGGAGCGCGGTTTGGCAGGCGCTTTTGCCGCCGTCTTCGCCTTACTGGGCTGTTTGGCCAAGGCTGTAGTCCTTCTTCATCATCACAGTGTGAGTGCGCGGTATTGGGGAGGAGCGCGCGCATCAACGCTATAGGCGCGAGCATTGCCGTTACGCAACGTAAAGCAGCCAGTCAGAATTCGTATGCGATTTGCCAGCAGGTACAAAACCTACTCGTCTTCGAGGGTAACCACCACTTCATCGGCGTGCACCACATTCTGGTGGCGCAGCAACTCACCGATCAGATCGGGATCGGCTGCTTCCGGATCGAGCAGTTCGACACGGTTCTTGAGCGCGTCGCGCTCTGCCGTGAGGGCCGAAATCTGGGATTGGCGCTGATCGAGCAATCTGGAATTTTCGCTCCACGCCAAAAGTCCGGTTGGGCCAGCAATGGTCAGGCCTGCCAGCACGAGCAGCACGGCGAGCGCGCCGCCTTGCTTCAATTGGTCGACCGGAAGTCGCAATTGCTGGCGCTGATTGATCCCGTGTCCCCTCATATGATTACAGAATCATAGTTAATCCCAAGGTTCAAGCACTAATCGCCGTCAGGTTCGATTATGCCTGCAAATTCCCCTGTTTCGGCCCTGATCAGTATGACCGGGGGAGACCAAGGACGTGCTCGGCAAGGTATGACAGGATCAAGTTGGTCGAAATCGGAGCTACGGTGTAGAGTCGAGCCTCGCGGAATTTGCGTTCAACGTCGTATTCTTCTGCGAAACCGAACCCGCCAAAGGTCTGCACGCACATATCAGCCGCCGCCCAGCTGGCTTCCGAGGCGAGCAGCTTGGCCATATTCGCCTCTTCACCGGGATTGCCGCCTTCGTCGTAAACCTGCGCAGCGTGGTGCACCATGAGCTCGGCTGCGCGCATCTGAGCGTAGCAACGCGCGATCGGGAACTGGACGCCCTGATTTTGTCCGATTGGACGCGAAAACACGTTTCGCTCGCTGGCGTAAGTCTTCGCCTGATCGATAAACCATTTGGCATCGCCGATGCATTCGGCTGCGATCAGGATACGTTCGGCATTCATGCCCGAGAGGATGTAGCGAAAGCCCTTACCCTCTTCGCCAACCAGTGCACTCTCCGGGATGCGCATGTCGTCAAAGAAGACTTCGCACGATGAATGGTTCATCATCGTGCGGATCGGTTTTATCTCCATGCCATTGCCGATCACCGATTGCATTTCGACAAGGAACATCGACAGACCCTCAGTCTTCTTTTCAACCTGATCGCGCGGGGTTGTGCGCGCAAGCAGCAGCATCAGATCCGAGTGTTCGGCGCGGCTTGTCCAGATCTTCTGGCCATTGATGACGTATTCATCGCCGTCACGAACTGCGCGAGTCTTTAAGCTGAGCGTGTCGGTGCCGCTGGTCGGTTCCGAGACGCCAAAGGCCTGCAAGCGCAAATCTCCGCTCGCAATCTTTGGAAGATACGCATCTTTCTGAGCGTCGCTACCATAACGCAGCAGCGTATTCATGATGTACATCTGAGCGTGCGCCGCGCCACCGTTGCAACCGCTCGCCTGGACTTCTTCCATGATCACGCAGGCCGCATCGAGGCTCAGTCCGCTGCCGCCATAATCAGTTGGTATCAGGGCAGCGAGGAAGCCAGCCTTGGTCAGCGCGTCGACAAATTCGCCTGGATATTCACGCGCCGCGTCTTTGGCACGCCAGTATTCACCCGGAAAGTCGTCGCACAGGCTGCGCACCGCGCGGCGAATTTCGCTCAGTTCCTCGGATTCATGTCGCATCGTTTCGTCTAACCCTGAAGTTTCGGCGCGTGTTGCCCGCGCGGGACCGGCAAGTCCACCTGCTCCAACTGATAAGCACAGTTTCGATAATGGCGGTGGCAGTTCAGTCCTGATCTGATACTGATTGCTCGCAAGGGAGAACCATCATGCAAATCCTCAGCCACGACCCCGACCGCTTTGCCGCTATCCCGGACTATCCGTTCGCGGAGCATTGGCTTGAAGTGGACCTTGGCGAAGGTCATCGCGGACGGATGCACTACGTCGATGAAGGGCCAAGAGACGCGCCGCCTGTGCTGCTCTTCCACGGCGAGCCGAGCTGGAGTTTTCTTTATCGCAAGATGATTCCGGTGCTGCTCGATGCTGGCTTCCGCTGCCTCGCTCCTGACCTCATTGGGTTCGGCAAGAGCGACAAGCCTGACGACGTCGGGTTCTACACCTATGATCGGCACATCAGCTGGCTAAAACAGTGGCGCGACGCTGTGGTGCCGGAGACGGCTGCCCTGTTCTGCCAGGATTGGGGCGGCTTGCTAGGTCTGAGGATGGTCGGTGAAGAGCCCGAGCGCTTTGCGTGCGTGGTTGCAAGCAACACATTCCTCCCGACCGGGGGCACACCCTCGCCCGCATTTCTGGCCTGGCGAGAATTCGCCAAATCCTCTCCGGATTTCAAGATTGGCGATTTGCTTCAACGAGCGACGGCCACTGAGCGTAGTGCCGAAGAGATTGCGGCCTATGATGCCCCCTTCCCTGATGAACCGAGCAAGGCAGGCGCGCGGGCCTTCCCGCAGCTGGTCCCGGTTGAAGATGGCATGGACGGGATTGTGCAGAATGAGGCGGCGTGGGAAGGACTGGCCGCGTTCGAAAAACCATTCCTGACACTGTTCGGGGAAGACGATCCAGTGACCGGGGGTCTTGCGCAGCTGGTAATTGATCGAATTGCCGGGGCGGACGGGATGCCACATGCCATGCTCTCGACCTGTGGCCATTTCTGTCAGGAAGATCGCCCGGTCGAGCTTGCGCAAGGAGTGATCGAGACGGCCAAGAAGGCCAGTTTCCTCAGTTGAATATCGCGTCAGGCTACCTCAGCCGAACACAAGAATTCGCATTGGCGGTCACGGTCGCAGTCGTGACCGCCAACGCCTACTACATCCACCCTATCATTGGCGAAGTTGCCCGCGATTTCGGCGTCAGTGAGACGCGCATCGGGATTGTCCCCGCTCTGAACCAACTGGCGCTGGCTGTGGGAATCTTCCTGCTGTTACCGTTGGGGGATCGCTATTCGAACAAGGCGCTCTGCATCGTGTTTGTGAGCGCGCAATGCGTGTTCATGTTGGGCCTGGCCCTGGCTAAGAGTTTTGTCCTCTTCACTCTCGCATCCACAATGCTCGGATTCGTCACGATCGCGCCATATCTGCTTCCCGCCTTTGCGTCGAAACGCGTGGCGCCCGAGCGCCTTGGCCAAGTCACGGCCTTGCTGACGGCCGGCGTCATCTTCGGTATTCTGGTCGCGCGGGTCGGAGCAGGCGTGGTAGCGGAAGCGCTGGGTTGGAGGACGGTCTACTGGTGCGCGTTTGCGCTCATGGCCGTTGTAACAGTGCTTTTGCCGATCACGATGCGCAGTGAGAACCGGGTGTCGAAGCAGCCCAGTGGCAGCTATCTTTCCCTCCTCACGTCGGTAGTTAGCCTCGCCAAACGGCACCGCGGAATGCTGATCTCGGCTCTTATTCAAGCCCTGAACTTTGGCGCCTTCACGGCGAGTTGGCTGGCTATCGCACTGCATCTGACCAGCCCAGAGCTTGGCTACGGCGTCGATATTGTAGGCTATCTGGCCGGCCTCGCTGCAGTCAGCGTCTTTTCGACTCCTCGTCTGGGCCGCTGGGCTGATGCGATCGGTGCGCGCAAGGCGCGCTTGATCTCGGCACTCGTACAATTGCTTGGGATTGCACTCTATTATCCGATGGGATTCAACGCCTGGACCATCGTCGTTCCGCTTGTGATCGTGAATCTGGTAGGCCCCACGATCGACGTGACGGGGCGAATGACATTCCTTTCGCTGGAACCCGAAATCCGTACCCGACTAACGACGACCTACATTGTTATCATGTTCCTTGGCGGAGCCATCGGCAGTGTTCTGGGGACTGCGGTTTACGACTTGGCCGGTTGGGAAGGCACATGTGCTGTGCTCCTCGCAATGTCGGGAGCGGTAGTGTTCCTTTCGCTTCTTGGCGTGCGGACGTCCCGGTTGCAGCCAGATTAAGGGCCTCTACGAGGAAAGTTGCAATGCGTTAACCTTTGCTTAGTCATGCTTGGTTATTTCTTTCTTCGAAGGCGTTACGGTTTCACCGAATGAAAGCTCTTAACGAAGCGATCACTCCGGTTAATCCGATAATATTCGATCGTATCACCGACCTCTGCCCCAAGAGGTTGTGAACAAGGCGCTCCGGCTGTTCCGAACGGTTTACCGCTACGGATTTGCCGAGCGCCTTTTTCGTGGCTGCGGTTGCGAGCCGGACGAAGATTGCCACTCTAGTCTTCCAACGATAATGCTCCCCGCCGAGTCCCCGTAGCTCAGTTGGATAGAGCGTCGGATTCCTAATCCGAAGGCCACAGGTTCGAATCCTGTCGGGGACACCATTTGCCGCATTCGCCAATCAGGCAGCAGCTCCAGTCGACGGGCTAGTTCAGCTCGTCAGGCGGCGCGACCGGGAAAGGCAGCGGCGCGACCGGGACACCTTCATCGATAAGGGACTTGGCCTCTTCGAGACTGGCTTTGCCGTGGATTGGCGCCTCAGTCCGGTCGCCATAATGCATTTCGCGCGACTGCTCGGCGAATCTGTCTCCGACATAGGTGCTGCTTTTTAGCGCTTTGGCCTGAGCCTTTGCGAGCGCCTGCATCGCTTCTTCCACTTCCGGCGGCATCGGCGCATTGGCGACGGGGTGCTGAGTGTCGTGGCTAGCCTGCGTTGCTGGCGAACGAGATGAATTTCCCTTGGCCGGTACTGCAGGCGCCATCGGCGCCTTTTCGATCATTGCAGAGCCGCACTCGGGACAAGCAACCAAGCCGCTGTCGCGCTGACTTTCATAGTCGGACGACGAGCCAAACCAGCCTTCGAAGCGGTGGCCTTCGTCACACTGAAGATCGAAAACAATCATCTCTAACAATCAATTCACTCGGTCATCCAACCTAGCAATTGGGTATTTCCCGCCGATTGGCAAGACTGGGAACTTGTGCCCTAACTTCGTTGATCCGTTCTAAATCAATATCGCAGAAGCCGAGCCCAGGCTCATCGCCGCCCATGTCTAACAACACGTCTCCCCACGGATCGACGACAAGACTGTGGCCGTATGTTTCACGCCCGTCTTCGTGTTTGCCAACCTGAGCAGCGGCAATGACAAACGCGCTTGCCTCGATTGCGCGAGCGCGGAGCAGGGTGTGCCAATGGGCCTTTCCGGTTGGAACGGTGAACGCGGCGGGGACAGCGATTGCGGCGCATTGCAATCTTCCCAACGCGTCGAAGAGCGCCGGAAAGCGCAGGTCGTAGCAGACCGTCAGTCCCAGCTTGCCCACCGGCGTTGCGGGTACCGCAACAACGCGATCGCCGGCGTCATAGGCACTGCTTTCGCGCCATTTTTCGCCGGTGGCCAGTTCGACATCGAACATATGGATCTTGTCGTAGTGCTTTGGTTGATCGTGATCGCTGTTGAAATAGTAAGACCGATTGACCCATTTGCCGGTGCTCGAAGCAACCGGCAGTGAGCCCAACGCAATGTCGATCCCGCAATCGGAGGCAAGATCTCGAAGACGTTCGACCATTTCGTCTGGCGCGTCACTTTCAATCCAATCACGGGCGCGATTGCGATCACGATCAAGCAGGACCGACATTTCTGGCGTAAATAGCAATTCGGCGCCATGCGACGCCGCATCTTTTGCTGACCTCGCGATCGTGCGGAAGTTGTGCTCCGGCTCTATGCCCGAGCTCATCTGCAATATGGCAATTCTTGGCAAGGAATCCGCCTAACCGACCAACAGCGGGTCGAGCTTCCCGGCCGCCTCCAGCGCTGCGAGATCGTCTGATCCGCCAACATATGTACTGCCGATGAAAATCTGCGGAACGGTCATGGCGTTGGGCGCGCGGGCAAGCATCTCCTCGCGCTTTGGGCCACCCATCGTAATATCGTGCTCGGAGTACTGCGCGCCCTTCGCATCGAGCAGACGTTTCGCGCGCACGCAAAACGGGCATGCAAACTTGGTGTAAATGTCAATTGCTGGCTGGCTCATCCCCGAAATCCATTTCTTGCTCAATTCCCGGTGTCCGGTGACCCTAGCAGTGACCTCTTGAAAGGGAATTCCTGACACCCAAATACATCGTGTCGGATCGATCTGCCAGTGTCTGGGGATCATCATCCGACATTTTTCGGGCGCTGCATGAGGCAGGCCTGAAACACATCAAATTGCTCAAAGCAGAGGATTTGCAGATTATGTCACGTCTAGATTTCACACCATATCGCCGTAGCAC
>CAZJZO010000150.1:0-7702 GCA_964550495.1 uncultured Porphyrobacter sp. | reverse complement strand
TCTCGCAGCGTCAGGGAAATATCGAGAACAATATCCTTTTCCAGCACTTGCCCGCCATCGGCGGTGGTGCCGATCGAACCCGGATCGCGACCGCCATGGCCGGCATCGATAACGACAAGCGGCCGGTCGGGATCATCCGGCCCGAGAATTTCGGGAAGCTCGACCTTGCCCCCTTCCTCGCCCAATACGAATTGCAACACGTAGTCGCGTCCCCAATACGGGATCGGGAGAGACTGACCCGAAAGCTTTGCTGCGAACAACAAGGCTACAGGCAGGATCACGACCAGCAAAAGGAGCGTTCGAATGCTCATCTCGATATGGGACTACGATGTTGCCCGAGGTGAGCGCAATAGAGTTGCTTGGCGTAACCCACGGTGCTAGCGATGTTTCCAGCAGTTCGTTTGATCGCGCAAATGTTGCGCCAGATTGAGCAACTCTTTCACACGGCCTTCCGGTACCCCCCGCGACAGGCCATTTAACAGGTTGATGCAGTGACGAGACTTCTATTCTCGCAGGTGTGCGTGCGGTGCCCGGAAGGCGCTGACGATTCTGCGAAAAGTCATGCGGCATATTCCCGCAGTCCCGTCTCAGCAGACACGATCATCGCACCCTTCGCCACAGGCGCGAAGGGCGCGCATCCGACCCATGGCAAGCCGAAATGGCCCGCCAGATCATCTAGAAAAACACGCCCCCTCAGCGCGCTGAATGCCGCGAGTTCGGGTGTTTGGAGACAACGTAATGGCAACGCGCATGCTTATCGATGCGCGCCACTCGGAAGAGACCCGGGTGGCGGTGCTCAAAGGCAACCGGATTGAGGAGTTCGATTTCGAATCTGCTGAACACAAGCAGATCAAGGGCAATATCTATTTAGCAAAAGTAACCAGGGTCGAACCGTCCCTTCAAGCTGCTTTTGTCGATTTTGGCGGAAACCGGCATGGTTTCCTCGCCTTCAACGAAATCCATCCCGACTACTACCAGATTCCGCAGGAAGATCGCGAGGCGCTGCTGGCTGAAGAAGCCGAAGCCGCTGCCGAAGAGGCTCGCCTGCGTGAGGAAGAAGAGAATGAAGGCGTTTCGCCCGGCGAGGAATACGATGCCGAGGAAGAAAGCGCCGAAGCTCTCGCAGAAGACCTGGCCGAAGACGGCCTTGAAGAGATCGACACGTCCGAAAAGGACGAGGTAGCAACGATCGAAGATGGTGCCTCGGACGACGACGGCGATGAGGACGAAGACGACGACGGCGAAGACGATGATGCCGCCGACGACGAAGGCGACGCCGAAGCGAGCGACGATGAAGCCTCAGCCGAGGATGGCGAAGAGAAGCCGCGACGCGGTCGCGGACGTCGACGTGGACGCCGCCAGGGCGGACGCAAGGGCAAGAACGGTCGCAGCCGAGCCAAGGAAGTGGACGAAGTTCGCGCCAAACGCATGGCGCTGCGCCGCCGCTACAAGATCCAGGATGTAATCCAGCGCCGCCAGGTCATGCTGGTGCAGGTCGTCAAGGAAGAACGCGGCAACAAGGGCGCCGCGCTGACTACCTATCTCAGCCTCGCCGGACGATACACGGTGCTGATGCCGAACAGTTCGCATGGCGGTGGGATCAGCCGCAAGATCAGCTCTACCAGCGACAGGAAGCGACTGAAGCAGGTCGTATCCGATCTTTCTCTGCCCAAGAGCATGGGCCTGATAGTTCGCACCGCGGGCCTCAGCCGGACCAAGACCGAGATCAAGCGCGATTTCGATTACCTCGCGCGTCTGTGGGACGAGATCCGACAGAAGACGCTCGGCTCGGTGGCTCCCTCGCTGATCCACTCCGACAGCGACCTGATCAAGCGCGCGATCCGCGACATATACAATCGCGAGATCGAGGAAGTGATCGTCGAAGGCGAAGAAGGCTACAAACTCGCCAAGGGCTTCATGAAGCTCTTGATGCCCAGCCATGCGCGCCGGGTCAAAGCCTACTCCGACCCCGTGCCGTTGTTCCAGCGCTATGGCGCGGAAGACCAGCTCAAGGCGATGTACGATCCGATGGTGCAGCTCAAATCGGGCGGCTACCTGATCATCAATCCGACCGAAGCGCTGGTTTCGATCGACATCAACTCGGGCCGGTCGACCAAGGAACATGGGATCGAACAGACCGCGCTGCATACCAATCTCGAAGCGGCGCGCGAGATCGCACGCCAATTGCGACTGCGCGACATGGCCGGCTTGGTCGTGATCGACTTCATCGACATGGAGTACAACTCCAACGTTCGGAAGGTCGAGAAGGCGATGAAGGAAGCGCTCAAGTCCGATCGAGCGCGGATCCAAGTGGGCCGCATCTCTGGGTTCGGACTGATGGAAATGAGCCGCCAACGTCTAAGGACCGGCGTCCTAGAAGCGACGACGCGCCCCTGCCCGCATTGCGACGGTACCGGTCTGGTACGCACGGCATCATCAGCGGGCCTATCGGCGCTTCGCCTGATCGAAGACGAAGCCGCAAAGGGCAAAGGCACCCAGATCCGTCTCGCCGCCAGCACCGAAGCGGCGATCTACATGCTCAATGAAAAGCGCGCCGAGCTCGTGGAGATCGAACAGCGTTACGGTGTAACCGTGGAAGTCGCACCGGAGGGCGAGGAAGAGGGCGCCAAAATGTCGATCTCGAGCTCCGGTCCGCGTCCGACCGAGCGCCCCAAATTCGAACCGATCGTCGACGAAGACGAAGAAGAAGACGAGATCGCCGAAGCTGAAGCAGTCGACGAAGAAGACGAGGCTCCCAAGAAGAGGCGGCGGCGTCGACGCGGCGGTCGCGGTCGCAACAAGAAACGCAACGAAGACGGCGGCGAAGAAAGCTCGGATGAAAAATCCGAAGACGGCGAGACCGAAGACGAACCGGAAAGCCGCGATGAGGGCGAAGACAGTGCGCCCAAGAAGAAGCGCCGTCGCCGGGGCGGACGTGGTAGGCGCCGCAAGCAAGGCGATGCCGATGGCGCCGAGGCAAGCGAAGCGGAAGAGAACGAAGAGGCCAAAGCTCCCACCGTCGAAGCTGCGGACGCCGAGGCAGAAACAGCTGATGCCGAGGCGGCAGAGCAAGAGGTCGTAGAGGAAGCCGCCAAGCCAAAGCGCAAGCGCGCGCCGCGCAAGAAGAAGGTGGAAGAAACGGAGGATTCGACCGCGGCAGCCAGCGACGACGCTCCTGCCGAGGAGGAGCCCGCCGAAAAGCCCAAGCGCAAGCGCGCACCGCGCAAGAAAAAGGCGGAAACTTCGGCGGGGGAAGCAGCTTCTGCTGAGGAAACACCGTCCGGTGAGCCTCAGTCGGCCAATGACGACGAAACACCTTCCAACGCAGAAGGCGGTTCAGGCGACGAGCCAACCGGCGACGGAAAGCCGCGTCGGGGTTGGTGGCAAAGGACGTTTGGCGAATAGGCTAGCTTGTGCAAGCCGGGGCGAATTTCAGACCCCCGGCTTGCGCGCAACGCCCCATTCATTCCATCCGGCAAAGCGAGGCGCCCGCGGCAGGTAACCCTGGCCCAGCGGCTCGACTTCGAACCCGGCGCCGCGGAAGGCGGAACCGATCGGGCGGGTCAGGTGGCACCCACCAGCCATCGGCTTCCAGTAGGGCTCAATCCGTTCTTGCCAACGCGCAACATTGGCGTCTGGCGCGCGGCCATGTTCGAGGAACAAGGCCCGGCCTCCCGGTCGTAGAATGCGGCGCATTTCAGACAGCACCTGGTCGGGATCCTCGACCGAACACAGCGTGAAAGTGCACACCACTGTGTCGAAGAATCGGTCCGGAAATGGGATCGCTTCACCCACCCCTTCGCGAATATCTGCCGGCCACCCTTTCGCCTGCGCCGCGGCGAGTGTCCCCTCGAGCAGCCCGGCATGGGGATCGATCCCGGCATAGCTGGTGACTTTCGACGAATCGTAGAATTGCTGGTTGATTCCACCCCCGCACCCGAGTTCGAAAACGTCGCCTTGGGCCAACGGCACAAGCTCGGAGCGGCGCTTCAATATCGGGCCCTGACTGCATAGGCAGGTAATCAGGCGCGGCATCACATGCGCATCATACCATCGTTTCAGACCCATACGCGCTCTCTCCCCATCGCGCGATCCCAAGCGAAACTACTCTCGCAAGGTCCGAATGCTATCGTTTTGTGACGATGCGAGCTCGCTCTAGGCCATTTTGGCCAGCGAATGTTGCAGTGCTGCCGCAATATCAGCCATGTCGCTGGCCAATTGCGCCAGAAGATCGGAATGACTTCCGGTGCTCCAACCTATCATTTGCGGCATGCTCAAACCGACCCGCAGGGTGCCACCCCATCCCTGTTCCAGTCGCACACATTTGACCGGCTGACCAAGCCGGATCCCGTCGAGCGCAAGCGCCTTGTGTAAGCTCTGTGCCTGTTCGAACGATCCGAGACCGGGCAACGAACTGACGTCGAGAGTTGCGAGCGTGCGCATTTCGATCGGGCAATCGCTCGGCCTTGCCCCTTCGCCGGGCAGGACTCGCGCGATGCCCAGCGGCTCAACCAGGTGCGCCGTCAACGCCGATTCGAATGCCTCGATCATGCGTTCGACCTGCCCCATCGCGATCGCCTGGAACCTTTCGAGCTCGAACACGGCCGCTTCGAGCCGCAAAGCCAGCGACTCGTTGGCACTGTCGTCCAGGCACTCCCTTCCTGTCCAGCGTGCGGGCAATTCCGCGCGGCGAAATATGGTCGCAAACCCTTCCGGAAGCGGGTGCGCGCGCTCGGCCATGCCTGCGGGCAAAAGCGCCCAGCCATTGAATGGCGGAGCGCCAATAAACTTCGAACCCGTCATCAGGACAATGCATCCGCGATCGATGTAGTCGGCCACCGCATCGCTGGTGATGCGCGCCTGGCAGGCATCGACGACGAAGGTCGCATGATCTCCGAACTCGGCACCCAACCCGGCCAGCCCGGCGCGATCGGGCAAGACGAGACCCGTTTTCGAACCGTGGACGCAATGGACCAGACTGTGTTTTCCGGCTGCCTTGGCGGAAGCTATCTCGACCGCCATCGCTGCGGCGATATCCGAACTCGAGCGTGCCAGGCCCTGCCCGCAGCGCACCGGGATATCGACCAGGCTGACCGGCCCTACCCCAGGCACATCCTCCGCCGGAGTGGCGTTGAAATCGAGCGCTGTCTCATTGGCAAAATACCGCCCATGCGCCGAGTGGATGCACCCGCTGCCAATTTCATCGGCGCCGAGCAGGATATTGTGGATGCCGTTGGGCGCCCGACCCCGGACCGCTGCAAGCGCGATATATTCAAGGTCGGTGCCCGAGGGCGCGAAAGCGACCGACGGGTTCCCCTTGACGCCATATGCCGCAAGGATTCGTCTCTCGAGCGCAGCCAGGCGCTCCCCGTAGTTCACCCCTTCGGCAAAGCGCTCTCTTCGGAGCTGGAGCAGATGCGCAAAAGCCGCTGGGGAAATGTCGCTGACCGTCGAGGATGAATAGGCAAGGACGTCGCGCGGATAGGGGCCGGAGAGATATTTGTTGAGACCGTTCGTCGGGTCGAGCGCGATCCGCGCATCGCCGCCTGACGCAAGCAAGTCTATCAACGCCGCTGCCTCGGCGTCTGCGCCATAGTCTTCGAGCGGGCGATTGAGTGGCGGTAATGATGTCACCAGCGACCCCGTTCTGGTTGGCCTGTTGCGGCCACATTGTCAGTGCGACCCGATCCTCGCGCGCGCACTAGAGCAAGAGTGCGGGCATGAAAACTGCAAAATCCCGCTGGCCTCCGCGCAAAAGCAGGCCTACATCGCGGCGCGGTCTAAACCCTTCGTTCAATCCGGTGCAGAATGACAAGACAATTGACGCCGATGCGCATCCCCGATGAGGCAAAGGGCAGCCTCAACATCCTGTTCCTGGCCAAGAATGCGCTGTGGGAAGGCGACATTCACCCCGAGGATGGCAATCATGCGGTGTATCACCGAGAAATGCGCGAGGTGCTCGAAAGCCTCGGTACAAAACTGACAATTTCGCAGACGCACGACATCCTGTTCGACCCGCCCAAGGACATCGATTTCGTGTTTCCCCTGCTCAACCGGGCGGGTTTCTTCAACTCGGAAATGCTGGTTCCCCTGCTGTGCGAGCGCGCGGGCATCCCTTATCTTGGCGCCAATCCGATCCTGCGCGGGCTTTCGGACGACAAGCACCTTGCCAAGCGCGCGGCCGTCGATGCTGGGGTGCCTACCGCACCGTGGGCCTGTTACCGCAAGGGCGCGCCTGTCACTCCGGACAAGTGCCCCGCTGCCGAACGCTATGTGATCAAGCCCAACAATTCCTCTGCCAGTTGGGGTGTCGAAGATGCCTATGACTGGGCCGGCGTGGAAGCCGCCGTCAGGCGTATTCACGAAGATCCGGCCAATGGCGGGCAGGATGCGATCGTCGAACCGTTCCTGACTGGCAGCGACGTCGAAGTGCCGGTTGTGACGATCCACGGCGAACCGCAAGTCATGCCGATGCTGATTTTCCGCCAGGCCGATCCTTCGCATCTTCGAACCTATTACGAGAAGCGCGATCTGGTCGATCGCAGCCAGAAGTACTCGCTCGATCCGTTCGAAAACGCAGAGCTGGTATCGCGGATCGAAGACCTGACCCGAAAGGTGTGGGAGGAATACCGACCCTTCGATTACGGACGGTTCGAATTCCGCGTGAACGAAGAGACCGGGGACGTGCAATTCCTCGAACTCAATCTCAATTGCAATCTGTGGTCGCAGAAGGTGTTCGGTAGGTCGGCAGTGATGGCCGGTTGGACTCAGGAAGACCTGATCGAAACGATTGTTGCCGAGGGCCTGCGCCGACATAGGCTGATCTGATTGGATCTCGGCGGCTCGAGTCGCAGTTTTGGCGACCACGACTGCCGGGCGCGACCGTGACAAATGTCTGATTTCGCTGACATCGCAAATTGTTCACGCGAATTGACGTTTGTTCAAAATTTTGCAATAGTAAAACGTCGCTTTGCGCCCAATTGACGCGGAGTGATCTCAGCCTGTTTACTCGTGTTCGAGCGCGGGCTGCGAACATACCATGTGCTCATTTTTGATGCACACCTAGGGGACAAGGCTGGGGTCTATACCGAGTTTCCTTGAGTGCCATATCTGGAAAAGGAAACGCTGTATGGCAGATGATACCAAGGTGTACCCAACCGGCCTGACCGAAGCTCAGGCCATTGAAATAAACGATGGATTGAAATGGGGAACCCGGATCTATTTCGGGATCGCTGTTGTTGCCCATGTCCTGGCGTTCGCTCTGACGCCATGGCTGCGTTAAGGGAGGGTTGAACGATGAATGAAGGCCGTCTCTTTCTCTATGTGAGCCCCAATGTGCTGCTGCCGATCCTGTTTGTGGTCCTCATGCTCACATCGCTCGCAGTGCACGCATCAGTCCTGCTCAACACTACGTGGTTCTCGGACTTTTTCCAGGGCAGTGCTGCTGTCGTGGCTGCTCCGGCCGAACCAGTAGCTGCTCCGGCTGAGCCAGTGGCCGCCCCTGTTGCAGCAGAGGCTGCGCCGGCTGAAGCCGAAGCTGCCGCTGCAGAGTAACCGCAAAGCTCTCTTTGGAGAGTTTAGCCAAGAAGGGTCCGGTCGCTTTTGGCCGGACCCTTTGGGCTGCCAACAATACCAACTGATAGAGTTCCCGAACTCACGGAGGACGGATTAGCGCCCCGCCGTCAAGCTCGGCCCGGAAACT
>CAZJZO010000149.1:0-8097 GCA_964550495.1 uncultured Porphyrobacter sp. | reverse complement strand
GGACATCGCGGGCGGGTCGTTCACCGTGGCGATGGCGGTCACCGTCAACGATCCGGTGAAGGACATCGCGGGCGGGTCGTTCACCGTGGCGATGGCGGTCACCGTCAACGATCCGTCAGACCCTGGCGTGTTTGTCTCGGACGATGCGAACACAAGCTATGTCCAATACCAGGCCGGTAGCGGAGTGGCGCATCTTGCTACAGTGCGGGTCGATGGCGAAGTTCGATCGACTAGAGGAGAAGTCCACGATGCCGTCAACGGCGCAGGCGAAGTCGTGCTGCTGATGGAAGGTCTCGATCTTGAGGGCCGCACCCAACTTCGGATCGGGCGCGGTTCGGGAGCGATGAATGCCACCGTCAGGCGCGTAGCGGTAATCGAGGAAACCGCCTTCCCCAACACCTTGCAAGACGTGCGGCAACTGGCCGCCGAGGCGGTTGCGGCTACCTAGCCATCCATGGATTTCAGCGGCACGCCCATCCGGATCAATCGCCCGCGTATGCGATTGAGGATCGTCCCGCGCTGCTTCTGCGAATTGGTGTGGACGAACTGACCTTCGGGCACGTCGTCGCGACCGAGGAAATCGCCTAGCTCCTTCCACCCGTGACCGCGCTCGAGCCAGAATTCGAGCAGGTCGTCAGGGCGGTCCGTGAAATATTCGCGCACCGCCTGGTTATGGGCGTCATAGACTTCACGATAGCGCGCTTCGTGGCCGACCGGCGCAGGCGCGTCATCGCCATAGGTCAGCTGCTGGATATGGTAGGGGTTATCGCCGAAATGATTGGCGATCGAGCGATACCAACGGTCGGTCTCGCGGATCGTCAGGATGAACTTCGATCCCGGAAAGGCCCGGTCGAGTTCGCGAAACATCAGCGGCCAGGGCATGTCCTCCACCGCGTCGTATTCTTCTGCAATCTCGAGCCCGCGTTCGACATAGGTTGACCGCAGTTCGTCGAGCGGCACGTCGCGCCCGAACACGCCGCATACGCGGTATCCGATTTGCGCCAATGCATCGCGCAGCGATGACGTGCCGGTTTTCTGGAAACCGATGCAAAAGACCCTTCCAGCATGTGGTCCCGAATGGGGTTCTGACATCGCGCGGCAATCCGAATTTGTTCGTACTTGTCCTCCACCTACTACAGTCAGCGCCCTTGCCAAGGCGCGGGCGGCTCGCATACGCCCTAGTCGGGCTCAACCTTGTGGACAGCGGGACGCATAAAGGCATGCCGAATGGACTAGCGCAGCGGCTTGGCCGGGTTTCGCCCAAGGGGCTGCGTTTCGAACTGCTGCTCGGACTCGGCATGCGATCTGCCGGGGCGATCTCCGCCTTCGCCATGACATGGGTGATCGCGCGGATGTTCGGAGCCGAGACGTTCGGTCACTTCCAGCTTGCCTTGGCGACCGCGACGATCCTGGCGCTAGTTGCTACGCAGGGACTGGACCGACTGATAGTGAGGACTGCCAGCGCGGCTTTTGCCAAGGAGCAAGCAGGCGTAGCGCTGAACTTCTTCATCCACGCGCGCAACCGACAGCTGCTCGCGAGCGTTCCGCTGGCAGTGGTTGCCTGGCTGATTGCCGAACCGATTGCGGTTCATGTCCTCGACGAACCAGAAGTCACTTGGCATTTGCGGATGCTTGCGCCCGCGATCGTTGCATTGCCTTTGATAAAGGCCTGCAGCTCGCTGTTGCGAGCCAAGGGCAGCGTTCTGGTGTCGCAGTCCCTCGACGGGGTCGGCTACACTACCGTCGCGATAGTGATCATTGCGATCCTGCTTGTCTCGGGGACGGCGGTGTCGAGCCTAGCACCGTCAGTCGCCTATCTTGCCGGCGTCGTAGTGGTTGGCGGTGCAGGTGTCCTGCTCGTTCGCAGTGCGATGCGATTTGCCAAGCGCGAGGCTAGCCCGGTCGCGCTCGCCAGCGGTTTGTTCATAGCCGCCTTCAGTGTGCTCGTCGCGCTCGGCGATTGGCTCGGGCTGTTCCTTCTCACCTCTTTCCGAGACGCCGCGGAAGCCGGGATTTATCGAGTGGGATTCCAGATCTGCCTGCTGTTCACACTGGTCAACAGCAGCTTCGCGTTGATGGCGGGACCACGGCTGGCAACAGCTTTCGACCAAGGCGATGCGAGCGCCGCGTGGAATACAGTCCGCACTTCCAGCTTGATCGGCGTCGCGATTGTGTCGCCGCTATTGTTGCTTGTCCTCTTTGCCGCCGAGCCGATCCTGTTGCTCTTTGGAGAGGAGTTTGTGCGCGGCGCGGACGCCCTGCGCATCCTTGCGGTCGGTCAGTTCATCAATGTTGCCGCCGGTCCCGCCGGGGCCGCCTTGACCATGATGAAGCGCGAACGTGCAGTGTTGATGATCGAGATCGCGACCGTGATTGTGTGCGTCGGGTTGTTGCTTTGGCTGTTGCCATCCTACGGCATGGTCGCCACCGCTCTTGCCGCAGCAATCGGTGCGATACTCCGCAACGCCGGAGCTTTGCTGATGCTCAGGCGCCTACTCGCCGCCTTGTGACGACATCCAGGTTTCGACTGCTTCGTAGAACGCGAAGTCCTGCGCGTACCAGCGTCTGAGGTTGGCGATGCCGGCCTCGGTGAGTTCTGGAATGCCCGCATAGTCGTTTGCGTGTGCACCCTTTGCATCGCGGCGGGCTTCGGGCGTGAAGTCGACGCCAAGCCGTTCAAGCAACACCTTCAAGTCCGCCTCGAGATGCTCCTGTCGTAGAACCCAAACCGGTGGACGAACCGTGAAGATGTCCCCCGCGAGCGCAAACCAGTCGATCTGGTCCTGCGCCGTGTGGCGGATCGATTTCATTGCCGCTGCCGCCTTCAGACCCAGCTCGCCCTGCGCGAACAGCGCCTCGGCCAAGTTCGCTGCATGCTCGAAATTGGCAAAAGCGGTTTCCTCATGCGGCGTCCAGGCGATGTCGTTGAGTGGTCGTCCGCGCCGCTTGCGCGAATAGAACCCGGAACGGAATCGACTGATGGGATCGCGAATGGAAAAGAAATAGTCGGATGGCTCGGGCAGTTCCGCCAGCGTCACGTCGTGGGTGAGCCCGTGCATGTAGATGTCTGAACGCGCTGCGTTCACCTGCGCCATCATCTGCTTGACCTGCGATCCCGCCGCCTTGCCGATATGCAGAAAGTATACGATCCGGCGGTTTGGAGTGGTACGCCGAACTCGGCGCAGCGACAGCTCCAGTCCCGCGCGGTTGGTCAGCTGCGCGATCTTGCTCGAGAGCGCGTTCAGCTTCATGCAGACAGCAGCGGCCGCCACCAGTCTTCGCGATCGAGATACCAACGAAGTGTCTGGCGCAGGCCCTCCTCGAAACCGCGCTGCGGAGCATAATCCAGCTCAGCCCGCGCCTTGGTCTCGTCGATAGCATAGCGGCGGTCGTGCCCGGCCCGGTCGGTGACGAAGGTCTTGAGTGTATCGGACTTTTCTCCGCGAGCCGCCGGGGCCTCGGGATAGCGATCCGCGAGCCCCTCCACTTCCTCGAACGCGCGGTCGACCTCGGCACAGATGGTGTCGATTACGGTCATGTTCGGCAGCTCCGCCCCGCCGCCGATATTATAGGTCTCGCCCGGTCTGCCGCGCTCAAGACAGGCTTCGATCCCGCGACAATGATCCTCGACATGCAGCCAATCGCGCACGTTCATTCCATCGCCATAGATCGGCAGGTTTTTGCCCGACAATGCGTTGAGCAGGAACAGCGGGATCAGCTTTTCCGGGTACTGGTACGGCCCGTAATTGTTCGAGCAATTGCTGGTCGTGACCTCAAGGCCGTAGGTGTGGTGATAGGCACGCACAAGGTGGTCCGACGCGGCCTTCGAAGCCGAATATGGCGAGTTGGGCGCGTATGGGGTGACTTCGCTGAAAGCCGGGTCTGCCGGACCAAGCGAGCCGAACACTTCATCGGTCGAAATATGGTGAAAGCGATGGTCGCAGCCATCGCCATCGAGCCAGACGCCGCGCGCCGCCTTCAGCAGCGCGTTGGTGCCGAGAATGTTGGTGTCGATGAAGGCGTCGGGGCCGCTGATCGAGCGGTCGACATGGCTCTCGGCGGCGAAATGGACGATTGTGGTTATGCCCCGGTCTCGCAGCAGATCTTCGACCAGATCCTGATCGCGAATGTCGCCTTCGACCAGTTCGGTGCGGTTTGCGCCCGCCAGTGTCGAGCGATTCCCAGCATAGGTCAGAGCGTCGAGGACGGTCACTTCGTCATCGGGATGCTGCGCATTCCAGTAATGCACGAAATTGCCGCCGATAAAGCCGGCACCGCCGGTGACGAGCAAGTTAGCCAAGGGATGCTTCCTCTTCGAGCATGGAGCGCAGATTTGTGCGCCAATGGACCGGCTGGTCCCCTAGAAGTTCCCGCGTGGCGCTGCAATCGAGCAGCGAATATGCGGGGCGCCTGGCCGGGGTCGGATAGTCGGCGGTAGTGATTGGCTTGATGGTCGGGATCGCCTTGACCAGCCCCAGCTCATGCCCTTCTTCGGCAATCGCCACGGCGAAATCGTACCAGCTGATTTCGCCATCGTCGCTGTGGTGGAATGTCCCGCTCACGCCCTTTTCGATCAGGCGCCAAATCGTCTTGGCGAGGCCCGTTGCCCAGGTTGGCGAGCCAATCTGATCGGACACGACGCCAATCTCATCGCGCTCGTTCATCAGCCTAATCATGGTGCGCACGAAGTTTGCTCCGCCCGCTTCGTATACCCAGGCGGTTCGCACCAGCAGGTCGGTCTCGCGCAGGTGATCCTCGCCTGCAGCCTTGGTCCGTCCATAGGCGCTGATCGGGTTGCGGGTGTCGCCGGGAAGGTAGGCGCGCGAGGAGGAGCCATCGAACACGAAGTCGGTCGAGATATGCACCAGCTTGCCGCCCTGGGCCTCCATCTCCTCGGCCATGATTGCGACGGCGTCGGCGTTGATCTCTCTTGCCGTTTCTTCGTCGCTCTCGGCCTTGTCGACAGCCGTGTAAGCGGCGGCGTTGATCAAAACGTCGGGCGCTTCGACCACCAGCCGAGCGCGCAGCATCGCATCTTCGGTGAAGTCGACATCGTCGACATCGATAGCGTTGAGATCGGCATGAGCGGGAGCCGTCCGCTGAAGCGCACTGCCCAATTGCCCGTTTGCCCCTGTGATCAGTACCTTCATCCGCCGCGCCTTAATCGAATGCCGGGACATTGGCGAACGACAGGCCCACCTTGTCCTTGCCTGAAAGTGCAGGTGCAACGCCAAGGTCAGGCCATTCGACCCCAACCGCCGGGTCGTCCCATGCCAAGGTGTGCTCGGTCTGCGGAGAATAGGGCGCGGTGCATTTGTACATGAAATCGGTGTCGTCGGTTAGCGTGAGGAAGCCGTGCGCAAATCCCTCGGGCACCCAGAACATCCGCTTGTTTTCTGCGGTCAATTCCACGCCGACCCATTTGCCGAAAGTCTCCGACGACTTGCGCAGATCGACCGCGACGTCGAACACCGCACCGCGCGTGACCCGCACAAGCTTGCCCTGCGGCCCCGGGTTCTGGAAATGCAGCCCGCGCAGTACGCCCTTTTGCGAATGGCTGTGATTGTCCTGCACCCAGGTAAGATTGAGCCCGGCCTCGCGAAACGCGCTTTCGTTCCATGTCTCCATGAAAAAACCACGATCGTCTCCGAAAACGCGCGGCTCGATAATCAGCAAGCCGGGGATCGCGGTCTCGACGATGTTCACGCGATCACCGGGTTATCGAGCAGCCCGAGCAGGTATTCTCCGTAGCCCGATTTGCGCAGCGGCTGCGCAATCCGCACCAATTCGTCATCGCTGATGAAGCCCTTGCGCCAGGCAATCTCCTCCGGGCATGCAATCTTCAGGCCCTGCCGCTCCTCGGTGATCCGCACATAGGTCGCGGCATCGAGCAGCGAGGCGTGAGTGCCGGTATCGAGCCATGCAAATCCGCGTCCCATGATCTCGACCGACATGGCTCCCTCATCGAGATAGAGCCGGTTGAGGTCGGTGATCTCCAGCTCGCCGCGCGCGGAGGGCTTCAGGTCGCGGGCACGATCCACAACCGTATCATCGTAGAAATAAAGCCCAGTGACGGCGTAGTTGGACTTTGGCTGGGCAGGCTTTTCCTCGATCGACATCGCCCGACCCTCGCCATCGAATTCGACCACGCCGAATGCCTGCGGATCGTTCACGCGATAGGCGAACACCGTTGAGCCGCTCTCACGCGCATTGGCGCTCTCCAGCAATGCCGGAAGGCCGTGGCCGTAGAAGATGTTGTCGCCGAGGATCAGTGCGCTCGGCCCGCCGCGCGCGAAATCCGCGCCGATATGGAATGCCTGCGCCAGCCCCTCGGGCTTGGGCTGCTCGGCGTAGCTCAGCGAGACGCCGAAATCGGAGCCGTCGCCCAGAACGCGCTGGAACTGCTCGGCGTCTTCAGGCGTGGTGATGATCAGGATATCCTTGATCCCGGCCAGCATCAGCGTGCTGAGCGGATAGTAGATCATCGGTTTGTCGAAGATCGGCATCAACTGCTTCGAAACGCCCTTGGTCAGCGGATAGAGCCGCGTGCCAGAGCCTCCGGCAAGGATGATACCTTTGCGTGGTTGTGCCACTTGTTGTTGTCCTGAACGGTGATGTCCCCGAGAGCGGATTTGCGCATTGCAGCATGGCTAGGTCGGGTCAATGGCTAATGTCTTCCGTTCCAGAGGTGTTGGCGCGGTGCGGTTGTCCACTGGCCAAACCTACGGGAATACCGCATGTGCGGAGGTGAAACTGGGTCCGGAGCCAGCGCTGGCGTCAAAACGACAATGAAGACCGAAGCATTCGATCACTATCTTGCGCAATGCGTCCGCTCATTCGTCCGGTCCGACCTCGCGCCGGAATGGCCGAACGATCTTGAGATTGACACCCGGGCAGCCGCCACCAGGATCACCTTTCACGGCGTGGCGCTTCTCCTTGTGGAAGCCGCCCAGGGTTTGCCCGGCTGGCCGTCGGCGCTGGCAGAGTTGGTAAACGACGAAGCGCGCAGCCAGAGTTTTTGGGAGCTAAGCCACCAGAGAATAATGGCGCGGCTCACCGATTCCCTGCACCAGGCGGGGATCGAGGCCTACATTCTCAAGGGAACCGCGCTTGCCTATTCGGTCTATCCCAAACCCGCGCTCAGGCGTCGCGGTGACAGCGACTTATTGATTTCAGGGACTGACAGGGAAAAGGCTCGCGCCGTGTTTCGAGCTTGCGGTTTCACACGCTGGAGCGACGTGCGGCCGCTGCAGGAGTGCTGGCAGTCGCCCCCTGAGCTTGGCTTCAACCATTCGATCGATCTGCACTGGCGGGTCAGCGCAAGCCCTGCAGTATCCCAATTGCTCGAAGCCAACCAGGCGGACCGACAGGTGGTGGCACTCCCGCAGCTTGGGCCCAACGCGGTAGGCCTCAGCGCAATCGAAAACTTGCTGCTTATCTGCATCAATCGTGCAGCGCATGGCCGCTTCGGGTATCTTGTCGGGGACACGATGCTGTTCGAGAATGACAGGCTGATCTGGGCGCTCGATATTCACCTCATCACCGCGACATTCTCCGAGTCCGATTGGGGCAAACTTGCGACCAGGGCTGCGGAGAGCGGTTCGTCGGATATTGTGCTATCCGGCTTGCAGCTTGCACGGAGCAGTATGGGGACGATCATTCCAGACACCGTCTTGAAGACACTCGAAACCCAATCCGCCGACAAACGCCTGTCGCACTATCTGGCACGCGCGTCAGGCAGAGAACGATTCCTGCTCGATCTCGCAGCGAGTCCCAACCTCTCCGAAAAGACAAGACTAGTGGTGCTCAAGCTGTTTCCCGGCAAGGAATTGCTCCACGAACGTTATCCCGACGCGACCCATTGGCCGACCCTTGCCTTGCGATTGCGACGGCTGTTTTCGGGGGTCGGCAATTTTGTGAAGGGCCGGGCCTGAGATGGGATCACGGTTCTTCCTGCGTTGGGCCAAGGAATTCAAAGGCTGGCTCGCCTTGATCAGCGCGTTGTCGCTGCTCAGCTCTCTCGCCGTGCTCGCGCTGCCATGGCTCGCCGTCCTCCTCTCGATCGTCGCCTACGGGACCGCCGAGGAAGACCCGGGG
>CAZJZO010000148.1:0-8170 GCA_964550495.1 uncultured Porphyrobacter sp. | reverse complement strand
GCCGCGAGCAACCGCGCGTGCTTCCAATGAGCCATCGCGCAGAGTGGCAGGCGTCACCGCGAACACTTCCTTGCGGAATCCCGGTGTCGAGGCGTTGGCAAGATTGTTTGCGGTCGCGCGCTGGCGATCCATCGCGGCGTTCATACCGGTCAGCGCGGTGTAAATCAGGCGATCCATCGAACGTCCTCAGCCTTCCCAGAATATTAGCTCTGGAGGTTGATCACGGTCTGCGAGATCGTGGTCGAAGTATCGATTGCCCGGGCATTGGCCTGGAAGTTTCGCTGCGCCGTGATCAGCGCGACCATCTCTTCGGCAAGATCGACATTCGATCGTTCGAGCGCACCGCTGAGGATCTGTCCGCGATTCCCGATCGCCGGGCTGTCATATTGCGGCGCACCGGAAATGCCGGTCGCACGCCATTTGGTCTGGCCGATCGAGCGCAAGCCGTCGGGCGAAGGGAAGGTGGCGAGCGCAATCCGGCCAACCGGATCGCTCGAACCGTCGGCATAGGAAGCGAGGATCACCCCGTTGCTTTCGATCGTCACGCTGGAAAGATCCGAGCCAGCCGCATTGGTGGTCGGGACCACCGCATCCGCTGGAGTTGTGCTCGTCACCGCTCCGGTCGCGTCGACCGGGAATGCCTGCAGGCGCTGCCCGCCAGCGTCCTGGAGGTTGCCTCCGCTGTCGATCTGCATGTTGCCGTTGCGGGTGAAGAAGAACTCGTTGGTCTCGGTGTTGCGGGTGGTGAAGAACCCATCGCCATCGATCGAAAGGTCGAGGCTGCGCCCGGTCTGCTCGATCGCACCAAGCGAGAAGTCCTGATTGATCGCGGAGACGGTGGCGCCAATCCCGACCGACAGCCGCGGGTCGCTGCTCGAACCGCTGGTGACGATGTCGGCGAACTGGGCGTTGCTCTTCTTGAACCCGGCCGTCTCGGCGTTGGCGATATTGTGCGAGATGACCCGCAAATCGGTTTCAGCGTTCTTGAGACCGTTCAATGAGGTGTAGAAAGAGGTCATGTCAGAGGTTCCTTTTGGCGTCGTATGTTGGGGGTCAGTTGGCTTGAGCGATCGCAGCTTCGGCTGCGCGGGCTGCCTCGGACGCGGCTTGAGCTGCCGAGGTTGCGGCATTGGTCGCCGCTTCCTGCGCTTCGATCAGCGCATCGAGCTTGGTCGAAATGTCATCGAGCGTACTGCTCGACGCGGTCTGCGCCTCGAGCGAGGAAAACTGCGCCATCTGTGCCAGCATTTCTTCGTTGCTGGTCGGCTCGAGCGGATCCTGCAACGTCAGCTGAGTCGTCAGCAGCCGCAGAAAGTCGGTCTGATCGAGCGTCGCCAACTGGTTCTGCGATCGGATCGTGCGCGGCGCGTTGAGCCGATCAATCGCGTCCTGCGCGCCAGGCGTGGTGAGCGAATTGGCGGTGTCCATTATCCATTGCTCCTCAGGGTTTCGAGCATCAGTTGCTTGGCTGTGGTGAGCGCCTGGACCAGGTTCTGGTACTGGCGCGCGCTCTCCATGATCTCGACCATTTCGGCGGTCTCATCGACGGGCGCTTCGAAGATGTGGCCGCTCTCATCGGCGAGCGGATGGCCCGGGTCGTAGCGCTTGGTCGGCGCGGTCTGTTCGCGCACCAGCCCTTCGCTGCGCACCCCAGCAAGGCCCGAGGCCTGATCCAGTTCAGTTGCGAACACAGTCCGCAACGGGCGGTAGGCGTCCTCTTCGCGGGTCGTGACAGATCCGGCATTGGCGAGGTTCGACGTCGCTGCGTTCATCCGCACCAACTGGGCAGACATCGCGCGCCCGGTCATGCCGAACAATGTCATGGGCTGCTCGCTCGACATCCCTATTCGCCCTTCAGCGCGCGGGTAAGGGTGTTGACCTTGCCCTGAACGAAGGCGAGCGTCGCCGAATAGGCGACAGCGTTCTCCGTGAAGGCGATCTGTTCGCGGCTCAGTTCGACCGTGTTGCCATCGAGCGAGGGCATGGTCGGCATCTTGTAGACGAGGTGCGTATCAGCGCTCTCATCGATGCTTTGCCCGTCGAGCCTGGCCTGCAGCGCCGCGTCAAAATCGATGTCACGCGCCTTGTACCCGGGCGTAGCGGCATTCGCGATATTCGAAGCCAGCACACCCATGCGCTGTGAGCGCAATTCGAGCGCAGCACCGTGGATGCCGAAGATCTGTTCGTTCATGGCCAGAGCCTTTCGCGGGATCGTAAAACTACCGATGGCCTTGCAACTGCAGATCGCGTGCCAAGACTAGTTATATCATTGATTTTAAATGTTTATGTGGCGTGCAGGCCCAATCCGAACCCGGTGTTCGGCAAAGCCTTGCCGCCGACTCTGCAATCTGCTGCCAGTTGCAGCGCCCGCGCTTAATCTCGCGCACCCAGAGCCGTTCTTCGTTCCGTATGCGCGCGGCGAAGGAATTCAGACGGTGATCAGCCACTTATCCCAGATGCTCGATCCCGGTGCCCTCGCCATCGTGTTGGCAGGCACGATGCTCGCCACGGCGGCCCGATGCGGCACACGCGATCTGCGCCTCGCCGGAAGCGCGGCACTGCGATTGGGGCAGGACACATTCGACGAAGACGAAAACCGCGTGGCGCTTGCCCGCACGGTGCACGAAATCAAGGCCAACGGGTTGCTCTGTGCAGAAGCCTCCTTGCCGCCCGATCCTTCGCTCGCGCGGGTCGTCAGCGCCTATCTCCGCCACGCTTCGCTCGAAGCCATGCATTCGGCGCGAAGGGCGGAGCGGGCCGAGCGCGAAGCATCGCGCGGTGCGGCCGTGCGAACTTTCGAATATGCCGGCGATCTGGCCCCGGTCTTCGGGCTCGTCGGAACACTGTTCGCGATCACGCAGCTGGCCCCTGGCAATGGCAGCATTGTCGAAGGGACGATGGCAGCGCTCGCGACAGCGGTCCTTTCGACGCTCTACGGAGTGCTTGCCGCACATATTTTCTGCATCCCGATGGCGCGCGCGATCGAACGCCGCGGCGAGCGCGAGGAGCTCGCTCGCGAACAGCTGATCGACTGGCTCGATCGGCATTTGAGCGACCCGTCGCCAGCGCCGCCGGCGCGCCTGCGCGATGCGGCGTAGAGCGCTGCAATGACCAGTCGCGAAACCGCCGGTTGGCAACTGATCCTGGCAGATCTGGCGCTGATCCTGTTCATAGTGACCGTTTCTGCCCTGGCCGACAGTGCCGAGGAGAAGAGCGAACCCGGCGGCGTACCTGGGCCCGATCACGATGCGACCAGCGTAGCGCCGTCGCAGGCCTTGTACCGACCCGGACTGGACACGCCTTCGATCGCTCAATGGCTTGACCGTCAATCGCCCGATCCGCGGGCAACGCTAAGCGTCGTGGCACTGCATCGGCCTGGCGAAGAGGACGAGGCTTGGGCTGCAGCGCAGGCTCTGGCGTTGCAGGCAGGTGCTGCAGGGGTACCCGTCAGGATTGTCGTTCAGCCGGCGGATCAATCCGATCTCTATGCCAGTCTCGCCTTCGATGCTCCGCTTTGAGCCGACCCGGCGTCACATCGATATGATGCGATTTCGGCCGCTCGCCTTTGCTTGGTAGAGCGCGGCGTCCGCGCGCGAAAGCGCGCTGCGCGAATCGGAATCTTCGGTGACTTCGGCAATCCCGCCGGAAAACGTAATGCGGCCAAACGGCTTGCCCGTTTCGCGGTTCATCAGCTGCTTGCTGGCCATGACGCGCCGCACGCCGTCAAGCTTGCGCCATGCCGCGTCCTTGTCGAAGCCGTAGAACAGCAGCACGAACTCTTCGCCCCCGTGCCGCGAGACAAAGCATTCGTCATTGGCAATCTCGTTGAGCGTGCTCGCAATCGCCACCAGGATGCGGTCACCCGCATCGTGCCCGTGGGTGTCGTTGATCGCCTTGAAGTGATCGACGTCGCAGAACGCGACGCATAGCGGCTCCTTCTTCTCGCGCGCTTCATTTGCCGCTGAGGCAAAGCGCCGTTCGAAGGCTCGCCGGTTGGGCAACCTGGTAAGGTGATCGACATCGGCTTCCGATCGGGCCTTGGCGAGGCTCGACCGGAGCTCCTGAGTTTCGGCCTGGCTGCGTTCCATCGCGGTCTCGACCTGTTCGATCCGCGCCAGCATGGCGCGCGACAGCTCGATCACGTCGGAGACGGTGACGCTGTCCTCGGCAGCCCCCCCTTGATCCGGATTTGCAGCCGTTGCGATGGCGTCTATCTGCGCGCCCAGGGCCTCTCGGCCATCGCTTGTCTCATCCTGCGCGGACTTGGCCGTCTGCGCGAACCGCATCATCGAATATTCGAGCCGGTCCATGAGCTTTTCCAGCTCGCTCATGCGATCGTTGCTCTCGGGATCCAGCCGCGCCAGCGTATCGATCCAGCGCTGATCGATCGGCTCGCCCGCGATTTCGCGTGCGGCGAGAGCCTCGGCCAGCTTCCCGTTGGAACCCGACAAGGCGCCACAGATAACTGCCAGGTTTCCGCCCGACACCTCCAGATCATGCTTGATTGCGAATTCGCCTATCCGTTCCAACAATTCGCGCCGCTCTTCGCGAGCGCGCGATCCGGACGGTTGAGGCGCAGCGTTGGTTTCCGCCATGTTGCCTTGACGATGTGCGCTCTTATCGCGCGGCACGCGGCGGACGAGGCTGGAATAAGGCATGGTACGAAGAGCTCCGCAGGTCTTGTTTTCTGGCGTGGGTCATAGCGACCGAAGTTAACCACCGGCCTGCCTTGCCCCTTGCGGACAACACCTAGGCGCGCCTGACGCCGCCCTGATCAATTCACGACGCGGATGAGCCGAATTGGCACGCGCTTTGCTTCACCATTCAGACCTGACAGGTTCGATGGAGAAGACCGATGCGTTCGATCATAAATCTGCTTGGATTTGCGCCGCTGGCGTTGATCATGTTTGCACCGCTTATGTCGCCGGCATGGGCGGCGGGCGCGAGTCCTGCGCCCAGCATCACAGACCCGCGCGAAATCGACCGGGTCGTAGCCCAGTTCACCGGCGCCGGGATCGGAGATATTGGCGGCGCGCGCGCGCCGACAGATCCGCGCTTGCGATTGGCGTCGTGCGATCGCCCCCTTGTTGCGCAGTGGCATGGCCGATCCCGCAGCACTGTCCGGGTTGAGTGCCCGGCAGCTTCGGGTTGGCGCATTTTCGTCGCCACCAGGCCGCTCCCACAGGCGGCACAGCCGCAGCGCGTCGTTAAACGCGGCGACCCTGTGACCGTACTGGTCAAAGGCCGCGGATTTTCGGTCCAGCAATCGGGCGAAGCCATGGAAAACGGCGCGATTGGAGACTGGATCGCGATACGTGTTGGCGGGCGCGGTGCGCGAAATTCCGATCCTGTCCGCGCCCGGATCGAACGCCCCGGACTGGCGATAATACCCGCGCTGTGAATCTTTTTCACCTTCCCGGCTTAAAGCAAGCTTCTCGCCGCCGTCCTGAATACTAGAAATCCACTGGAGACGCACAATGCCCTCGATAGAACTGAGCAAACTGCAAGGAGTGAGCGCTCCACGCGCGCTTTCCGAAAGCGATCGCGCAGCTCTCGATGCACGTTCGCAATCTCGCCCCAACGCCAACGGGGACACAACCGCCAAACCCGGCGTTTCGATCGAAGTTGCCACTTCGGTTGGCGCAGGAGAGCCGCCGGTCGACAGCGATCGGGTTGCCGAAATTCGCGCGGCGCTCGAGGATGGCAGCTATCCGCTCGTTCCGGCCAAGATTGCCGATGCGATGATCGCGGCGCGGGTCGGTTTCGGGCTCGCTCAATGACGCCACAGCACACGACCGGGCCCGACGATGTGAGCGGCAATCTCCGGCAAATGATTGCCGTCCTGGAACAGGAGCGGCAAGCGCTTGCCTCGCTCGATACCGACGCGCTGACATGCTCCACACGCGAGAAGGAAGCATTGTGCAACTCCCTCATCCCCGTCAGGCCGGATGAACTGACCGGCGAAGCACGCTCGTTGGCCCAGACCGCACGGCAATTGAACGAAGTCAATCGCCGGGTGCGCAACCTCTTGGCGGCCAATGTCGCCGCGCGGCTGGAAGCCATGGGCGGCAAGCCGGCGACCTATCTCCCGCCTCAATCGGCGACCGCGTGATCGAGGCGCGTTAACCAAATCGTCCAATTTGGCACGCCCATTGCTTAGCCTTGCTGGCAGCGCCCGTCCGGCGCCGCGACACAGACCGAGAGCAATTCAATGGGCGCGATGTGAGTAATCAGAACGCAATTGCAATCAACCCGGCAGCCGCTCCAGCTTTGGCCGGCGCGGCGCGCCAGGTCGCGCGAGCGGATTCTGCACCTCCGGTTCAAACCGCGATTGCCGATGCCGCGCGACGGACGTCGGTCGATTTCGATTTCCTGCTGGCGCAGGCCGAAGTCGAGTCCTCCCTTGATCCGACAGCCAAGGCGCGGACTTCCAGTGCCACGGGTCTGTACCAATTTATCGAAAGCACCTGGCTCAACACCATGAAGCGGCATGGCGATCGCTTTGGCCTTGGCGAGGTCGCCGCGCGGATCCGGACAAGTGCGGGTGGGCAGGCCTATGTGTCCAACCCCGCTCAGCGGCAAGCGATCCTTGCGCTGCGCAACGATCCGCATGTCTCCTCCTTGATGGCGGCGGGTCTCGCCGAAGACAATCGCGCGCATTTGATGCCGATTCTAGGTCGCCAGCCCGATCATGGCGAATTGTATCTTGCGCATTTTCTCGGGGCCGGTGGCGCCGGGCGGTTCCTTTCGGAGCTGGCGCAGGATCCCAATCAAAACGCTCCCGCTCTGTTTCGCCAACCTGCAGCCGCGAACCGAGCGATCTTCTTTGAACGCAATGGCTCACCGCGGACGCTGGCCGAAGTCATGAATGTGATCGACGGCAAAATGGATCGTGCGCTTGCTCGCGCCGATGCGGCCGGGTTCACCGCAGCTGGGCAACGTCCTTCCGAGCGGGCACCCTACGCGCTCGCTGCGGTCACGCCTCCACCCTACATCATTGCCGATGAAGCGGTCTTCGAGCCGGGCAACCCGCCCGCAATAACCGGTGCCAACCGCCCCACCATCGCACCGTTGCCGCTGCTGGCCCAAGGCGGCGCTGTCTCGGTCGCCGCCCCGACTGCACGGCCCGTTTCGATGTCGAACCTGCTGAAAGCGACATTCGGCGCAAGCGAAGGGCAGGCACTCCAGAGCGCTGAAGGCAGCGCTCAGGTAAGACGCGCCTATGACCGGCTGAAAGCGCTCGGGCTATGAGCGCCGCGACCCTGACCGAGAATTGGCGCACCGTACCGGGCGCTATGGCCTTGCCGATCGGCATATTCGCGCTCTTCACGCTGATGGTGCTGCCAATCCCGACGATGATGCTCGACATCTTCTTCGTGCTCAACATCGCGATCACGATCGCGGTGCTGATGGTTGCGTTGAATGTCCGCCAGCCGCTCGAATTCTCGGCGTTTCCGAGCGTCTTGCTGTTCGCGACGCTGCTCCGGCTCGCGCTCAACGTTGCTTCCACCCGCGTCGTGCTGGTCAACGGCCACGAAGGCGGGAGCGCTGCGGGCGAGATTATCGAAAGCTTCGGACAGTTCCTGGTCGGTGGCAATTTCGCGGTCGGCCTGTTCGTCTTCGCAATCCTGCTGATTATCAACATGATCGTCATCACCAAGGGAGCGGGACGTGTATCCGAGGTCTCGGCTCGCTTCGTGCTCGACGCGCTCCCGGGCAAGCAGATGGCGATCGATGCCGACATTGCCGCAGGCCTGATCACCGCAGAGGAAGCGCGCGAACGCCGCTCGCAGGTGACCGTCGAAGCCGATTTCTACGGCTCGATGGATGGTGCCTCCAAATTCGTGAAGGGCGATGCGATTGCCGCGCTGCTTATTCTGGCGGTCAATGTGATCGCCGGGCTGGCGCTGGGCATGATCAGCCATGGTTTGAGCGCCGCAGAGGCCGGCGAACTCTACATCACGCTGGCTGTGGGTGATGCGCTGGTCGCGCAAGTCCCCGCGCTGCTGCTCTCCATCGCCGCTGCAGCCATCGTTACCCGCGTCTCGGACAAGCGCGACTTGACCGGCCAGATCGGCGGGCAATTCGCCGACCCGCGCGGGTGGCTGCCGGTGGGCGACTTGACCGGCCAGATCGGCGGGCAATTCGCCGACCCGCGCGGGTGGCTGCC
>CAZJZO010000147.1:0-8178 GCA_964550495.1 uncultured Porphyrobacter sp. | reverse complement strand
GCAGCACGCCCGGAATCCCCGCACCCCCGTGCGGTTGTCGAAGCACCGCTACGGGATGTCAGTCGGCGACGGCACTTTCCGATTCCGTGATCCACGCCGCTCATCTCGTCGACCGCGTTGAACGTTTGGGCCGCGTCCGGTTGTAAGGATGCGACAGAATCCCGTCGATATTCATTTACGTGAAAGCTGAAACGCCGTATTTCTAGAGAACAAGGCGGTCGAAGGCGGGTTTCCCCCCTGTTGCCCTTCCCTTCATTGAAGGCCGCTTTGTGCAAGCGTGACGAACGCTCACAAGGAGCCCCTGTCCCATCGCCCCCGGGACAGGGGTTTTCTTTTTGGAATTCGCCCTATGCTTGCTGCGAATTGCAGGGGTCTGCGCTTCCGGTGCTCACGCACTTTGAGTGCGCTCCGCTCCGATTCTTACCCCCTGCAACTCTCGCTGGCGCCTAGGCCAAATTCCGCGTCGCGCGAGAAACCGGCCCGAAGGGCCGCAAGCCCGACCTGGCGCCCGCAGCGACGCGGCCTTCAGGCCGCGTGAGCGAGGACATCGCACGTCGGATGGCGTGCGGAAAACATAAAATCTACTCACTCCCAGCCGAACGCCGACCGGATTATGTCGTAGATCACGTTCTGCTCGATCACGCCGCGCGCGCGATGGGCTCCGGGACCGTAGGCATAGAGCGCGACGTCCTCGCCGGCATGCGTTTCGCTGTAGAGCGGGATCGCCGCTTGCTGCTGCGCGTTCACGCCGGTCTCCGGAACCGGGCGCCCTTCTTCGTGATCATGCGGAATGGCGCCGGGACCGTTCCAGTAACCCAGAGTGGTGTAGGGTTTCCCATCGCTGGCCGGTGTCGGCTCTTCGGTGTTGGAAATGTCGCCACTCGGCGGGACCACCAGGCCAAGAATGTCATTGCCTCGCCGCGGGTAGCCCGCAATCGTGAAGACGTGGCTGTGATCGGCGGTGACGAGGATCAGAGTCTCGGCCGGATCGGTGTTGTCGATCGCGTATTGAATGGCCCGCGCAAACTCGATCGTCTCCTCCAATGCCCAGCCCGCTCGACCTGAATGGTGCGCATGATCGATCCGTCCGCTTTCGACCATCAGGTAGAATCCGTCAGGATCGGTTTTGAGCCGCGCAATCGCCTGTCTGGTCATGTCGGTCAGCGTCGGTTCACTCGCGCCTTTCGAGCCGTCCTTTTCCGCTTCGTAAGTCATGTGGCTGGCCGAAAAGAGCCCCAGGACCGGCGCACCCAAAGGCGCCGCATTCAGTTCGGCGGCGGTTGTCACGTAGGTGCCGTTTGAGCGGGCAACCCAGGCTGCAGGCAGATTTGCATCGGCCTCGCGCCTGATCCCGCCTGCATTGCTGCCGAAGAAAGATCTGGCGCCGCCTCCCAGCGCGACATCAAATTGGCTCTCGACCAGCTGCGTGGCGATGTCCTTGCAGGCGCTTGCATCATCGCCTTCCGCGACTTCGATAAAGGCTTCCCAGTTGCGATTGGCGCTGCGGGCGTAGACGCTCGCGGGTGTGGCGTGGGTCATGCGCGCGGTCGAGACGATCCCGAGTGCAAGGCCGCGCTCGTTCACTTCCTCGCCCAGCAAGGGCAGTGGATTGGCGAGGGCCGAAGCACAGTTTCCGCGCGTCACACCCGGCCCCACGCCCAGCACGCCGATCTTAGTCTTCTGGCCCGAGTGCATTGCGGTGGCCGTTCCCGCGCTGTCGGGCACCTGCGCGTCTGTGTTGTAGGTCTTGACCAGCGCGACATTGTCGAAATGTTCGAAGCTCAGCAGGTTTTCCTCGCCCGTTTCGCCGCGCTTTTGTCCTTCATAAATCCGGGCGGCCGTGATGGTCGAAATTCCCATGCCGTCGCCGATGAACAGGATGACATTCTTCGCTTGCTGCGGATCTTCGCTCATTACCGCTTGCGGCGCAGAGGCACTGCCGACGGCCGGCGGCGGGCCGCCAGTCATCGTGCATGCTCCAAGCGATAGTGCAACGCCGACAAGCATGACGGTGAGCGAACGATTGCGGATCACAAAAGTGTCTCCCGGGTGACTGCGACTTGGTATCGGTTCCGAATGTGACACGAAAGGGAAAGGTGGCGTTTTCGGCACCATCACCCTAAATCGCAGCGCATGATCTCTATCGCCACATGGAATATCAATTCGGTCCGCTTGCGGATGCCGATCGTCGAAAAGTTCATCGCCGAGGAATCGCCCGACGTCATCTGCCTGCAGGAGATCAAGTGCGAGAACGACAAGTTCCCTGCCGAAGCGCTGGCCAAGCTCGGTTACGAGCATCAGGCCGTGTGCGGACAAAAGGGCTATCACGGCGTCGCCACGGTCAGCCGCCTTCCCTTGAAAGAGGTTTCGCGCCACGACTGGCAGAACAATGGCGAAGCGCGCCATGTAGGGGTCGAGGTCGGCAGCACCGGGATGGTGCTGGAAAACGTCTATGTCCCTGCAGGTGGAGACCTTCCGGACCGCGAGAAGAACCCCAAATTCGGCCAGAAGCTCGATTTCCTGGAGCGCATGACCCGCTGGGCGGAAAAGGTCGATGCACCGACCATGATTGTCGGCGATTTCAACATCGCCCCGCTTGAAAGCGATGTGTGGAGCCACAAGCAGCTGCTCAAGGTCGTCAGCCACACGCCGATCGAGGTCGAGACCTTGGGCAAATTCCGCGACGCGCATGGCTGGGTCGATGTCGGTCGCGAATTCATCCGCGATCCGGAGCGTTATTTCAGCTGGTGGTCGTATCGTTCGCCCGACTGGCGCAAGAACGATCGCGGGCGGCGGCTCGATCACATGTGGGCGAGCCCCGAACTGGCGAAACAGGCAAGCGGGCACCGCATCCTCGAGGATGCGCGCAGCTGGGAGAAACCCTCCGACCATATCCCGCTGATCACGGAGTTCGATCTCTGAGCGAGCCTTCTCCTTCGAGACGCGCCGCGCAAGCGGTCGATGCGCTGCGCCATGGCTGGCCGCTGGCGTTCGAGGGAGGACCGACCTTGCTGCCGGTCGAAACGGCGGTGGCAAGCTCTGCGAAGGCGGACCGGATGCTGATTTCGGCCGCACGTGCAGCCACGCTCAAGCTCGCCAACCAGCGCGAGGCTGCCGTACCGCATGCACCGGTGCTGATCCGGAGCGGAGAAGCATTCGACCTGACCGGCGCCGTACCGATTGCCGACCCGGCGCTCGATCTCAAGAATCCCTTCAAGGGACCGTTCCGCGCAGAACCCATCGAGTGGACCGAATGTGCCCTAGCGGCGATGGAACTTGCGCGGATCGCCGGGATTCTGCCCGCATTCCTGGTCGATCCGAGCGATGGCGGGGAACCGCATCCACTCTCACCCGGTGACCTCGATCACTACACAGAAGCAGGGGCATTGAGGATTGTGACCCGCGCCCGCTTGCCGGTATCGGCGAGCGAAGACGCAGAGATCATTGCCTTTCGATCCACCGCCGATACGCGCGAACACGTCGCCCTGATCATCGGTGAACAATGCGGGGATCGCCCTCCGTTGGTCCGCCTCCATTCCGAATGCCTGACCGGGGATGTGCTCGGAAGCCTCAAATGCGATTGCGGCCCGCAACTGGACGCCGGGCTTCACGCCATGGTCGAACACGCCAAGCAGGATGGCGGATGGGGCGCCTTGCTCTATTTGCGGCAGGAGGGACGCGGAATCGGTCTCGTCAACAAGCTGCGCGCCTATCGCCTGCAGGATCAGGGTTTCGACACGGTCGATGCCAACCAGCGGTTGGGACTACCCGATGAAGCGCGCGATTTTCCGGTCGCGGCACGGATGCTCGAACTGATTGGCGCAACCCGCATTCGGTTGCTCACCAACAACCCGGCGAAAGTTGATTCGCTCACCAAGGCCGGGATCACCGTCTCCGAGCGGGTCCAGCATCAACTGCCCGACAATCGGCACAATGCGCGCTATCTCGCCACCAAACGAGATCGATCGGGGCATCTGCTCACATGAACGACTATTTGATCAGGCCCGAGAAGTCCGGAGAGGAAACCGCGATCCACGCCTTGGTGACGCGCGCTTTCGATGGGCATCCCTATTCCGATGGTGACGAGCAGGACGTGATCGACCGCCTCCGGGACGATGGCGATCTGGTGCTGTCGCTCGTCGCGGTTGAAGGCGACACGATCCTTGGCCAGATCACCTATTCCCCTGCGATCCTGGCCAATGGGGACGAAGGCTGGTTCGTGCTTGGCCCGGTCGCCGTCGAACCATCGCACCATGGTCAGGGCATCGGTCGCGCGCTGATCGAAGCGGGTGAAGCGGCGATGAAAGAACGCGGCGCCAAGGGCATAACCGTGTTGGGCGACCCGAAAATCTATTCCCGTTTCGGTTTCGAGACAGGAACGCCAATGTGGCTCGCCGGCGAGCTCGGCTGGGCCTTCCAGGTCAAGAGTCTGGGCGCGCCGATTCCCGATTGCGAGCAGCGGTACGTGCGGGCGTTTGACCCTGCGCCTTCCGATCAGACTTAGTTTGCAGCCGCCTCTGCGGCTTTCTCGGCAGCCACAAGCGCTCTCAGACGCTGTTGTTCCGCGTTTCGTGCTGCAATTTGCGCGTCGGACCCGGGAATGCGATCGCGGCGCTGCGGCAGAGCGACATCGGGATCGAGCCAGATGAGCTTGGCGCCGCTAGGCCCCAGCAAGTCGGCGAAATGTTCATACCGGGTTCTGTCGACCGCGACATAGAGCGTGACATTGGCATGCCAGCCTTCTTCGGCGCGTTCCGCGATATCTTCGATCGCTGCCGTCAGGACATCGTCAGCGCACGGGGCGGCGACCGCCATGTGATTGTCCTTGAAACGCGGATCCCTAAACCACCATGTGAAATTGCTGAGGAATCTCTCGTGCCCTTCGCTTCCCGGAGGCAGCAGGACGTATTCAAAGGGATATTTGGGCTCCAATCCCGCCGGCCTCAGCCTTTGATACGCCTCGTTCAGGTAGTTGCGCCAGCGCCAGGCTTCACACCCCTCGGGCGGACTGATCGGATTGCGCATCATGTCGAGCCATTCGAGATGCGAGTCGATCCGTTTCAATGTCCTGTCACTAGCCAAGCTTAGTGCGGCATCCCATTCCTCGGGATCGGGAAGAGTCACCGATCCGTCGACGAGGGAAACGAAGAACCGGACCGTCTTGGAACCAGAGAGCAGGAGATTCCCGTCCGGCACGTAGATGTCGATCGACAGCATCTCCCCGTCGGGCTGGATTTCCGCATCCTTCCGCCACCCTATCGAACTGACCGAGTGGGACAGCGAATCTTTGTACATCTGCGGGACAAGATCGGTCAGCTGCAGCGAACGGACTATCGATCCGTCGGCGCCATAGATGACCAGAACGTTCTCACCGTGGCCGCTTGAATACCAGTTGTCGAACGTCACGACATATCGGCCATCATTCGCGACAATGACGTGAACCGGCGCGATCAGATTGGCGAGCGATGCGTCCCAGACGGTCTCCCACCGATCTCCCGAACCCTTTCGTTCCAGTTTCGCGGTGGCATTGGGGCGTTCGACGCTCTGACCGGTTTGCTCGCGCTGATAGTAGGCGTCGACTAGGTGTTCGGGCGTAGGTTCGACCGTGACGCGGAAGTTGCCATTGGGCGACAGGGTGGTTTCGGTCCTCGGGTCCATCCAACTGTCGGCCATTGCGGCCTGTCCGGTGATCGGAATCAGGATCGCTGCGGCAAACAGCAATGCGATCAGATTAATGCGCAGCGCATGTTCCATGGCTGCAACCTACCGCACCGACAGCGGTCTGAAAACGCAAACGTTTCAGCGCCGCTCGTACTGCTTCAACCCGCTCGCCAGCGCGTTGCCAGACATGGCGATGCTTGCCCCGGTCCAATCCGCCAGAAACACGCTCGAGCGGCGCAGGCCAGGTACGAAACGCGCTTCGTTGCCGATGACCTGCAAGCCGTCGGACGGGTGCAAATTGTCCTCCGCCCCGACAGCGATGAACGCCGAGTAATTCTCCTTGTCGCGGCCCTGGATGAACCAGTTGTCCGCGATTCGGCCGCGACTGCCTGCCGGGAGATCGATCATGTAGTTGGTCGCCCGGCCATTGGCGTCGTCGAAGCTGTTGTTCTCGATCGTCACATTGCCAGCGCGCGCTTTCAAGTAATGCCCGCCCTGACCGCGCTCGAAGCGGCTTTCCTTGACGGTCAGAGAACCATAATTGCCGGTGTAGATCGAATGCGCGCAGCCGGCGGAGTTTTCGCAGGTGCCCAGCCCGCTGAATGTCGAGCGGACGATGTAGATTCTGCCGTTCGGATCGTTGGCGGTCAGAATGCCCTGCTGGCTGTCGAGAAACCAGCTGTTGGCGATGTTGAGGCTGCCTTTCTCAAGCCGGATACCCGCGCCATTGCCATCGGGCACGTAGATCCCGCGAAACACGAGACCGCGAATCTCAGATCCCGTTCCGCGCAGGACCAGCGCCGCCTTGCCTTCGCAGGCCTTGCGCTCGAACACCGCACTGCCGGGCTTTTCGGTCACATAGGTGATGACACCCGCTTGCTGCACGGCACATTGGCGATAGGTGCCGGGGGCGATGCTGATCGTCCCGCGTCGGTTGCCGATCGCGTTGATCGCCGATTGCAGGCTACCATAGCTGCGCCCTGTCTCCGTTACCGTGAAATCGCCACCGGATGATTGAGCCATCACGCCCCCGCCAGCGACGGCAAGACCGGCAGCGGTCAGAGTCATGGCGAGACGTTTCGAAAGGGCTGTGATGCGAGATCGTGTCATGCTTGCCCGGTAACACGCTGCATCTGCGCCAGCATGCGAGCAATTCGCCTTGTGCCGTTTCGGTCCAGCAATTCGCGCTTGGCTTAACCGTTTCAAAGTGGCTAAACCCCCGCGATACCGGGCGCCAATCGCCCGGCAAGGGTTTGGGTCAAATCAGGAGGAAATCCCAATGAAAAAGCTCTCTAGTCTGGCCGCGCTTGCCACCGTTTCGCTCGCGCTTGCTGCTTGTGGCAGCGCCGAGGATGCATCGACCGAGGCGACTGCGGATACGGTCGAAATGCCGGCCGATGAAGCGCTCGAAGCCGTAACCGACGAACCGGTCGAAGATGCGGCGGCAACCGAAACAGACGATGCCGGCGAAGACGCAACAGCTGCGGTAACGCAGGAAACCGCCGAAGCGGCTGCAGAAGACGCAGCAAGCGTCGCCGAGCAGGTTGAGGCGGCCGCCGCCGAAGCCGAAGCCGCGGCCGGAGCGATCGACTCTGCTGTCGATGCAGCGTCGGATGCCGTTGAAAACATTGATCAATAATTCAGGCTCAAGACGATCCACGAGCAAGGCGAAACGATGCTCCTTGCTCACTGGGTCGATCTTCCTGCTGGCTCTTTCGGCGTGCGATAATGGCGGTGGAGCCGGACCCGGCGGCGTGAGCGAAGGCGAGGCCAAAGCGCTGGACGATGCGGCCGAGATGCTCGATGCCCGGCGGCTGCCCGAAGAAGCTCTCCCGCCGGTCGAAGGGCCTCCTGCCGATCGGCAGGAAACCCCCGAATTGACAGGCGACGGCGCAGAGTAATCGGAACAAGGTCGTCGCCAGGAATTGCATCGCCCAGCGCTGCCATGGTCGAGAGGAACAGTGTCGATGAATGCCCCCGCAGAACGCAGTCGGTTTAACCAGGGCATGGACCCTGATGCGTTCGAGCAGTTTGCCGAGCAGCTTGAGCGCTATGTCAGAGAGCGCTTGATCCCGGCCGAAGCCGACGTGATCGCCAACGATGCGGTTCCACCGGACATCCTCGACGAGATGCGCGCAATGGGTCTGTTCGGCATTTCCGTGCCCGAGGAATATGGCGGTGCAGGTCTGAACACCACTCAATATGCGCGCGTCGTGAACATGATGAGCTACGCCGCGCCTGCCTACCGATCAATCTTTTCGATCAATGTCGGGATGTTCGCCAGCGCGCTCAAGAACGGGGCGACCGAAGAACAGCGGGCGGAATGGTACCCCAAGCTGGTCGAAGGCAAGATCGCCTGTTTCGGCCTGACCGAGCCGGGTTCGGGCAGCGATTCGGCTGCCATGCAAACCATGGCCGTGCCCGATCCTGGCGGGAATGGATGGGTGCTCAACGGAACCAAGCGCTACATCACCAATGCCCCGCACGCCGATGTGGCGCTGATCATGGCGCGCACCG
>CAZJZO010000146.1:0-8282 GCA_964550495.1 uncultured Porphyrobacter sp. | reverse complement strand
AAGACATGGCATGGCGGATCAGCTTCTTCGGTGACGAGATCGAGGAGATCGCCGAATTCGATCCGCTGACCGGCAAGAAAGGCGCGAAGCTCGACAAGGTGCGGGTCTATGCGAATTCGCACTATGTGACGCCCGGCCCGACGATGAAACAGGCGACCGAGGCGATCAAGTTCGAGCTCCAGCACCGGCTCAAGGAACTGGAAGAGGAAGGCAAGCTGCTCGAACACCAGCGGCTCGAACAGCGCACGAATTTCGACCTCGAGATGATCGCCGCCACCGGCAGCTGCGCGGGTATCGAGAACTATTCGCGCTTCCTTACGGGCCGGCTGCCCGGCGAGCCGCCCCCGACCCTGTTCGAATACTTGCCCGACAATGCGCTGTTGTTCGTCGATGAAAGCCACCAGACGGTGCCGCAGATCGGCGCGATGGCGCGCGGGGACCATCGCCGCAAGCTGACGCTGGCCGAGTACGGCTTCCGACTGCCAAGCTGCATCGACAACCGCCCACTACGTTTCAACGAGTGGGACGCGATGCGCCCACAGACATTCTGCGTCTCGGCCACGCCCGGACCGTGGGAACTGGAGCAAACCGGTGGCGTCTTCGCAGAACAGGTGATCCGACCGACCGGCCTGATCGACCCGCCGGTCGATATCCGCCCGGTCGAAGACCAGGTCCAGGATTGTATCGAGGAGTGCAAGAAGACCGCCAGGAAAGGCTATCGCACGCTCGTCACCACGCTGACCAAGCGCATGGCGGAAGACCTTACCGAATTCATGCACGAAGCGGGCGTGCGCGTCCGCTACATGCACTCCGATGTCGAGACGCTGGAACGCATCGAGCTGATCCGCGACCTGCGCATGGGCGTCTACGACGTGCTCGTCGGGATCAACCTGCTGCGCGAAGGGCTCGACATTCCCGAATGCGGCCTGGTGTGCATCCTCGATGCCGACAAGGAAGGCTTCCTGCGTTCGGAAACCTCGCTGGTGCAGACCATCGGCCGCGCCGCGCGCAATGTCGATGGCCGGGTGATCCTCTACGCCGACCGCGTGACCGGTTCGATGGAACGCGCGATGGCCGAAACCGACCGCCGCCGCGACAAGCAGAAGGCCTACAACGAAGAACACGGCATCACCCCGCAAACGATCAAGCGCGACATCGCCGACATCGTCGCTCACACCGCGAGCCAGGACGGGGTGACGGTCGATCTCGAAGACGACGAAACCAACAACCTCGTCGGCCACAATTTGCGCGCCTACATCGAAGACCTAGAAAAACGCATGCGCGACGCGGCAGCGGACCTAGAGTTCGAAGAGGCTGGCCGCCTGCGCGACGAAATCCGGCGGTTGGAAAACGACGAGTTGGGCCTGCCCGATGAGGAGAAGAAAGCGCCCAAGGTAGGGCGTTCCGATGCAGGGAGGCCGGGCACGCGCAAGACGCGCTATGGGAAGACACAGCGGAAGATGCGCTAATTCCTCCTCACCGGCGCCGGCATCTTCAGCCAAACCAGATATCGACAATCCTGCCCTTGACGGTGACAATGTTCACTCGCTCGGGAATGTAATCCTGGGTTATCGGCGTGCCTTCTTCATAGCAGCGAACGATCCGCCCGATGAGCTCCTTGATAAGCACCGGGGTATTCGCAACCGAAGTTGCCCGGGTGGCGCGAAGAATATCGAAAGCGCAGAGGTCTTCATCGTTTTCCGGCGTATGCGAGCAGTGATCGCCGCAATCTTCGAAGCCCATCCGTCCCATTATTCCGGTGGTCAGGAGCTCATAGCCCTTGGCAGTGATTTCGTACGCGTTGAAGTTGCCCGTCGGACAGCCGCAGCAACGTGGTGCGGGATAGGTGCGCTCTTCGGCATTCAGGATATTCTCTTCTCCAATCAATGCCGCGAGCTGCGCTTTCATCTTTTCTAGCGACACCGGTGCTGGAAAATCCTGGCACTGAATCTCACCGTTGTGCTTGCAAACCCAATATGTCGACATGACGCTCTCCTGGTAACTTGTGAAGGAAACTCGGAGGCGTGTTTGGTCAGTTTCTCGGCTCGCATCGCGTGATGAGGATCACACTCGTCAGAGTTAGTCGTTCCGGCAATTTGGTCACGCGCAAGACGCGGTATGGCGAAACATGGCGCAAGTGGATAGTCGGGAAGGCTCAAGCTCAGGAAGTCTAAGAGCCAGTAACAGCGAAGACGTTGCAAAATCCGGTCCGTATGGTCATTGGGCGTGCTGCTCAACGAAAAGGAAGCAGCAATGACCCCATTCGAAATCGTCGCTACCATCACAGGAATCGTCGGAATTGCTCTGCTGGGAATTCAGGTCGGAAAGAAGATAAGATAGGCAATGCGAACGATTGTCCTAACCCTCATCACCGTACTCTCCGCCTGCAAACCTCCGCCCACCGATGCGGATATGGGGCGGGATATGCCTGAGGCCGAGCCGACTTTCGCCTCCGAACCCTTGCCCTCGCCCGATAGCGAAGGAGCAGTCTGGGCCGAGGCCGCCGATGGTGAACGACTAATCTACGGCATTCCCGGCAAGCCCGTCCTGCTCGCCCTTGCCTGCCTGCGCGATGGCTCGGAACCCACTCTGCGCATCACCCGCCTCAGCCCGGCGGACGAAGGCGCTGGCGCCCTGTTGGCGCTGATCGGCAATGGTGCGATCGGGCGGATCGAAGTGGACGCGACCGAGGTCTCAGGGCGCTCGATCTGGCAGGGATCGCTTCCCGCCGCCGACGAACGCTGGGAGCCGCTCAACGGACCGCGCGAGATCACCGCGACAGTGCCCGGTGCTGGGATGGTAACCATCAACCCCAGCCCGCTACCGGCGCAATTCCTGGCAGAGTGTCGGGGGTCTTAGTCTCTTGCACGCCCATCCGGGCGCGCGATTTGACCTATGGCCGTCTTCGACTCCCTCGCTCATGCGACCCGAAGGTCGGGTGGCCAAACGGCCATCTCCGCTTCGCTTCGAATCCGCTGCGGGCGGCCGGTCGGCCTTGCGAACCCTTACGGTTTCGAGTGCTTACCGAGCATCCGAATACGAAGCCTGATTAGTCAGAATGCTCGGCGTCAGGATCTGCGGCAGCTGTTTCGGCTCCTCGACCGGATCGTACCAGATGTAGAGCGGAACGCCTGCGGCGCCTTGCTCGGTCAGAAACTCGGTGATCTCCTCGTCGCGAACGGTCCAGTCGCCGACCATCGTGATCACGCCGACATCCTCGAACATCGCGCGGACTTCCTCGCGTTCGATCGCGACGCTTTCATTGACCTTGCAGGTGACGCACCAGTCGGCGGTGAACCACAGGAACACGGGTCGTCCGCTTGCCCGCGCTTCGGCCAGCGCTTCGCGGCTGAACGGGATGGGATCGTGGATCGACTCCGCTCGCTGCGCCGATTGTTCCGCAAAGCTGTAGGGGAGCGAAAACGCGCCGAAGATCAGGAACGGCGCCGCGACCAGACCAAAGGCGGGCCACGCCATCTTGCCGCGTTGCTGCAGCTTGCCGACCACCCACAGCGCCAGGACGATCCCGAACAGCATCACCAGCGCGAACATCGCAAAGCCGCGCCCGCCCAACTGCACCGTCAGCCAGATCAGCGCGAGCGTCGTAAGCCCCATCGGGACCGCCATGATCCGGCGGAAGGTCTCCATCCACGCGCCCGGCTTGGGCAGCATCCCGCGCAGCGCCGGGACGAAACCAATCAGGAGGAACGGAAGCGCCAGCCCCAGCCCGAGCATCGCAAACAGCAGCAAGGCCAGTGGAGCAGGCAGCAGCAGCGCCGCTCCCAAAGCCGCCGCCATGAACGGTCCGGTGCACGGTGTTGCGGCAAAGGCCGCCAGCAATCCGGTCGCGAACGCGCCGCCCGGTTCCCCGGCTTGCGTGAAGGAGAATGACGGCAGCTCGAACACGCCGGCGAAATTGGCGGTGATCATCGCTGCCAACACCAGCAGCACGATCACCACGCTCGGCTCCTGCAACTGGAACGCCCAGCCGACCTGTTCGCCCGCTGCGCGCAGAGCCAGCATCAAGGCGCCCAGCGCGACGCAGGCGAGCACCACCCCGGCAGTGTAGGCCAATCCCTCGCTTCGCGCTTGCGCTTCGCTCTCGCCCGCACGCGCCAGCGACAGCGCCTTGAGGCTCAGGATCGGGAACACGCAGGGCATGATGTTGAGGATCAGCCCGCCTGCCAATGCGCCAAGGATCAGGGTCCAGAGCGGCGGGGTACCCGCCATGCCGACCGGTCCGGCTATCATCGTCCCGCCGGTGGGAACCTCGCCCGGGGCGGCTTCAAACCTCACACCCGATCCGCCGCCAAACGACAGGATCCCGGACACGGTGTCGTCCACCTGCCCGCCGAGAGTTTCGACCAAGGGGATCTCGACAACGAGCGTGTCGCCCGCGCGCTTGAAGGTCTGGACCTCGCCATATTCGACCAGCCGACCTTGCGCGATAAAGACGTGCGGCTCAGTCAAGTCGACGCTGGCCGGCAGCGGGATCGCGAGGCGCAGCATTTCATTCGCGAGGCGATAGGAGGCGCTCGAATCGAGCAGGGGTGCAACTTCGGCTCTCCACCGCGCGAAATCGCCGCCCTGCCCCGCTTGAAGGAACGCGTCCTGTGGAACACACACCCGGTCGGTGCAGGCGAGATATTCCACGAACCCATCGATCTGCGGCAAGCCATCGAACTCGGCATTCTCAGGTACGGTCACCGGGATCAGGACGGCGTATTGCCCCTCATAAATGTGGTTCATCAGGCCGGAAATCAGCAGAGTTTCGGGCACCGGGTAGAGATGTTCGCCCGCGACCCAACCTTCCGGCAGGTCAAGCTGAACCTCCATCCCGAGACCGGCATCGCCCGGATTCTTCCAGTATCCGTGCCATTCCGGCGCGCTCGGGGTAAAGCGCAGCGCCAGCATCCATTGTTCACCGGGTGTCGGCATTCCGTCGGCGAGCAATTCGACCCGAATGTTCTCGTCGCCGAAGCGGACCTCGCGCTCGGCGCTTGGAACGTCTTCGAAAGCGGCGCCGGGAACGCCGTTCGCCAACCAAATCGCCGCGAATGCGACGAGGATGGCCCTCAACCATGCAATGGGTGCAAAACGGGATGCAGCGAACATTCTTGCTTGAATCACAGGCGAACCTCTAGTGCGGGGACATGGTATTCGCAATCGATGCGGACAAGGTGACAGAATGAGCAACGCTGAAACGGAAACCCGCGACCTGTTGATCCTCGGCGGAGGCCTGGTGGGCATGACGCTGGCGCTGGCCGCAGCGAAGAAAGGGCTGTCGAGCCACGTGATCGACCGCGCCGATCCGGCTGAGCTCACCAGGGAAGGCTTCGACGACCGCGCGACGGCCATTTCGACCGCGAGCTGGCACCTGTTTCGCAATATCGGGATCGCAGAGGGGCTTGAGCAATTCGCCTGCGATATCGCCAGTATCGCCGTGACCGACCAGAACAAGCCGGGACGGATCGATTTCCAGCCTGAACCGCATGAGGGCACGCTCGGCCGGATGTTCCCCAATCGCCGCCTGCGCCTCGCTCTGTTCGAAGCGGCGGCCGAAGAACCGCTGATCCATTGGGTGTCCAAGGCAGAGATCACCGAGCGTCAACGTAGCGAGTTCGGCGCGGCAGCGGTTCTTGCCGACGGGCGCAAGCTCAAGGGCCGGCTGATGGTCGCCGCCGAAGGGCGCGGCTCACCGACCCGCGAGGAAGCGGGAATCACCATCGCCAAGTGGGATTACAAGCACCGTGCGATCATCGCCGGGCTCACCCATTCGAAGCCGCACGACAATGTTGCGTGGGAAATCTTCTATCCAGCAGGCCCGTTCGCGCTGCTACCGATGAACGACGATGCCGACGGCACGCACCGTTCCTCGCTGGTCTGGACCGTGTCGGAAGAAGACGGGAATGCGGTGATGAAGCTCGGCGACCGCGCGTTCCTGGCCGAAGTGCAGAAACGGATGGGCGAAGTGCTCGGCGAAGTTACCAGCGTCGGCGCACGTTCGAGCTGGCCGCTGGGTTTCCACCACACCGCCAACATTACCGGAGAGCGGCTCGCGCTGGTTGGCGACGCTGCGCACGGTATCCACCCGATTGCCGGGCAAGGCCTCAATCTTGGGCTGCGCGATGTCGGCGCGCTGGTCGAGGTGCTCGCCGACGGTGCGCGGATCGGGCTCGAGCCGGGCGATGCGCAATTGCTCAAGCGGTACGAGACCTGGCGCGGGCTCGACAGTTTCATGGTTGCGCTGGCGACCGACGGACTGACCCGCCTGTTCGGCGCGCCGGGCAAGACCGCATCGGCGATTCGGCGGCTCGGCATGTCGGCGGTACAACGCACCGGTCCGCTCAAGACGTGGTTCATGGATGAAGCGCGCGGCGTGTCCGGCGATCTGCCCGACCTGCTCCGCGCCTGATCGGTTACTGCTCGGCCACGCTATCCGCCGGGCTCGGCTGCTGTTGAACCCGGTTGCCTTCACCATCGCGCAGGCCACGCTGATCGAGCACCGCCGCCCGTTCGATATTCTCCAGCGCGTTCATGGCATCGCGAAACGCTTCGGCGTCGGCGATCCAGGCTTCGGCCTTCGAAGCGCCTGGCATTGCGCGTACCTCGTCGATCGCATTGTCATAGCGGCCCTGTTCGAGCGCGTAACGCGCCCTTTCCAGCCGGCGCCCCGGTTGCGGTGAAGGCGTGCTCTCGCGGCGGATTACGAACAACTCACCGAGCTCGCGCCGAAAACGCGCCCAGGATACCTCTTCGTCGCGGTCCGCCAATTCCGGCCCGAGCCCCTCGAGACGCGCCAACAGCCGATCGAGGCGAAGAGCCGGGTCGCGGCGCGAGAAATTGATGATGGTGTTGACCGCGTTGGGGCGCTCATCGCCGAACCTGACCCGCAGCTGGTCTGCGAGATAGCCGAGTTCATCGCCGCGCTCGATAACCCGGCGGGTGGCGAACGCGATCAGCAGCGCTTCGGCCCGCGCGGCGTTGCCAGCGGCGGCCTGAGACTGGAGATCAAGCCGGGCCAGACGTTGCTCGGCAGCCGCGAGGCGTTGGTCCAACCCACCCTGCTGTTCGGCGACGACGCGCGTGACCGCTTCGACCGCTTCTTCCGAATTGTCGGTCTCAAGCGCTTCGATCGCTTCTTCGATCGCCGGGGTCGGGCTCAGCGCTGCGGCGGGAGTGGTATCGGTTGCCGCAGGGCTAGCCGCCTCCGCTGGCGATTCCAGGGCCGCAATCGGTTCGTCGCCTTCATCGGTGTTGACGTAGTTGAGGACGATATATCCCACGAGCAGCCCGCCCGCGAGAAACGATGCGAGAGCAGCAAGCATAAAGCCTCGATTGGAGGCAGGCTTTCGGCGGCTACCGTATTTCGATTCCATTGTTTTCCGTTCTGCGACCCTTATTTCGCCCGAAGGCGGCGGGGATTTTACATCTTATACGCATAATTGCCGGATCATTTCCAGCAAAGCGCCGTCGCTGGGTTGCGGGGCAATGTGGATGGTTTTCCATCCTGCGCCTGCCGCTTCGGCGATGCGCGGACCCAGCACAGCTAGGGTGATTGCCCCGCGTTTCAAGCCGAGACGGCGGCATTCCTGCGCAAAGTGCCGCGCCGCGGCGGCCGAATGCAGCATGACCAGCACATGATCGTCGGTTGGCGCCAAGAGGTCCGGATCAAGCTTCAGCGGCACGCTTTCATACGCGATGACCGTTTCGATTGTGGTTCCTTGTGGTGGAACCAAAGCGACATGCTCGGCGCCAGCAATACGTAGCAATTTCAGTGGTTTTACCAGATCATCTAAGACACTCTGCAACCCGCCCGAACCCACTCGCGCGACGGTGAAACCAGCCTCGCGCGCCGCCTGTGCGGTTGACTCGCCAACTGCGTAGACCGGCTTCGTTAGATAGTCGGCGAGGCCTTCTCCCCCGTGCAGGATTGCATTCGCACTGCCGATCAGCAGCGCATCGATCTCCGCCTGATCGGGGCCTTCCCACGCCAAAGCGCGAATCTCGAACAGCGAATGCCCGAGCACGGCGAGGCCCAATTCGCTCGCCAGTTTCAAAGTTGACGAAAGCCCCGGCTCGGGCCGGATGGCGAGGATTGTGCTCATCCGGCGCAGCGGAAGTGGTCCGTGATAGCCGAACTTGCGTCAGCCAGCAGTTGTTCGGCCAAATCCGTGATCGGGTCCGCCTCGCCCGGTGCGAAGCTCGCCCTGCCCTCAACTCTCTCGCGGCCATCGGGGCTGAACAGGGCCGCTCGCATCGCCAGACGACCGCCCTCAGCT
>CAZJZO010000145.1:0-8560 GCA_964550495.1 uncultured Porphyrobacter sp. | reverse complement strand
CCTCGGTCTTGCGGGCCGTCACGATAATAACGTTGTCGTTCTGCTCCTCGGCCACTTCACTATCGGCCGAACCACCGACATTCTGCGCCGCAAGAGCCCCCGGTGTCATGATCGTCGCAGCCAGCAATGCTCCGCGAATGACTGTATTCATTGTCTTCCTCCCTCGAACGCCGCCTTCCCAATCGCAGCGATGAAATCCGTCCCTGCGGCTATTTCTGCCGCGCGTCGAAAATTTGTCCAGACAAATTTTGAAAAAGGTGTGTATTGCCGTTCATGTGGTTCCTGCAAGCAACGGTTTGGTGTTGCCGAGAAAGGCCGTGATGAGCAGCAGCACGTAGACCGCCCAGACCCAGATCCGCGTGCGATCCATTGTCCGGCGCAGCGGGATTTCGGTCTCGTCGCTCGATCCCTGCTCGAGCACGGCCGTCAGCTGTGCGCCGACCGGTTTGAAAGTCACGTCGATCATGATCGCAGCGACGAAGATGAAGCCGAACAACAGCGCCTTCCATGCCAGCCAGTCGGGCGAAAGCGGTGCGTCGGTCATCAGGCTCTGCGCTCCAAGCCAGAGATAGAACCCGCCGATGATCCAACGCAGCCAGCCCTCGATCTTGCGATTGCGTGCGGCTCTTTGTGTCTGGTCGTGCTTGTGCGAGTCCCACACCAGCCATAGCCAGAACAGCCCGATCGCCCACGCGCCCCAGAGCAGCCACGCGGGCACATCCCACCAGTTGCCGAGGTCGACCACGCTGAGGGACAGCGGCACCATCAGCGCCCACGCGCTGCGCGGCACCATGTCGATTTCGACCAGCAATTTGAGCAAGGCGATGCGTTGATCGAGCGTGTAATCCTCGCGCCGCCGAAAATGCTGGCCAAGCAAGAATACGCCGACATCCGCACCGAGCCACAGCACGAACAGCAGCAGATGCGCATAGACCAGTGCCGGGTAAGCCAAGTCTGAAAATGCCATCCTCTGCCCTCTGCAAAACTGTTGCCCGAAATCCGCATCGGGAGACAGATTCGTTCAATTTGTCCGGACAAATTGCATTTCTGCGCTTGACAAGCAAGAGGTTGTCCGGACAAATCCGTAGCGCAGGACGGGGGCACAGACCGGCAACAGTCGGCAGAACACTTATGTGAGAAGGATCTCTTTCGATGCACCTGCACAGTTCCACCAAGCTGGCCCTTGCCGGCATGACGTCCGCCATCGCCCTCGCTGCGATACCCACGCAAGCCCTCGCTCAGGACGCGGAATCCGTGTCCGATAGCGCCGCTGAAGACGACAACGTGATCGTCGTTACGGCGCAGAGGCGCGCTGAAGATCTGCAGGATGTTCCGGCATCGGTGACGGCGCTCAACGCAGCCCAGCTGGAAAACCGTCAGATCGCCGACGCCAACGATCTCCAGGCGCAGATACCCGGCGTCGTCATCACGACCGGCACCGGCACATCCTCATCGGCCCGGATTTTCTTCCGCGGCGTGGGCGAGGACGAATCCCGCGGCGCGATCGACCCCGCGGTCGGGATCTATATCGACAATGTTTATCTCGGCCGGACGGTCGGATCGCTTGTCGATCTGCTGGACATCGAACAGGTCGAGGTTCTGCGCGGGCCGCAGGGCACGCTCTATGGCCGCAACACCAATGGCGGCGCGATCAAGTTCACATCCGTGCGTCCCCAACTTGGCGAAACGACGCTCTCGGCAGATTTTGGTTACGGCAATTTCGACCGGATCCAGGCGCGCGGCACTGTAAATCTGGGACTAGCGGATTCGCTCGCAGTGCGCGTGACCGGCCTCTATAAGGAGCGCGACGGGTTTCACACGCTCAACCCTAATGGCGACTTTGCTGCGCAAGCAGGAACCGAAGTGGGAGCGGAACAGGTACTGGCATTCCGCGGCAGCCTGTATGGTGAGCTCGACGACCGTTGGAATGTCCTCGCAATCTTCGACTACACTTCGGACAACAGCGACCCGACCCCGAGCTCGCTCGCCGCAAGCAGCTCCAATCCAGCGGTAACGACTGACGTGGACCAGGATATCTTCACGATCGAACCGGCGGCTGGCGTGGTTTGCTCGGCAGCCACGCCCGTCACTTTTCAGCCCATCGGCTGTGTCACCGACTTCGACAGCGAGGTGGAATCCTACGGCGCTTCGATCCAGCTGACCGGGGAGTACGAGAACTTCTCGATCACATCGATAACTGCCCTGCGCGCGCTGAAGGACGATCTATCAAGCTTCATCAGCTTCCCGTTCTTCCAGCAGACGCAACAGGATCAGTTCAGCCAGGAATTGCTGTTCAACTCGGCCTTTGAAGGCCCCTTCAACTTCACCGCCGGCGCCTTCTACTACAATGAAACGGTGGACCTCGATTATCTGTTCGTTTTCCCGTTCGAGAATGACGTGGAAACCGAGAGCTTCTCGCTGTTCACCCAGGCGACATTCGATGTCACCGACGCGCTGACGTTGACCGGGGGCATTCGCTGGACCACCGAGGATCGCGAATTCGAAGGCAATGCCGGTGGTCCGCTGGCAGGCTTCGGGTCAGGGATCACCGGCGAGGCGGACACCGACAACATCACCTGGACCGCCAAGGTCGATTACTCGCTGACCGACGACATCCTGTTCTACGCATCCTATTCGACCGGCTTCAAATCACCGGGTTTCTCGCCCGACTGCTTCAGCCCGGTCGCCTGCTTCCTGCCCGTGAACGAGGAGGAGCTCGACAGTATCGAAGCGGGCATCCGCACCCAGTTCTGGGACGGCCGCGCGACTTTCAACGCGACCTATTTCTACAACGACTATCAGGATCTGCAGATCAGCGGCACATTGCCAACCGGCGGCTTCACCCGGATCAACGCCGGTGAAGCGCGGATCCAGGGTGTCGAGATCGAAGGCCGGATCGAGCCGGTCGATGGCTTCACGATCTACGGCAATGCCAGCTGGCTCGATGCCGAGTACCAGACCTTGAACTTCGCGCAGGCCGGTCTGCTGTCGGGCAGCACCACCACAACGCCGGGCCTCGCTTGCGGGACCATAACCGCCACGCCCGGTACGACCGCATTCGAAGACGCGATCATCGATTGTGCGCTCGGGCTCGATCTCAAGAACGCGCCGGACTTCAAGGGCCTGATCGGTTTCAACTACGACATTATCGTCGGCGATGGCGAAGTGTTCTTCGGCGGCGATGCGGCCTACGAATCCGACACTTTCGGACTGGTCGCCAATGTGCCCGGTACCAAGCAGGAGCCGGGACTGCGTCTCGATGCGCGTATCGGCTACCGCACCGATCGCTGGCGGGTCACGGTCTGGGGCAAGAACCTCACCGACCGCGAGTATTTCCGCGCCAACACCTTTGCAGGCGGCTCGCAAAACCAGGTTTTTGCAGCGCCTCCGCTGACAGTAGGTATCGATGTCGGCTTCAGCTTCGACTGACGTGATCAAACTTCTCTCCACGATGCGCCGGGCCTTTGGGTCCGGCGTATTCGTGCTTGGCGGGATGCTTGCCCTCTGGTTCGCTGCGATGCCGGTCCACGCGCAGCCTGCGCGCGAATACGGTATCAGCCCATGGACCGAAGCGGTGATCAGCGTCGCCGAGTTCGATCCGGTCACAAGGCTGTTCCGCGAGGCCGGCGACTGGCAATTGCGGCTGAGCGGCTCGGTTAGCCGCAGCGAATTGGACTACTGGAAACTGCCCGAGACGGCATCCGCTCGCTTCGAATTGTGGTGCGCACCGCAGGCCGTCACCGGGTGCCTGCGTTTCGTCCGGTTTGAGGGGGTGGAGCAGGAACCGATCCGAATTGCAGCGCGGGCCTGGGATACCGGCGGTATCTATTCGATCATGGTCCGCTCGGACAACATTCCTGACTTGTTCGACAAGGCCATCGCGCTCGGCTGGTGGGCCGAAAGCCAGCCGATCCGGTTCCAGTTCGGCACTTCGGACCTGCGCAATGTCGTGTTGCAAGGACCGCACGGGATCAACCTCGCAGTGTATGAGCGGATTTCGCCCGATTTCACCGCTTTCCCGGTCGGTCGTATCAGCCAGGGTTTCAACTCGATGCGGATGGTTAGGGACAAGGTCGTCGCTCGCGTTTTCTACGAGCAGAAGCTGCAATTCGGGCTGCTGTTCGATGCCGGCACCGAACCTGCCGAACCGGCTCGCTCCAATTTCGGCATCCCGTTCAATTTCACCACCTCGGTCATCCGCAGCGCGGCCGCATTGCAACCCGCGCTGCCGGGAGAAACCGGCCGAGTGGAAGTGATGCAGATCGACGGCTTCACTGGCGATGATTTGTCCGAACGCGCCTCTCCGCCCAATCTCGGGATCATCTCGGTGCGGTATCCGGTGGTCAATCACAGCATGTATCGCGACGACCTGCGAGGTTTCGAAGTACCCATCCCTTACCAAGCCGAAAGAGTGGAGATCGACGGCATCGGAACGCGCGATATCTTCGCTGTCCGATCACCCGATGGCAGCCTGACCGAGTTCTATCGCGACCACGTGATGTAGTGCCGAAGCGGTTGCATCCGAGCAAGATATGGCGGAACACTCCCGCCGCAGGAGAGAGATTTTGAGTTCCAGCACCGCCCCGCAGACTGCCGAGAGTGGAGAATTCTCCAAGGGCTGGACAGTGCTGCTTGCCGGAGTTCTCGGGGTAGCCTGCGGAGCCTCGCCGATTCCGTTCAATGTGATCGGCTTCACGGTCGACCCGCTGATCGCCGAGTTCGGCTGGTCGCGCACCGAAATTCTTTTCCCGATCACCATCTTCGGCGTTATCGCCAGCCTGCTCGCTCCGTTCTTCGGCTCGCTTGCCGACACCCATGGGGTGCGCCGTGTGGCGCTGTGGTCGCTGGCTGCATTCGGCGTTTCCTTCGCAGCGATCAGCCTGACCCCCACCGCTGCAGCCAGTTCGACGCTGTACATCTACTACGCGCTGTGGGTTCTTGTCGGCCTGGTCGGTATCGGCTCAACCCCGGTGACATGGAGCCGGGCGATCAACCTGTGGTTCTTCAAGCATCGCGGTCTGGCGCTTGGTATCCTGCTGCTCGGAACGAGCCTGGCAGCCATCGTCGTGCCGAAACTCGCAGTGTGGGCGATCGAGACGCAGGGCTGGCGCGCGATGTTTGCGATCGTCGCCGGGCTTCCGCTGCTCGTTGCTCTGCCGCTCGCGTTCTTCCTGTTTCGCGAACCGCGCCCGGAAGAACGACCCAAGGCCATCGAGAGCGCGAGCGGCAAACTGACCGGCGTTACGCTCGGCACAGCGCTCAGGGACTATCGCTTCTGGCTGATTTGGCTGTCGATCGCGATCATCGCCACGGCGTTCGGCGGAGCCTTCATCAACATGCCGACCATGCTCGGCGATCGCGGGATCAGCCAGCAGGACGCGGCAAGCGTTATGGGAATTCTCGGGCTCGGCATCCTGACCGGAAGGATCGCAACCGGGGCGTTGCTCGACCGCTTCTGGCAGGGCTTCGTCGCTTTCCCGCTGCTGTGCCTGCCGTCGATCTCGTGCTTCATCCTGCTTGGCGGTGACGTGACATTCACGCTGGCGGCACTCGCAGGCTTCCTGCTGGGCTTTGCTGCAGGCGCGGAAAGCGACCTGATCGCCTATCTGACCGGACGCTATTTCGGCATGGCGCATTACGGCAAGATCTACGGCATGCTCTACATGCCGTTCGGGCTGTTCAGCGCGCTTTCGCCGATCATTTATGCCTATGTCCGCGATACGACCGGCAGCTATGACGCAATCCTGCAAGTCGCGCTGTTTGCCTTCATCGCTGGCGGCGGATTGCTGCTCTTGCTCGGCAAGTATCCGTCCGAGCTGCCCGAAGCCGAAGACGAACCACCAGCGCCAACACCCGAATTGGAGCCTGCCTGATGGCTACCCTTGCATCGACACCCGCCGCCCTTGCCGACAGTTTGCGTACGTCAGGCGCGGAATTGCTGATCGACGAAGCGAGCCTCGATTTCTATGCGCACGATATCTACGACCGGGGCGCCGATCTCGCCGCGGTTGTGCGCCCAAAGGACAAGGACCAGCTTGCCGCCGCCGTGAAGGCCGCGACCGATGCCGGGCACCCGGTTGCCCCTCGCGGTGGGGGGATGAGCTACACCGGCGGCTACACCCAGGATCAACCGGGGGCGGTGTTGTTCGACCTTGCGCAAATGAACCGCGTGCTCGAAGTCGATGATGTCTCGATGACGGTGACGGTCGAGGCCGGCTGCACCTGGGCGGCGCTCAAGGAACGGCTCGCGCACCATCACCTGCGCACGCCGATGTGGGGAACGCTGTCGGGTCTCAAGGCCAGCATCGGTGGTGGGATGAGCCAGAATGGCATATTTTGGGGCACGGGCCGCTATGGTTCGGCGGTGCAGAGCTGCACTTCGCTCGAAGTGGTGCTTGCGGATGGAACGCTGCTCAACACCGGAAAGAAACACACCAGGCCCTATGGCCCAGACCTCACGGGCCTGTTTCTCGGCGACACCGGTGCGCTCGGTATCAAGGCGACGGTCACTCTGAAGCTGGTCCCCGAAGCCGATTTCCATGGCTATGCCAGCTTTGCCTTCGACGATGCCGCGAGCTGGTTTGCGGCGGCGAGCGCGATTGAACGCAGCGGGATTGCCACCGAATGCTTTGGCTTCGATCCCTATCTCAATGCGATCCGGATGAAGCGCGACAGTCTCACCAGCGATGCCAAGCAGCTGATGGGCATGATGAAGAAGCAAGGCGGCGTCATGAAGGCGCTGAAGGAAGGCGCAAAGGTAGTGGCCGCGGGTCGCGACTTCCTGAAGGACGCCAATTTCTCGCTGCATGTGCTGGCAGAGGGCCGGATCCAGGCGGCAGCCAATGCCGATATCGACATCGCCCGGCAGCTGGTCGAACGCTGCGGCGGGCGCGAGGTCGAAAACACGATTCCCAAGATCATCCGCGCCAATCCCTTCGGGCCGCTCAACTCGATCCTCGGCCCCGAGGGAGAACGCTGGGCACCGATCCATGGGCTGGTTTCCCATGGTCGCTCGGCGGAATGCTTCGCGGCGTTCGAGCAGCTGTTTGCCGAGCATGCCGAAGAGATGGACGAACTCGGTGTCCATTACGGCACTCTGATCGCCGCAGTCGGCGGGGCGGGTATGGTGATCGAACCGTGTCTCTATTGGCCCGATGCGCGCAACCCGGTGATCGAGGACACGATCGAGAAGGCCCATCTGAAGAAGCTGCCGAAACTCAAGCCCAATGCCGATAGCTGGGCGCTGACCAAGCGGCTCAAACAGGCGATCGTCGACATTTTCTACGAGCATGATGCCGCGCATTTCCAGATCGGGCGCACCTATCGTTACCGCGACAGCCTGCATCCGCGCGCCGATGCACTTCTGAAAGCGGCCAAGACAGAGCTCGATCCCAAGGGGTTGATGAACCCGGGGTCGCTGGGGCTTTAAGACGTGTTGGAGCTCGACCGCAGGCGAGCATTGGCATCTGGACTTTGCGCTGCAATAGCTCCGGTGGGAGCGATGGCAGCGAGCAAGGGAGACGAAGTGAGCGAGACGGCAACTTACTCGGCAATGGCAATGCAGCTGACCGCGCGCTCGCTCGAACGCCTGCCCGATGCAGCGGCGGCACGGGCGGCGATGCTCGAACATATTGGCGAGATCGAAGGGCAGATCCGCACCAGCTCGATCTTCGTCGCGCAATATTCGGGCAAGCCGGTGAAGCTGGTGGTGCTGCCCGAATATCTCTTCACTTCCTACCCGGGGCGCATCTCGATCCCGGATTTCGCCGAGCGGGTCGGGTTTGCAGCGGACGGGCCGGAATACGAAGCGCTGGGCGGCGTAGCGCAGCGACTGGGTATGTTTCTTGCTGGCAATGCCTACGAGACCGATGAAGCATTCCCCGATTTCTATTTCCAGACCTGCTTCATCGTCGCACCCTCGGGCGATGTCGTGCTGCGATATCGCCGCCTGATCTCGATGTTCGCGCCGAGCCCGCATGACGTGTGGGAAGCCTATCTCGACAAATACGGGCTCGAAGGCGTGTTTCCGGTCGCTCGAACCGAGATTGGCAACCTTGCCGCGATTGCGTCGGAAGAGATCCTCTATCCCGAAATCGCACGGGCGCTGGCGCTGCGCGGAGCGGAGGTTTTCTGCCATTCTTCGAGCGAAGTCGGTTCACCGCTCGCCACCAACAAGGATATCGCCAAGCAGGCACGGGCGTTCGAGAACCTCGCTTACGTCATCTCGTCGAACACGGCCGGAATTGCGGGAACGGCGATGCCTCTGTCGAGCGCGGAAGGGAACAGCCAGGTCGTCGATTGGAAGGGCCGCGTGATTGCGCAATCGGGCGATGGTGAGACCTTCACGGCCTTTGCACCGATCGACCTTGGTGCGCTGCGCGAAGGTCGCAAGACCCCGGCGATGACCAATTATCTCGCGCGTCAGAGGCCGTCGCTGTTCGCCGAAGCCTATGCCGCCGCTGCCGAACCATTCCGTGGGCCTGACGGCATGATGCAGGATGGCAGGCCGGGCATCCCCGATCGCGACTATTTCCGCCGCGCGCAGGCCGAAGTGATCGAA
>CAZJZO010000144.1:0-8562 GCA_964550495.1 uncultured Porphyrobacter sp. | reverse complement strand
CGCAAAGGCGTTGCAGTGTTGACTCGGACCGTGTGCATCGAGGGCGTTGGTCGTTTCCAGCGTGTCTGTTCGGTTCGCCCACCTTCTGTAGTTGCGCAATATGTCGAGCGAGTACCGATGGTTAAGGGTCGCTTGGACAAGAAGGCTTCTACAGCCACGGGTTATGCATGGCTTGTATGGGAACATACCGAGGTGGAAGCGACGCAATTGCGTTGGATACCTCCAAGTAGAAAGCGCTTTGAGCAGGATCACGATTATGATCCCCGGTTTCGTTTGACGAGAGCAAAGAAACCTGATCCTATTTCCTCCAATCTTGCTGATATTGCACAGAAAGACCTTTTTACTTAACAAGAACGCAAGTCGTTTTGGAGACGACCATGGCGTTGTTGGACCTTGTCAGGCCTGAAGTTGATGCGACTCTAGATCGCTTGGCAAAGGCAAAGTTCCGTGTTGATCCGTTGGTAGGCGAGACGCGCTCGCTATCCACGAGCGTCGTGAGTTCAGCATACAAGCGTCATGGGACCATACTTGAAAAGGCAATTCTTGAGCGCCTTAGGATGGAAGATCGCTATGAGGTCTGGCAGGATCCTCGACTTGCCGTCTGTCAAGCGGCGAACCAAGCAACCGATCATTACATGGACGACGAAGATGGCGCGTTGGGCGTCCAGTTCCCATACTCAGACCCTGGAGTACGGACACTTCAGGTTGACCTCATTGTTTTCGACAAAGAAACGGGCATCATCTCATCTTACGAGATTAAGCGCGGAGCTGGCGTGCACGACGCTGGAAAGAAGCGTTCAATAAAGCGCGATTTGTTGTGCCTGCAATTTCTGCTCAGGTCTTATGGTGAACAGACTTTGGAACGGGAATGTACTGATGCGCGCAGCAAGATAATCATCTACTATGGTGCCGAAAAGATCGGCAAGACGTTCACACTTACTCGAGAGGATCTAGACGATCACTTCGACGTCAAGATGAGAGACGATATCGAACTCGTGAACGAATACTTCAGGGCTGGCATAGAAGCTCTCTTGGAGGAGTAGACGAACGCGCCCCCACTGACGCGTCCTTCCAAGGTTTGCGGTCTGCCTCCGTGCTAGACCCTCGCATCCGATAGCGATCGCGAGGCTCGAGACCATGACCAGTCCTTCCCAAGCCGCACGGCGTTTGGCCTTTGAATATCGCGCCGAAGCCCGCAATCAACGCGCCAAGGCCGCCGAAATGGGCGACTACTACTACGAGTTCTCGCGCAAGTTTCCGGGCCATTTCGGGCGGGACTTAAGGGAAATTTTCGACAACCTCGATGTCCGTTTGACGGCGGCGAAGGCTCGCGATCTCTACGAAAGAATGCGGGAAGCGTATCCGCAGATGGTCAGGGACGGTTGGGGCTCTCTCGAACCAAACTGGCAGTGGGAAGATATGGACGCGGTGCGAACCCATCTTTTCCATATGGAGGATGCTATCGGCGCGGTGCGAATTCTGGCCGAACATCTCGAAGCCGCAATCGATCTCGACAAAGCCTACGACTCGATGATGGAAGTGGCCGACTTCTACGTCGAGATCGGTCAATAGCGTTTACGCCCGCCATCGCGCCAAACAGATGCATACGCCAAAGATGCGAAAGAGGACATCATGACCACCCTCTCCCGAAAATTCAGAGACCTGGGCTTCAAGCACCGCACCGACGCTTACAAAGAGCGCGCCGAGGCTGCAAAATTGGGCATAGATCTCTACGAATTCTCTCGGAAATTCCCGGGCAACTTTGGCCAGGAAGTGCGCGATATCCTCAGACATCTCGATGATGCGGCCATGGCGCAGAAGGCGAGAACGCTGTACGACAACATGCGAGAGGCATTTGTGGCGCTGGCCGAAAACCGCTGGCTTTCGCTCAGAGGGGACGCCCTACCGTATGAAGAGGAGGAAGTTCGACAAGAACTGATGGAGTTCGAGGATCATATCGGCATGTTGGGCGAGTTGGCCAAACATCTCGAAGCGGCGGCGGAACTCGACACGAATTCCGACGCGTTGATGGAAATGGCCGATCGTTTCCTCGAACTGGGGGAGTAGAGCTCGCTCGGGCAAAACCCGACAAAGTATCGGGCGCCTATTCGCGCTGACGGGCGGCAATGGACCGCCGGCAAAGGCACAATGAAAGTGGATTGGTCATACATTCCTGTTATCTGTTGGAGTCAGATCAACGGGGGATCACCACAATGCCAAAGCGTTCACTCTTCCTTGCGCTGAGCCTCGCGCTCACCGCCGCGCCGCTTGCGCCGACTTTCGCGCAGGAGTCTGACGAGCCCGATCCGATTGTCGAGCTTCCCGCCGAGCACGCCAAGATGAACGCGGCCAAGGACGAGGCGCGGGCGACTTTGGGCGAGTGGCTCAAGGTGCTGGCCGATCCGCCCACCGGCACGCGCGATATCGGGTTCAAGTTTCCGCTCGACGGGTGGGAGCATATCTGGGTCGACAATGTCCGGCGCGATGGCGATTTCCTCGAAGGGCAACTCGCCAACTCACCGCATTCCGAAGGCTACCAGTTTCGCGACTTCGTGCGCGTGAAGCTGACCGATGTTTCGGACTGGGCCTATCGCGACACCAACGGCAAGATGCACGGCCACCGCACCACGCGGGTGCTGTTCGATCAGCTCGACCCGGAAGTGGTCAAACAGATCAAGGCCGATTTCCGCTGGGAGTGATCGGCGGGTCTAGCGGCTCCGACTGACGAAACCTGTTGCTTAGGGGTTGGGCCCTCAGCGAGACCCGATGCCGAAATCCATCGAATCCACCCGCGCGGCGTCGCTGCGGGCGGTTTCGGTCGCGGTGCGGGTCTCTTCGGCAGCTCGGGCCATGTCGGCATCGTCCATCGCATTCTGCACCCGCGCGGTGTCGAAGAACTGGCAGCCCTTGGTGATCTTCCCGTCGGCGCCGAATTCCCACAGGTCGAACAGCTCCATTTCGAACGGCTCGCCGCCCTTGAAGCGCAGCACTGCGCGCCAATGGACCGCCGCGCGCTCGTCCTCGACCGTGGAGGATTCCATCCGCAGGTCGAGCAGGTCGAGCTGTTCGAACAGTTCCGTCGCCACTTCCTCGGGCTGGTTCGAACGGCCGCCGGGGAATTCCATGACGATGCTGCCATCGCCGACGAAGCGGAACTCGGCATGCGGCGCGAACAATTCCGGAAAGCGCGACAGGTCGCCAGTGGTGCGCGCCTTGTAAACGGATGCGATGGTGGCGAGCATGTCGTCGCGGGTCATGGCCGGTTCTCCCCTTTGCGTTTCGAGTCGCGCGGCAGGATAGCACGGTTCGGGCTGGGCCGCCGGGCGCTTTCCTACCGCCAGGACGATGCGGTAATTTGCAGGCTATGTCCGCGAAACTGACCTCAGTGAAATCATGGCAATCGAACGGCGCATGGACCGGCGGATTTTCTTGTCCAGGACCGTGTAACATGCGGTCCATGTCTCGCTTGGTGCCCGCACCCGGTGAGGCCCTTTGCGCGGGAGGAAACGGGGTGGGCGCGGCCCGATCCGAAGACCGAACGCGCACCCACCCCGTCATGCCGCCCACACAAAGTCGGGCTTGGCCACGACCTGCCACTTGTCGCGATACAGCAGCTGGCCGGGGTCGCGGGTCCAGTTGCGGTCAACCGGAACGCCGCAATCCTCGATCAGCGCGACCATCACCTCCATATGGCGGATCGGATCGCGCGCGTGGTCCTGAAACCAGCACACGCCATCCGACCACCAGCGGCCCTTGGCCTTGACGCTGAAGCGCTTCGGCACCGGGAGGCGATCGTTGAACCAGTCGAGCTCGTGGCGGAGCGCCTGCAACACCGGATCCTTGCCCAGGTTGCCGCGCCGGCACAGCCGGTAGGCGGTACCGAACGGCCCCGGCGCGAGCCGCGCGCGGGTGACCGTTCCTCCGTGCCCGATCGGCACGGTGAACCGTACGTACATTTGAAAATCCCCTGCGGGAGAAACGATGCAAGCGACACTGCGCCGCTCGCCTCCCATTGTTCGGGGGCTATGCGGCGGAGCGGGTCTCGCCTGTGCGATGCGCGTTGGTGCGCGCTATTCGTTTGCCGTCGGGCGGCAGAAAGATTGCAAACATGTCTGCCTCCTTACTGGGCGTGAATGGAAGCGCGCGGATAATGCGACGTAAGGGAAACTGCAAGAGGCTTGCTAGACCGCGCCAAGCAGGAGACGCGAATACCAGACATGCGGCCGCAGCATCGCCTTCCAGCCCGACTGGTCGAGATTGCCGACCCACGATCCGAATAACAGGCGCGTGCCATGATCCAGCGGCTCGATCGCGAACCAGCTCGCCGTGCCGGTCCCTTCCGAATTCAGCAACGCCTCGCGATCGCGTCGCGCCACCAGCTCCCACGCGCCAAAGCGGTCCGCCTCTCCGCGCGCAATCGCCCGGGCATCGGAACTCGACGATGGTCCGCCAATCAGTCCGAGCACCACGCGCTCGGGCAGGAAGGCCAAGCTGCAATAGAAGCGTTCGATGAAATCAGGCAGCGACACGTCGCCCGGAACGTCGCGGCTGAAGCAGTCGCGGTAGTCGCCCGGTCCGCCGAACTCGGCGAGCAGGCTGCCTTCGGGCACGGCCATCGACACAATCTTCGCCACGGTCAGGCTCTACCCCAGCAAGGGCTGGGTCGCATAGACCAATTCACAACTGTCACGGGGCCAGAAATTGATCCACGTCAATGTTTGCTGCCTCCCGCTGCGGCAAGAGGATGCCAACGTTACGACACAGGAACGGGAGAATGCCTCGATGTCTCAGCACACGCCCAACGAACTCACCACCGTCTTCAGGCGCGACCGCGAACTGATCACGCGGCTGAAGCAGGAGGACGGGCATTTCGCGCGGCTCGCGGACGAATATCACGAGGTCAATCGGCAGGTGCACCGGATCGAGGCCGAGACCGAAGCTGCAAGCGATGAGCGCACCGAGACGCTCAAGAAGCAGCGGCTCGGCCTGCTTGACGAGATCACAGCGATTGTGACCAAGGCCCGGGCCGAAACGGTCTGACCAGCTTACCTATTGGCACCATGCCACTGTCGGCCCGCCCCAACGTTCGGCTAGGCCCTCGGCGATCAATGTTGCGCCCAGGCTCACGCCATCGCGCATGATCACGCGTAGTTTGCGACCGAAACGGTCCGCGTCGCGGCCGTCGCTACCCGGCGCGAGTGTGAACGCACCAGCGTTGAGCAACGCCTGCATTCGCTCGGTCGCGCGATGCCCAATCGCGGCTTCGCGCGCGCAGCCGGGGCGCGAGACTTCGGGCGTGTCGATATCGGCGATGCGGATCTTGGTGCCGCGATACCAGATCGTATCTCCATCGACGATGCAGGTGGTCCGGTTTGAGCCCGAGCAGATCGGAAAGGAAGCGCGCTCGTTGTCCAAGGTTGGCGCGGCGCTCTCGGCCAGGGCCGGCGACGCGCAGTAAGCGGCGAATACGCCTATCGCGAAAACCGGAATTGCACCCCATCGCATGGGGCAAGTATGGCGGAGCTGCGAGCCTGTGTCGGCTCCGGGAAAACCCTAAGCAAATCCACCTAGCAACACCCGCGAATACCAACGGTGGAAGGGCATCAATGCCTTGACGACGCCGCGATCGGGCTCGCCAACCCAGCTTCCGAACAGGAGTTCGGTCGAGCCTTCAAGAGGGCGGACGCAAAGCCAACTTGCGGTGGTTCCGCGAAAATCCTGCAGCAGGATTTCTGTACCGGTGCGCTCCACCACGCTCCAGGCAGCGAAGCGCTGAGTCGCCCCTTTTGCCAGAAGTTGCGCGTCGACATTGGACGCGCCTTTGCCGATCAGGCCGAGCAGGAGCCGTTCGGGACGAAAGGCAGGGCTGCAATAGAACCGCTCGACAAACTGTTCGAGCGCAATGTGACCGGGCTCTTCGCGCCGAAAGCAGTCGCGATAGGCTTCGCGCGCTCCGAACTTCGCGAGCAAGCTGCCTTCAGGTAGGGCGGTGGCCTCTAATTTTGTCATATCTAAGATATATCGTAAATAGGCCAACTGAAGCAAGCCAATTCGAGCTTGCAGCCGACAAGTCTCGGTGTACTATTTGCACAATACACCGAGAGGAGAATGCGATGATATCCGCTCTTGCCCTGATGCTTGCGCAAGCTGCGCCTGGCGCCGCACAACCGCAACCGATCCCTTCGATCGAGCAGGCGCGCGGAGAGATTTCCGACCTCGACTCCCAATTGTTCTGGGCGGCCTTCGAGGGTTGCGATCCCAAGGCGCTCAAACCGCTTCTGGCTGAAGACTTTCGCATGCTGCACGATCTTGCTGGCCTGGCAGCGCCTTCGCGGAAGGCGTTCATAGCCAATTTCGAACAGCAATGTGCTGCGCGTGCAAAAGGGGGTGCGAACGAGGGGTACAGGAACCGCCGTCTGCTGGTGCCCGGCACCCGGCAGGTAACGCCGCTCGGCCAATGGGGCGTCCTTGAGCGCGGCTATCACACCTTCCACGAATTGCGTCAGCGCCCTGCGGGTGCGCTCGGAGCCGACGATCCGGGCGGCAGGTCGTGGGTGCAGACCGGTGGAGCGCGTTACATCCATGTCTGGAAATGGATCGGCGAAGAAGGCCGGTTCCGCCTGCAGGAAAGCATCAGCGTCGATCATGGTTCGGCCATCCCCTATCCGCCGGCCGACAGATCGCCCGACTAGGCCTGCCTCACTAACGCCTTGGACTTCGGGTAAGGAAATCGCGCCGGAGATAGGGGAGCCGCCATGACCAGTCCTTCGCAAGAGGCCTACAACCAATCATATGCCAATCGGGCCGACAGCCTCGAAGCGCGCGCCAAGGCGGTTCGCGCTGCGCTGGATTTGACGGCAGCGGGCAGCGATCTCGACATGCAGTTCATCACCGCTCTGCGTGAAATCATCGACCAGACGGATCCGTTCGAGATGGCCAACCAGGTCAAGGATCTGCGCGCGGCATTCAATGACGCTTATATCGAGGCGTATTTTCGGATAACTCGACTGATCGACACGACCGGCGATCCCGAACGACAGGCGCAATTCCGCGAGCGCTATCGAATCTGGTATCGGAACTTGGAGTCGCTGCTTAATTGCCTGTATGAATTCGACCGAGCCGCGCATCACCAGATCGCCGCCGACCTGATGCTGCAGAGTGCGCAAGCGCTGCAACAGGCCGGCCACTGAGCGCAGCTGCAAACGATCCAGAGCCCGGTTGTTCTGCTTACTCCCAGCCCCAAGCCGGAGGGGGCGGATCGACCCCTTCCGAGAGGTCGAACTCGACGCGAAAGAGGCGTCCGTCTCCATATTGAGGACATTCGTCAGGCCAAGTCGCATTGGGTGCAGACGTGGCGACCGGACGGACGAGCTGATAGGCAAACTGACCATCGTCCGTACCCGCTGCATCGACCTCAACGGTCCAGGTGTTGATGACGGATGCGCACAGGCCCTCGCGCTCGAACAGCTCTATGCTCTCCTGATCGACCGGGAATGCCTGCGAACGCACCGAGCCCAGATCTGCAGTGTCCCCGCCATACATGGTCACCGCGTCCGGCTCGCCATCCTTGTGCCGGTGGTCGTGCTTCAGGCGCAGGCCTCCTGCATCGTTACGGGTGATGAGCCAGGTACGCGAACGGTCCCACTCGCCATCGATCCGGACGTGAAACGGTATGGCAATTCGAGTGTCGCTGCATTCTCGCACATGCATTCGCATGTCTGCACCGGCGAAGTCACGATCGGCCGCGTCCTGGCTGACGAGCTTACCCGCATAGGCCTTGCCGCAATGACTGCTGAGCGCGGCCCAGAATGCGTCTTGTGGCCCAAAGGCCTCCGTCACTGGTGTAGCATCACTCAGCTGCGTATCGTCGCATCCAACCGAGAGTAGAGCGAGCGAAGCGAGCACGGCGGTAGGAAAGTGAGTCTTGATCATCCCGCGTGGTAACAAGCGCGGAGGCGAGTGAACAGCTTCTCCCACTTCGACTACGTCGCGCACCAGTTTCGCGGCGATGTGCCCCATCCGCTCGCGCTGACCAGTTCACGCTCCATCAGCGTATCGGCAAGGTATTCCGTTGATCCATCCTCGCGGATCCTGCGCACCGCTCGCAATTCGCGACCATATTGATCTCGAGCTGGCTGATCGGCACCATCCCATTCGAACGGGCCTTGTCCCAACCAGTCGTGGAGGGCGTCGCGCGCTGCAATCGCCGCTCCGCGCTCGGCCGCGCAGGCGCCGTCCAATTCGGGTGCGTCGAACCCTGTCAGGCGGATGCGTCTGCGATCCCTGCCGAAGCCAATGATCAGGGTATCGCCATCGACAACGCAACCCTCTGCAGCACTGCCACCCGCGTTGCACAATGCAAAGTCCTGAGAAACCCGGACCCAGCCTTGTTCATCCATATGCGGGCGCAAGCCGAACCACCAGACGGCCATCACGATCCCCAGCAACACGGGTACACGCCAGAAGACCCACCAGGTGAGCATGCGCCCACCTGTGCGCCGCCGCCTGAATCGTGGGGTGCGAGATCGGCGTTTGAGCATCACATCTCACCATAACAGCGCC
>CAZJZO010000143.1:0-8570 GCA_964550495.1 uncultured Porphyrobacter sp. | reverse complement strand
CTCCAACCAAGAAAAACACGCCTCAGCCTAAAAAAGAAACTGTTGCTGCCGAAATTCTGTCCCTTCTTCGACTATCGGTCATTTCTACGTGGGTTTCTATAGGCGCAGTATTTCTGGCTGATAGCTACTTCATCGCAAGCAAGACAATGGGTAGCTCCGACCGATTGGTGACTGAAGAGGTCCTAATGGCAGTGATTGGAGCCACTGTGATCCAAGTCGGAGCTGCAGCAATTGCAATCGTTAGCTCCCAATTCAAATCGAAAGATGAAAGTGAAAGCAGCTAGAACTCGAAGCCCAAACAACGATTCAGATTAAGGTGACCTGCTCACTCGGCCGCTTCTACAGCTCCGAACATATCCGGCCCTTCATCGCCAGCACCGTCTTCGTTGACGGCTTTCGCCTTCTGGCGCTTGTCGAAGCTCGACCACACTTCGTTCCAGTTGCCCTTGGTTGCGCCTTTCGAATACTCGGTCGCGCGGGTTTCGAAGAAGTTGGCGTGCTCGACGCCGTTCAGCAGCGGTGACAGCCACGGCAGCGGGTGCTCGTCGACCATGTAGATCGGCTGCAGGCCCAGCTGGCCCAGGCGCCAATCGGCGATGTAGCGGATGTATTTCTTGATATCCTTCGCCGTCATCCCGTTCACCGGACCCATCTCGAAGGCGAGATCGATGAAGGCGTCTTCGAGCCGCACGGTCTTCTGGCAAATGTCGATGATGTCTTCCTTCACCGACTTGGTCAGGCAGTCGCGCTCTTCGCAGAAGGTGTGGAACATCTTGATGATGCCTTCGCAGTGGAGCGTCTCGTCGCGGACCGACCAGCTGACGATCTGGCCCATGCCCTTCATCTTGTTGAAGCGCGGGAAGTTCATCAGCATCGCGAAGCTGGCGAACAGCTGCAGCCCTTCGGTGAAGCCGCCGAACATGGCGAGCGTGCGCGCGATATCCTCGTCGGTGTCGACGGTGAACTGGTGCATGTAATTGTGCTTGTCGGCCATCTCCTCATATTCGAGGAAGGCGCTGTATTCGCTTTCGGGCATGCCGATCGTGTCGAGCAGGTGCGAGTAAGCGGCGATATGCACCGTCTCCATGTTGGAAAAGGCGGCGAGCATCATCTTGATCTCGGTCGGCTTGAACACGCGGCCATATTTGTCGTGGTAGCAATCCTGCACTTCGACATCGGCCTGAGTGAAGAATCGGAAAATCTGGGTGAGCAGATTGCGCTCATGCTCGGTGAGATTCTGCGCCCAGTCGCGGCAATCCTCACCCAGCGGCACTTCCTCGGGCATCCAGTGGATCTGCTGCTGGCGTTTCCAGAACTCGTATGCCCACGGATATTCGAACGGCTTGTAGGTATTGCGGGCTTCGAGCAACGACATGTTGTGCTTTCCTCTTCTCGGGTTGGCTGACCCATATAGGGAATCAGAGCCCGGATTCGAAGGCAAGGGGGTAGATTTACGCGGGGATAAACCGTGCTTTTTCCGAGTCGAACGGAGGCGGCTCGGAACCCTCTTGCAGCGCGCTCAACGGATTAACGTGAGCGCCGCGCAAGTGTGGCCGACTTTTGCGGATTTGGCAAAGCGAGGATGGCGAACAGGCGCAGCTAACGGGTCTTTAAGCACGTCGCGCTAAGCCGGTTTGCAATGGGGGCAATTGAGACAATTTCGGCGCGCGATGCGACGCCTGTGGAACCTGTAAGCGACCGGGCGTCGGGCGGCGATCCGGCAATCGAACCCGAGCGGATCGATCGGTTGATCGAACAGTCGGAGCCGGTCGGGCACTGGCCAGCACCCATCCGTGAACTCTACGACAGCGAAGTTGTCGCGCGCCTGTCGCGCGATGAGCACTTCCTGTTCCTGCTCGGCCTGCTGGTGTGCCTTGCGACGATCCTGGTCGACATGGTGGTCGCGCCGGGGATGGTAAAGGAAGGTGCGGTGCTGCGCGTCCTCGCCGTCGCCCCGCTGACGATGCTGGGACTGTTCGCGGGCGCACGCAAATGGCACTCGGTCGCGGCATTCTGTGTCGGCGCCTCGCCGATCGCCTTCGCCGTTGTGATCGTACACCTCGCCTTGCATATGCCCCCGGAAAACGCCGCGCGCTATCTCGCTGCGGCGGCGCTGCTGATGGGCTTTGCCAACATCATCCTCCCCTTCACCCTGCGCGGCCTCGTACTGTTCGACTTCGCTTACATCACCGCCGCGTTTGCGGTGAATGTCTGGAGCGGGCCGGGCGACCCGGCGCACAATCTCGACTTCCTGATCCTGCTCATGATCATCGCGACCGCGACCCTGCCGGTTGCGCACCGGTTCGAACACCTCCGGCAGAGCAATTTCTTGCTCAACCTGCGCGCCCGGATCACCTCGGAAGAACTGCTGGAAGCGAACGAACGCTTGCAGGCGCTTTCCGACCGCGACCCGCTAACCGGCCTCGCCAATCGCCGTTGTTTCGAGCGCGAGTTCGATTCGATGGTTGAACGCATCTCGAGTGCGGAGACATGTGGGAGCGGTGCGGCTTGTCGTATCGCGGTGCTGATGATCGATCTCGATCACTTCAAGGCCTTCAACGACACGCATGGGCATCAGGCGGGCGATGAATGCCTGCGGCTTGTCGGGCGCGAGTTGGGACAGCGGCTCGAGCATGCGGGAGGTCTGGCGGCGCGCTATGGCGGGGAGGAGTTCGTCGCCGCCATATGCGAGGAAACACCGGGCGATGCAGGGCGCGTGGCCGAGGAGTTGCGCCAGACAATCTCGACACTGCTGATACCGGTCGGCCCCTCCGGACGCTCGGTGGTTACGACATCGATCGGGATTTCGCTCGCTCCGCTCCACACCGCGATCTGTCGCGAGCAGCTGATCAATACGGCGGATGCGGCGCTCTATCACGCCAAAAGATCCGGACGGAATCGGGTCAATGCGATTGCGCTGGATGACGATGAGATTGCTCTGACCGCCTGACCTCAGCAGGCAACTTGCATTATTGCGGCGCGCATCTAGCGTGTTGCTTTCGGGCCCTAATCTGCTGAGGTATCTCGATGAACATCCGCTTTGCCAGCCTTGCGCTGGCGTTTTGCCTGGCGCTCCCTGCAACTCAGCTTCACGCGCAAGAGACCAATCCTGACACCGCCGAGCTCAATCGGCTTTTGGTCCAGTCGCTCGAGCGCAAGGCGGCGATCCGCGAAGCGCGGCAACGGGAACGCGAGCGGGAAGCGGCTGAAGCCGAGGCAGCTGGAGCAGAAGATGCCGCCGCTGAAGATTTGCTCGATATGTCTGCTGAAGCGGTCGCTGATGCAGCGGAGGCTGTTCTAGATGCTGCAGAGGACGCCGGCGCTCCCGAACCGGTCTATGTCTTCGATGCAACCATCGTCGAGGACTACCTGAAATCCTCGCCGCCATATGGCATACGCTGGATGCCGCGGTTGGAAGCCTTCGACCTCGCCGTTCGCGATGCGCTTGCGAAGGAACCGTCGGTCGATTCTGCGGCGAGCGCACTCCTCGCCCAGACCGACCTTTCGCAGGAACAGCTGGCCACGCTCATCCGACTGTGGGTTGAGGCCGAATTCTTCGAATTCATTTTCGGTGAGGGACTCGTGCCCGAACGCGATCGCTGGCGAGAGGAGATGATCGCCTTCGCGCAGCAATATGGCGACGCCCCAATTGTGATCGAAGTGGCTGCGATAGCATTCGATGGCCAGGAGAATTGCGCGACCGATATCCCGTTGCGACTGATCGAGGGACGCGAGGATCGACCCGACGTCGTCTGGCGCGCCGCCCGAGCCAATCGGTGCCCCAAGAGCATGAACGGGTTCGTGTCCGAGCATCCCGAATTCGCGCTCGGTGCCATAATCCATATGGAGGACTATGGCCGGATCGAATTGGCCGGGAAGCTGCCGATCGCCGCGTGGCTGGTCCGCGATGAGGCTCTGGCGCGGGTGGCTCCCGAAGATCGCGAAGCCGTTGCCACGGTGCTCTATCGCCGCCACCTGACGAACCTGTTGTCTGCTGGTTTCACCACGCAGGCTGTCGCATTCATCGAGAGCCAGCCTGAGTCGACGGTTTCGCGCATCCTCGAGCCCGACGAACGCGATTTCTTCGCCACGGTCGACGGCCTGCCGGCCCTCGTTTCGGCAGAAGAGGATACCAGCACTTTGCGCGGATCCGTCGCCACCGCCTATTTCCTTGCCGGGCGTGAAGAGGCCGCCCGCGCCATGCTTCAGCAAGGCGGCGCGCTAGAGAAACAGCGCGCTTGGCTCGATTGTGCAATAAACGCGAGCCCGACCGAGAAGAAGGAATGCGCGCAGCAGCGCGACCCCGAGACCTGGGCGCTCATGCTCGGTCACATGCTCGATACGCCTTCGGAAGATCCCTATCCGCTTGCAGAGACCTTTTTTGGGAACAGCTTCCTGTCGAGCACAGGTGGTGGACTGGGCGCTGGCGCGGAGTTGCAATGCCGCCTCTTCGCCGAGGCCCGATTTGGCGACATTTGCGCCAATCTGAGCAAATACGTCGCCTCGCGCTTGCTCGATCACGAGTCGAGCTACAATCGCGAAGATCACGATTCCGCCATGGCTGCGATCGAGTCCAATGCCCTGCCCGAATTCGCCACGCTGCAGGCAGAGTACGCCCGTCTGGTAGACGCAAAACTCGAACAGACCGGCCGCCCCGAGCCGCGCAGTTTCAGGCGCGAGTCGATCGATCCGATTCATCCGTCTTTTGCCGAGCGCCCCTTGCCGGAAGGGGTCGCGCCCTATTCGCCGGAAGCGGCTGCGGGCAATGGCGACGAGGAGGAAACCCGATGGCCCGAGGGCTGGGCGGAGCTGTCGCCGGGCTTTTGGCCCGTTCGCTGGGAGCAAGATGGCGAGCGCGCGGCGGTCGTCAGTGTTTCGCCCTATTACAACCCGTCGGGCGAAATCAGCCAGGGTGGCTATTGGGTGCACCTTTCAGAAAACAGCGGACGAAGCTGGAAGACACCGCTGTTTACGGGTCTGGCGCAATACTGGCCCTATATCGTTGCGCCGCAATCCGGCCTGCCGATGATTGGAGAGGACCGGCTTACGATCGAGGTTGCGGTGTTCGAACTCGACACCGCCAGCATCACCTATCCACCCGTCGGACTGGCAACCCGGCGCGAGGAAACCGGATTGGTGCTCGAGATTCCACTCGAGCGGCTGACTGCCGATAGCGACAGCGACGGGCTCAGCGATCTGGCCGAGGCGCACTTGTTGCTCGACCGGGAAGGCGATGCGCGCCCGTTCATCCTGGGAAGCGGCAATAGCGAGCAATGCCCGCGTGTGCCGACGCGGCAAACGCTGGCAACCGCCGCGATGCTGTCGCGCATCTTCCGGGTCGACAGCCAGGCGATCATCGAACCGATTGGCCGCAGCGGCGATGCGCTAGAGTTTGGCAAGTGGCAGCGGAAGGAAGATCCGATCATGGCCCCGCTGTTCCTGCGCGGCGATCCAGCCGACTTTGCCTGCGTCGATGCTGGCCAGCCGGTCCTCGTCTACAGCCCGGAACAGGTCAAAGAGCTGCAGCGTCGATCGCCCGATTTCCGCACTGTCGAGTTGCCCAAGGGCGTATGGAACGCCGATCGCACGCGCGGCTTTGTCGAATGGTCGGCCGGATGGACCGGCGGCACCTTGCGCCTGATCTGGACGGACGGAGAATGGGTGATCGACGAGATCAGCCGCTGGATCACTTGATGTGAACGAATCGCCGGATCGCCTTCCTACCCAGTAATAGAGCGGCCTCCATTGCGCCGGCGCTGGTGCGTCAATCGGCCCTTGCCGAATGGGAACGAAACCCCTGATCGGGCGGAGAATTGTCACAACTCGAGTGACCGAAGGTTGCGGCCCATTTCTGAATACCCCGCAACTCTGCTAATTGTGCCCCGGGGAGAGGGAATATGGGGGCCGTTCGTGTAACGGGTCTGGTTGCTGCGCTCCTCGGCAGCGCAGCCATGACCCAAGATGTGATTCCAGTGCGCGACCTGGGTACGAAACAGGCGGGCGAACAGTACGACCTGATCCTGACCGCGCAGAACCTCAACTGCGAGAAGCCGCAGGATTTCGAATTCCAGCTCGACAACATGCCCTGGTTGAGCGCCGATGGACCGCTGATTGTGCATGGGCTCGGCCCCGGTCAGAGCAAGTCGATCAACGCGAAGCTTGATTTTCAGTACACCGAGCCGGGCATCCATTATGGCCGGGTGACTTCGCGTTGCATAACCTGCGGCTGGTACGTGTTTGCCGGCTGCAACGAACAGGGCCAGGACGTGGTGCTCAAGATCACCGTCCAGGATCCAGCCGCTCCCGCTCCCCAGAACTTCGACGACGTGAACCCCTATGCCGGGATGGTGCCGCGTCAGCCGGTCGCGGTGCGGCTGGTCGAACCTGTGAGCGACGAGAATGTCCGCGTGCTCAAGAGCGGCGACAAGAAGGAGCTTGAGAAAGCCCGCGCAGGATTGCGCCAGGCCGAGGCACGCGGCGAGGCCGCGCAGGAACGGCTGGCGAACGCTCAACGTGCGAAGTCCGATTGCGAACGCAAGCTGGCCCGCTTGAAGGCCGAAGCGGCGGCGGCTCAGCGCGCCGCCGACATCGCCAGGCAGGATTCGCGCAACGCAGCCGGGGCGGCAAAGGCAGCCGAAAAGGCGCTCAAGGACTTCGAGAAGGACAATCGCAAGGCGCTGAAAGCGGTCGACGACACGGCTCGGGCCGTGGTTGTGGCCGTGCGCTATCGCGATGCGGTGCAAAAGGAGGACGGAACCGGGACGGGCCGCTACCAACGCGCGCAGGAACAGGTCGATCGGTTCCAGCAGGAGCACTTCGACGCGCTCCGCGAGCACACTGCGGTGAGCCAAAGCCGCGACCAGCGCAAGGCCGCGGCAGACAAAGCCAAGCAAGACGCGGCTGATGCGAAAGCCAAGGCCCAGTCCACTGCGGATGCGGCAAAGACGGCACACCAGAAGGTCAAGGACCAGATCAAGATCTGCGGCGGGCAGGCCGATGCGGTGGCGACGGCGCAAGACGATCTCGACAAGGCGCGCTCATCCGCTGCCGATGCGGTGCGGACCGCCAACAAGGCGGAGAGGAAGGCTGCCGGTCAGGCGCTCGATCGGCTCGAGGACCGGATCAAGAAGCAAAAGCAGAAATGCAAGCGAGAAGAGGAATCCGCCAAGGCCGAAATGGCTAAGTGGGAAGAAGCGATCGTGGCCGGGCAAAAGCTCAAGATGCTCGAAGATGATGGCGGCCGCGCCGCCTCGCAGTTGAAGGCGATCAACGACAGGATCTGGGCTGCTGCTCAGGATCTTGCGCAGGATCACACCGTCGCCACGGTCGACAGTCAGGGCAATCTCGGCGTCGCCAACGATGAAACCGCCGACCTGCCCAGCGCCGACACGGCCGAAGACATGCTCGACCGTGTCACGTCCCTGATGGGCTGGGCCGTCGAGGGGATGAGCAAGATGCGCGGCAGCAAGGGCGTGCCGGATTGGGGGCAGTCGCAAGTGCTGGGCGGAATGAAAGCGCTCGGCATGAACATGCAAGGCATGGTCCATGCGATCCGCAACCCCAACACGAACCTCGCGCAGCGCAACCGGCTCGGGGCGGCGTTGCAGGGCAAGGAGAACTATCTCGAAGCCGAGATGCGGGAGAAAGGCATCGGCAAGAACGCCAAGGACCGCGCGGAAATCCTCAAGAAGATCGACACGCTCTTCAACAATCGCGATTACGAACAAGAGCTGATTGCGCGGTTTGCAATGCATGCCGCACGCTGCGCGGCGGAAACCCGCGCTCTGGAGCAGCAGCGCGCCGAACTGCAGCAGCAGCTTGGGCGCAAATAGGACCGCTTGCGGTCAGTCGCGGCGTTTTTTCGATCCGAAGAAGCTGCCGCCGCCCAGCACGGTAATGCCGAGGAAGAAGCCGAAATCGTACCATCCCCCGGTGTTGGGGACGGCGTAGACCGCGATCTCCGGGTTGAAGAGCGAGCCGATCCAGCTCCACGGGAAGATGAATCCGTGCCACAGGCCCCACCAGAAACCGGGCACTTGCTCGCCTTGCGCGACGCCCGCATCGATCTGGCTGGCGCAGGCCGAAAGCAGCAATGCCAGCGCAACGGCGGCTCCTATCCTTCCGATCTTCGGCATCAGGTCATCGCCGATACGGCTATCAGACCCCACAGGATCGGCAGGGAGGCAACGGCCATCCCCACATGCAGCATTCCGGCATTGGCCGCATGGCCGCTTGGCCCGCGCATCAGGCGCACGCCGTTAAGCAGGAAGCCAAGGATGATGATTGTGCCAAAAACCCCGATCCAGAGCGGTGCCGACATGGCGATTTCCCTTCCCGTCCAAGTGTTCAAGACGATCCCGCAACCGGTTATGTCACAGAACCGGCGTCTCGCCCAGTTCGGGCGCGACAAAAGTCAGCACGACGTAAGCGACGAAGGGCAAAGCGAGCGACACGGCACCGGCCGCATAGGCCGCGCCAGCGGTCATTTTCCCGTCGCTGTACCAGCGCAGGAACAACGGCGCCTCGATTATGGCGAGGACGACGAGGATGAGCGGAAGCAGGGTGCCGAG
>CAZJZO010000142.1:0-8615 GCA_964550495.1 uncultured Porphyrobacter sp. | reverse complement strand
CGCTCGATCGGTCCGGCGACCAACTGCGGAAAGAACGCAACATAGACGGCATAGCGCAGCAGGTTCGGCTCGGGCCTTGTGCGCTTGTAGTAGACGTCGATCGAATAGCTCAGCGTCTGCAGAGTGTAGAACGAAATGCCGACCGGCAGGATGATGTCGAGCGTCGACCAGTCCGCACTCACGCCTGCGGCAGTAAGGCCAGCCTTCAGCTCGCCGGCGAAAAAATTGAAGTATTTGAAGAAGCCGAGGATAGTGAGGTTGGCGAACACCGACAGGTGCAGCCAGCGCTTGCGCGCGGGGCTGTCGCCGCTGCGGTCCATCTGAAGAGCGGCGATGTAGTCGATCAGCGTGGAGACAATAATCAGCCCGAGAAAGCGCCAGTCCCACCAGCCGTAGAAGGTGTAGCTGGCGCCGAGCAGAACGGCATTCTGGACAGCGACCGAGCGCAGGCTCAGCCGGTTCGCTGCCAGCAGCGCGAGCACTACCGGGAAGAACAGCCAGAATGTGCCGGTCGAAAAAAGCATGCGCCCCCGTTTCCTTGCACGGGCTTTGGCCGATGCTGCTACGAAAGGCTAGAGTTCGCAGAGCCTTGCAATGGCGGCATGTGGCAGGACACAGGCCGGGGCGTGAGGCGGCAGCGCGCTGATGACGGTGCGTCCTGCTTCAAGCGCGATGACCAGCCCGGCGGAATTCATGCCTACGACCCAACGTGCACCAGAGAGCGCTTCGCCCATGTCGGACGAGGTATCGAGCGCGGTGCCAGGGTGAGCTTCGATCCAGGCGTCGAACTTGCCGGGCGGGTCCGAGGGGTGGGGGCGGACGCGGATCTCGACGTCCGCGGGGATGCCAGCGGCCTCCCGCCGTTCAACCAGGTAATCGAGCGCCTGGAATTCGCCCGGACGGTCCTTGCCCCAATCATCGCGCGCAGGTTCGACCAGGAACAGCGCGTCGCCGTTGTCGGGGACGGGGCCGGCCGCACGCGCCTGCTCGGTGAGGTAGAGATTTGGGTGCAATTCGACCGGAAGCCCGGGAAACTCGGCGCGAGCGATCCGTGCGGCGTCATCGTCTCCAACCCAAATGGTATCGGGCCGCTGCTCACGCCCTTCGCGTTCGAAGCGCATCGCGTAATTCACCCAGTGATCGATCACCGCGACCGAACGAATTCCGGCTGGGGAAGCTGCCACACGCGCCCGATGCTCCAGATCGCTCGCCCAGCCGGTGCCGCTGAGCAGACAGGCGATGCCATCGAGCGCGGTCGGATCGTCGCCGAGCGTCACATCTTCGCCGAATCGCGCGCGCCAGGTCGCTTGCGCCGGTCCTGCTGCAATCACGTGCTCGGGCGGAGCTTCAGCGGCTGCAACCCAAGCCGCAATCATGTTCGCTGCCCCCGCGTCATGCACTGCGACGGCCAGCGGCCTTGGCAGAGAATCAATCGGCGAATTTGGCATAATGCACGATGTCGACAGGCTTTTCGTTGACCAATTCCTGCGCCTTGCGGACGCCATCGGGAACCATGCCCGATCGCTCCATCAGCTTTACCATTCCTCCATTGATGGCGACGCATCCCGCAGTGACTTTGCGCACGCGTGCCTTTTCGATCAGCCAGTCGGTCAGCAGGTTCCATGCTTCCTGCCCGTACCCTCCGCCCCAATAATCGCGGTTGCCGATCATGATCCCGACGTCGCAGGTTCCGTGCGCGCGATTGCGGTAGGCGGTCATGGTGCCGATCGCTTCGCCCGTCGCTTCGTCGCGCACGCTGACGAACAGATTATGCGTGCCCGCAAAGCTGGCGAGATACAGTTCGCAGCTTTCGCGTGTGTGTTTGCGGAAACGCTGGTTGGAGTAGCGCGTGACCTTCGGATCGTTCAGCCAGCCGATGTATTCCTCGGTTATGTCCCCCGAACCGAACGGCTTGAGCCGCACCTTTTCGCCGACAAGTTCGAGAAATCCCGTCACGGTCAGTCCCTGAGCGAATCCAGATTGGCCCAGACCTTCTGGAACCCTTCGACGATTTGCGCGACATCGGCGCTCGGCAATTGGTGGACGCAGATGCTGAGCCCGAGAAAGTCGCGATCATGCAGCTCCTCTGCGACCGGGCAGGTGCCTGCGCCATAGGCGAAATTGCGGTCGTCGCGCAGGCTCCAGGGAAAGCCGCCGGTCCCGTAAGCGACCTGTTCGGTGAAGATCGGCAGGCGATGAATGTTCTGGTAGCCTGGCATCACAGCCGGCACGCCCTCGGCCTGGAGCGCTTCGACGATCTTGGCGCGCGAAATGCCGAGCGCTTCGGTCTCGAGCGTCATCCCATAGACGTAATAGACATGCGTCGCGCCGTCGGCGACCTTGGGCGTCGAAAGGCCCTCAAGGGCTCCGAGGCCCTCGTTCAGCTCCGCCGCTACGCGCTGACGATCCGCCACCCTCTCGGCCAGCTTGTCGAGTTGGACACTCGCTATCGCAGCTTCGATCTCGCCCATCCGGAAATTGTAGCCGATCATGTTGTTCAGCTGTTCGCGGTTGGTCGGCTTGAGGACGCTTTCGGCATGGTTGCGGATCAGCGCGAGCCGTTCGGCCAGCGCGTCGTCGTTGGTCACGAGAATGCCGCCTTCGCCGCAATGGATGTGCTTGTGATAGTTCAGGCTGAAGCCGCCGATATCGTATCCTGTGCCGGTGTGCGCACCGCCGCTCAATGCGCCCGGAGCCTGCGCCGTATCGCCCAGCAGCTTGAGGCCGTACTCGTCGGCAATTGTCCGCAAGGCCGCGACATCGGCGGTCTGACCGAAGATATCGACCGCCATGATCGCCTTGGTGCGCGGGCTGATATTGGCGCGCACGCTTTGCGGATCGAGATTGAAGCTTTCGCGGTCGATATCGGCGAAGACGGGAATCGCGTTCCAGTGCAGGATCGCCATCGCGGTCGCGCTCATGGTCCACGGCGAAGTGATGATCTCGTCGCCCGGCTCGACCCCGATGGCGCCGACCTCGGCGACCAACCCACTCGTCCAGCTGTTGACGCCGAGCGCGTGCTTTACGCCGAAATACTCCGCCGCCTTGGCTTCGAAGGCGCGCACCTCGGTGCCGCCCATGAACAGCTCTCCAGGCGCGCCGATATAGGCGGAGAGAACGCCGGAGCGGACAACGCGCGCGGCGGCCTCCTCTTCGTCGCGGCCCATCGACGTGAACGCGTCGAGTTCGCGGCTGATGACGGGAGTGCCGCCATGGAGGGCGAGTTGGTCGGTCATTCGGGGTCTTTCTCTAGATTTTCGAGCGCCTTGCGGCGAATTTCTTCGCAAATTGCATGCGCTTCAAACGCGGTAGCCCCAGTGCTGGCGAGCGGAACATCATGTTCAAGCGCATGGGCAATATTGTCATAGGCGCAGAGCATGGCTTCGGGATAGCGACCCGGCACGCTGTCCGGTTCTCCGAGAGTGCGATAGCCCGGGAACATCGAGCTTTCGGTGACGCGTCGGGTTTCGATCCGCATCCCACCATCGCGGATTGCGATTTCGCCCTGTTCGTAGCTCATCACCAGTTCGAATTGGGTGACTGCGCGGCAATCCCCGGCAACCAGATGGACAGGCGCACTCCACTCTCCCCCGATCAGCATCGCCGAGACGCTGGGGTCGTGGTCCCAATGATCGCGGATCGCGGGGCCAACCGCTTGCACTTCGAGACTGCCGATCATCATGAGCATGAGATCGATCATATGCGAACCGTTATGGACTGCGCCCTTGCTGTAACTGCCGATCGCGCAGATCAGATCGCCCCATTCGCCATCGATCACCTCATCCCGCAATTCGCGCAGATCGGGTGCCCAGCGGCGCGTGTGATTGACCGCAAGCAGGATGTCGTCATCTTCGAACCTGCCTCTGATCTCAAGCACGGGATTGAAACTGGCTGCCAAGGGCTTTTCGCAGAACACAAGTTCGGGCTGAAGGAAACGCGCCCATTCGAGATGGTCGAGGTGAAACTCGGTCGGTGACGCGATGACGATGACGTCAAATTCGCCTGGTTCGGCCGCCAGCGATTCGAGCGAAGGCGTTGCAAGGGGCACGCTCCACCGTTCGGCAAACGCCGCGCGCGTTGCCTCGTCAGGATCGACGCACGCCGCCAGCTCGAACCGGTCATCGCGCGCTATCGCTCCCGCATGGCTTAGCGGCCAATCGTCGGGCGAACGCTCGGCGTCGTAACCTCCCGCAATCGCTCCGCAGCCGATGATGAGGACTTTGTAAGCCATCCAATACTCAGGCAATCAGATCCCAGCTGACGGGGGTGCCCTTGGCCAGTGCGCGGTTGACGCGTTTGCCGATCAGCACGTCGTAGTGCCGCGGCGGCAGGCCGAAACCGGGGCGGACGGAGCGCAGGTTTGCTTCGTTGAAGGTGTCACCCTCAGCCATATCTTCGGCGACATAGAGCGAGCGGCGGAACTGGCGTGAGCCTTCCTCGGCCTCGGTCCCGCCATAAGTGACTTGTCCCAGAGCCTGCCACGCGCGTTCGGTTTCGTCCCGCATCGCCCGGAACTCTTCGGGTTCGAGGCTGAAAGCGCTGTCCACGCCGCCATCGGCGCGGCGCAGGGTGAAGTGCTTCTCGATCAGCACCGCGCCCAACGCCACCGCGCCGACCGCCACACCGGTGCCCATCGTGTGGTCCGACAGGCCGACTTCGACGCCGAACGTGTCGCGCATGTTGGGGATGGTGCGGATGTTGGTGTTCTCGGGCGTCGCTGGATAGGTGCTGGTGCATTTGAGAATGCAGACTTGCTCGTTCCCGGCTTCCTGTGCTGCGCGGATCGCTTCGCCGATCTCGACCACGCTCGCCATACCGGTCGAGATGATCATCGGCTTGCCGGCCGAGGCGACCTTGCGGATCAACGGCAGGTCGATGCTCTCGAAACTGGCGATCTTGTAGGCGGGCACGCCAAGATCTTCGAGGAAATCGACCGCGCTCGCATCGAAGGGAGAGGAAAAGCAGTCGATCCCGAGCCTGGTAGCGTGCTCGATGATGGGTTTGTGCCAGTCCCACGGCGTGTGCGCCTCGTGGTAGAGTTCGTGCAGCCGTCGCCCGTTCCAGAGCGACTTTTCGTCCTCGATCACAAAGCCCGGCCCGTCGCAGTCGAGCGTGATCGTGTCGGCCGTGTAGGTCTGCAGCTTGATCGCATCGGCGCCGCTCTCGGCAGCGGCGCTGACGATCTCCAGCGCGCGGTCGAGCGAATGGTTGTGATTCCCGCTCATCTCCGCGATCAGATAGGGGCGCGCCGACAGCCCGATTTCGCGACCGTTTATCTGCATGCGTGTGACTCCGTTGGTGCGCGGCGCTTTAGCGGCGAGCCTAGGCCCGGGGCAAGTCGGAGCTTGCCTGGCGATGCTTGCGCCAGGTCGTCTTGCCGGTCTGGGTGTAGCCACAGGCTTCGAACAGTCGCTGCGAGGCGCGATTGTCCGATAGGACGGTGGCATCGACAATCGCCGGATTGGCGGCGGCCTCGCCCGCGAGCAGGAGGTGCTGACCCAGGCCCAGCCTGTGCAGCGCCGGATCGAGATACAGCGATACTTCCGCTCTTTCCGGGGCGCGCATCTCTCCCGAGAAATCGAACCGGATCACGCCGATCGGCCGGCCACCGATCTCGCCGACAAAGAGCGGCCGAGTTGGATCCTTGAGTACACGATTGAGCCAGGCGATATGCTCGCTCCAGACCAGCTCGTCGGTGTCGAGCGAAACGGCGCGCGTCGTGGGGGCGCCGCGCCAGTCGAACATCATCTGCGCATCGTCCTGCGCGGCGCGGCGAACCGTCACTTCCTCGGCCAACATTCCCAGCGCCACCCGCGTCGAGCCAAGGCCGTCGACCAGCCTGCGCGAATTGTCGGCGAGGCTGGCGCGGTTCTCGGGGCTGGCAATGAGCACCTTGACCTGCCTTGCAATCCGGTCTGGGGCGGGATCGGGCGCATAGGCGGCAACGCCTGCGTCGGCGAGCATGGGTGCAACCGACATCTGGTTGGGGGCGACCACCACCAGCAATGTCGGCACGCCGATGCAGCATCGCTCCCAGCTTGCTCCCCCGCCTGCGCCGATCTGCAAATCGTGGCGGGCAAAGAACGCAGTGAGGTCGGGCAGGTCGAGCGAAAGCCTCGCATTGGGGCGCGCTGTGACGCGTTCGCGCAGATCGCCAAGATGCGGGTTGGCGGAGGTGGCGACGACTTCGATCTCGCCTTCGAACGCGATTGCCTCCAGCGCGTCGAGGACGGCGAAGGAATGGCCCCCGGCATCGACTCCTCCCATGAAAATACCGATCGACCGGACGGTCTCGCTGAACTGATAGCGCGACGCCCGGGCATAGGCCGGCCCGAGCAAGCCAAATCGCGGCCCACCCAGCAAGCGAGCGGTACGAGGCAGCTTCCTGCCATATTTGGCGCGATGATCGAGGGCGTAGGTGTGGTCGATCAGCAGGTCGCAGGCGAGCTTGCGGTCGGCAAGATCGTCGATCTGCGCGATCTTGCAGTCGAGTTGGGAGCGCACCGCTTTGTGCCAGCGTGCGTCGAAGGCGTAGCTGTCGAGGACCACCCAATCGGGTGCGAACTCGGCGAGGGCTTCGACCGTCTCGGCAGTGTCGCGCTCGACCGAGACCTCCGCCCATTCCGAATGCGGTATGATCGGATCGGGAGTGAAGACGCTGCCGGGCGGGGGCAGCAAAATGGTCTGCTCGAAACCCGCACGGGCGATCAGGCCCACGCTGTCTACGCCCAGGGCGCGAGTGACGAAGCGGACTTCGCCGCCATGCGCTCGCAAGGCTTCGGCCAGCGACAAAGAGCGCTTCACGTGCCCGGTGCCGATCTGCGCCGAAGCGTCGACCCTGATAGCGACCCTCATGGCTCAGCCGCCTGCGCTTTGAGCGCCCGAGAATGCCTTGTACAGCGCTTCGGCGCGGTCCCAGTCTTCGGGCGTGTCGATATCGACCACGCGCCATTCGGGCAGCACGATCGCGCGGCCATTGGCGTGAATATTCGCACCCGTCAGCCAGGTGTCCGCGCGGCCCCAATAGAATTGGCCTGCATCGAAATATGCCGGTTCCAAATCCTGCGTGCGGGTATTCACATGGCTCGGATCGAACGGGGCCACGCTGCCAGTCTCGTTTCGCTTCAGAGCCCGTTGGATCGGGGAGGGAAAACCGGTCACCGGGAAGGTGTAGCCTTCACCGTCATGCTCGATCAGCAACTCCAGTGCTTTTGAAAGGTCGCCGGTGCGGATGAACGGCACGCCGGGATAGATGCAGCACGCATGCTCGAATTCGAACCCGCGCGTCCGGCAGGCGTTGATCGCATGCTGGATCACCGGGACAGTCGGGGTGACGTCGTCGGCGAGCTCTTCCGGACGACGGAACGGCACTTCGGCGCCAAAATCCGCTGCGATAGCCGCGATTTCATCATCGTCGGTGCTGACGACGACGCGTGCAATCGCTTCGCAGGCGAGCGCGGCCTCGACGGCGTAACCGATCATCGGCTTGCCGGCGAAAGGCTTGATATTCTTGCGCGGGATCCGCTTCGATCCGCCGCGTGCCGGGATGATGGCGATATTGTCTGCCATGTCAGGTCGCCAGGTTCAGCATGGTTTCGACCACACGGTCCTGCTGAGCGTCTGTCATCGCCGGGAACAGCGGTATCGAAAGTGCATGGTCGTAATATCGGACCGAGTTCGGAAATTGCTGTCGGGTGAAACCAAGCCGCTCATAAAACGGCTGGGTGTGGATCGGGATGTAGTGTACGTTCACGCCGATATTCGCTGCGCGCATCGCCGCAAACATCTCGGCGCGGCCCATTTTCGCATCCTCGGTCAGTTCCACCGCGTAGAGGTGCCACGCGGACACCCTGTCGTTGAAGCGGGCAGGGCGTTTGAATGGACCGTCAGCCAACAAGGCGTCGTAGCGGTCCGCTCGCGCTTCGCGAGCATCGCGCCATTCGTCCATCTTGCCCATCTGCGACAGGCCGAGCGCGGATTGCAGGTCGGTCAGGCGGTAGTTCCAGCCAAGATCGACCATCTCGTAATACCAGCCGCCTTCAGAGGCGCGCTGCATGAGCGCTTCGTCGCGGGTCACTCCGTGCGAGCGCAACAGCCGCAGTTTTTCGGCCAGCGTATCATCCTGGGTAACGATCATCCCGCCCTCGGCAGTGGTGACGATCTTGACCGCGTGAAAACTGAACACGGTCGCATGCGCATGGGCCGAGCCGATCGGATCGCCCTTGTAGCTCGCGCCGGTCGCATGGCTGGCGTCTTCGAGGATCTGGAAGCCGTAAATGTCGGCCAAGGCGCGCATTTCGGCGAGGTCGCAAGGCAGGCCGGCAAAATCGACCGGGATCACGACATCGGGAAGCTTGCCGGCCCTGTCAGCCGCTTCGAGTTTGGCTGTCAGCGCTTCAAGCGACATGTTTCGCGTGAGCGGATCGGTATCCACGAAATCGATCTCTGCGCCGCAGAAGACTGCGCAATTGGCGCTGGAGACGAAGCTGTTGGGGCTGGTCCAGACCAGAGAACCGGGGCCGACTCCCATTGCGAGGCACCCGATATGCAGCGCGGCGGTCGCATTCGAAACGCCGATCGCGTGCTTTACACTTTGTCGCTCGGCAAAGGCCTGC
>CAZJZO010000141.1:0-8704 GCA_964550495.1 uncultured Porphyrobacter sp. | reverse complement strand
CCTCGCTGGATCCCGCGACCGCTCTTAGAGAAGCCAACCAGGTAGGCAGCCTGCAGCCCACGATCCTGTTGTCCTACAAGGCCGATATTGCGCCTATTTTCGATACCCGCGATCAGGACGGACTTGACCGGCATGGCGCTACCGAGGCGATGCTTGCCGACCCTGCATGGCGCATGAAGATGCTCGAAGGGCAATCATCGGTCCCGACACAGGATTTAGCACGCGCCCTCATAGCGGATCGGTTTGCAGGGCTTCTGATCCAGAGTTTTTCGAAGTGTGCGTCATCATCGGATTTCAACATCGTGTTGTGGGCTTGGTCTGGCAGCAAAGGTTCCCTGGAAGTCGTGGATAACGAAGAGCGACTGTCACGCATGTGAGCTGTGAGACTTGATTGCTGATTGGTTCAACAGGGAAGGCATTGGTCTGACCAAGGCAAACGCAATGAACAAAAGGTATCGCACAGGTGGATTTTGGCTTGGTCGATTTGAAATGTTCGGAGAGACCACGCTGCCATTGACGTCTCTTCAGTACAGAAACATGGTCACCGTCATTGGAAAAACGGCCACGATCACCAATACCACAATCATCACAGCAATAAATGGCAAGGTGGCAGCAAAGATTTGCTCGACCGAGACATTGGGATCGTTGAGCGTGTTATGCACTGTGAAGACGGATATACCAAAGGGTGGCGTCAAGAGCCCAATCTCGACAGCAATCACAGTGACAATCCCAAAATGCATCAGGTCAAGGCCGAGACCTTGCGCGATCGGTGCAGCAATCGGCACCATGATCAGCAGGATCGAAGTGCTGTCGAGGATCATCCCCATGAGTAAGATGATCACGGCATAAAAGAACAAAAAGCCCAGAGGCCCAAAGCCCGAGTCGGTGACCAGACCCGCGATGGCATTCGGCAGCCCGGCGATGGCCAGCATCCGCGAATAGAAGGACGCGGCCACAAGCAGCAGCAGGATGGAGACCGAGATTACGCCGGTTTGCTTCATCACCTGCCAAAGTTTGTGCCGGTCAAGGCTGCGCCGAGACAGCGCGACAACCAACGCGCCAAACGCACCGATGCCGCCAGCTTCAGTCGGGGTGAAGAACCCGGTGTAGAGGCCGCCGAGAACGAGGATAACCAGCAGGACGATTGGGACCAGTTTGAGCACCAGTTCTTTCAGCGGCATGGGCGTAAACTCACGGTCCAGCCGCCGCTCGCGTACAGCCTCAGGATCGTTCAGCACGAATTTGGGAAAGGCGATTGTGATGCCGATCAGCATCGCGACAAACCCAAGTGCCAACATCAATCCAGGAATGATTCCAGCGATAAACATGCCGCCAATCGAAACTTCAGCCAGAATGCCGTAGACAATCAGCAAAAGCGAGGGCGGGATCAGCATCCCAAGTACGGATGATCCGGCCACGGTGCCCGCAGAAAAAGCAGGGCGGTACCCGTGGCGCGTCATCTCGGGCACCGCAACGCGGGTGAAGACGGCCGCTGACGCGATGGACACGCCGGTGACCGCGGCAAAGATGGTGTTTGCGGCCACAGTGGCGACGCCCAGACCGCAGATCATGCGGCGCAACAGCTCTTCCGCCACTTCAAACGTGTCGCGCCCGACATTTGACACGCTGACCAGCAGCCCCATCAAAACAAAGAGGGGGATGGTGGCGAAAAGGTAATCCGCGATCCCCGAATAGGCTGTGAGTTCCAGCATCCTGAACGCAAGATCGATATTGTCCCTGATGATCCAGATCCCCAGAAACGCCACACCAAAGAGGGCGTAGGCGATCTGCATCCCCAAGAGCACCAAACCGACGAGCACAGCGATCAGGATGAAACCGATGGTCAGCGTGGTCATGCCGTGCTCCTTACGCTGCGAATTTCTTCGCGGGCTCTGTAAAGAGCGGCCAGAGCTGCAACCGTACAGCCGAGGATCGTGATGCCACGGAAAGGCCATGTCGGGATCGTCCAGACACCCTGAACGCCGAAGAACTCGGCGGTTTGCCATGCGCTCAGAAATTTGGGCCAAGAGGCCCAGAACACCAGCGCAAAGACAATGGCACCAGCGAGACAGAACAACGCCTCTAGCGATGCCACGAAAGGCGGGCTGGATTTTTGTAACCGACGGACCAGAAAATCGGCGCGGGTCAGGCGCAGTTGCAGGATCGCGGCTGGCACCTGCAAAAAGACAATCGCGACAACCGCACGGGCGGCAATTTCGGACACGCCGGTGATAGGGGCATCCAGAAAATTCCGCCCAATCACATCCGCCACAATGAGCAGCATGAGCGCACCGATGCTCGCCGTACCCACCGCTGACATGGCCGCAGCCACCGAGCCGAGAACGGCGCCATATGGCGCGTTCGAGAAGGCCGGAACAAAACGGTCTTCTTCCAGCTCTGGTGTGTCCTCATTGCTCATGGCCGGGCGTCCTGCTGCCAAGGAGACACCCGCCCGGTCCATTTGGGTCCGGACGGGCGCAATGCTCAGATTGCGATTTTAGAGACCTTCGTCCCAATTCCGAAGCGGTGTCGCACCGCGTTCGCGCAAAGCCGCAAAATAGGCCTTGAGCACGGTTTTGCCCGCATCACCGGTCTGTTCCAGCCACGGCTCGATGATGTTCGGCAGGCCATTCACCCACTTGGCTTTTTCTTCGTCGGGAAGCTGGTGAATGGTCAGACCGGCCGCCTGCATCTCATCAAGAGCGCGCGCTGCCAGATCACCGACATAATCGCCATGTGCAATCGACGTCGCCTGAGCCGCCTCGCGGAAAGCTGTCTGCACTGGCGCGGGCAGTCCATCGAAGAAATCCTTGTTAGCGGCAATCCCACCGAAATACATCGACCCGATGCCCACACTGGTCAATTCGGGGGCCACTTCGTAGACGCGGGTGGGCAGGATTCCGGAGGCAAAGGACAAGGTGCCCTCAGTCACACCGGTCTGGATGTTGGTGTAATAGGTGGTCAACGCCCCATCGACCGGGGTCGCGCCGGTTTCACGCAGCCAGTTTGCCGAGGTGCCCGGCGCGTTCAGCTTGCGGTTCTGAAGGTCCGCCATCGAGGACACCGGGAAGGTCGCGTAGATGTCATAGCTGTCGGTGATCAGCGACGACAGATGCACCATACCGTTCTCGGCCCAGCTGTTCTTAAGCTCAGGCAGGTTTTCTGAAAGGTCATCGAAGATCTCGATGATCATGCGGTGATCTTCAGTAGCGAACGGCGTGAAGTAGGTCACGTTCTGAAGTGGCATGTTCGCCCCTTCCCAGACCGTGCCGACCATGCCGACATCGACAATGCCGTCCATCACCGCCTCGCGGGTGTCGGTGAACTTGTAGAGCGTGCCTGCATAGTTCTCGACCCAGTTGACCTGATATTCGTTGCCATTCTCGGCAAGGATGCGGTTCACTTCGGGCTGGAAGGTGTTCTTCATCGCATAGACCCAGATGTTGGCCTCTGGATGTGATGAGCCGATATTGACCGTGAGGCTTTGCTGGGCAAATGCCGCACTGCTGATGAGCATCGCACCGATTGTTGTAAGTGCCGTGAGTTTCATGGTTGTCCTCCCTGTGGTGGGCGCGCTCCCAGGCGCCCTTTTGGTTCAGTCTTGCAGTTTGCCGAACGCCCGTAGAATGCGTTCGGGTGTGAAAGGCATTTCGGTCACCTGCGCCCCAAGCGGGCGCAGGGCATCGTTGATGGCGTTCATGACTGCGGCTGGTGCGCCCGCCGTTCCGGCCTCACCTGCGCCTTTTGCGCCAAGTTCGCTTTCCTCCGTCGGTGTTTCCACGTGGCCCACCACCATGTCCGGCATTTCGGCAGCCATCGGCACAAGGTAGTCCGCCATGGAGCCATTCAGCAGTTGGCCGTCCTCATCATAATGGATTTCCTCGTAAAGCGCGCCGCCGAGGCCCTGAACGATGCCGCCCCGGATCTGTTCGTCGACCAGTTGTGGGTTGATCACGCGACCGCAATCTTCGACGCACCAGTGCTTGAGCAGGGTCACAACGCCTGTGTCGGTGTCCACTTCGAGGTACGAGGCCTGAACGCCATTGGTGAAGGCGAACGGGTATTCCATCGTGATGAAATGCCGGGTCTGGACGAGTTCGCGCGGCAAGTCCTTGGGCAGCGTGTCGCCCCGGAAATAAACGATCCGCCCCAGTTCCTCGAGCGGCATGCGCTCTTCGCCGGTTTCTGCATCAACAACCTGTCCGTCGCGAATATCAAGCTGGCCGGCATCGGCCTGCAGCATGGCTGCTGCCACCTCAAGGATCGAGCCGCGCAAAGCCTGTGCCGCTTGCAACGCCGCCTCTCCACCAATGCCCGCACCACGCGAAGCCCAGGTGCCGCCGCCATACGGCGTGACCTGTGTGTCGCCAGTGATGACACGAACCTGCGATGGCAGGACGCCGACGCCTTCCGCCACAACCTGGCTCAGCATCGCTTCGGTCCCCTGCCCCTGTTCGGTCACACCCGACAGCGCCACGACAGATCCGTCCGGGTCCATGCGTACTGTACAGCCGTCTTGCGCCGAGATGCGCGCACCGCCGATGCCATACATGAAAGGCGACGGGTTGGTGAGTTCGATGAACGACGCAATGCCGATACCACGATATTTGCCTTGCTTTCGCGCTTCAGCCTGATCAGCCCGTAGCGCGTCGTAGTCCATCATCTCCATCAGCTTGTCCATCGACGCATGATGCGACAGGCCTTCGAACTTCATCTTGGCGGGTGATGTCACCGGATATGCATCGTCGGGATACATATTGCGCCGCCGAATTTCGACCGGGTCCATGCCGATCGCCGCCGCTGCCATATCCACAAGGCCTTCGGTGATCGCCACAGCGATGGGATGACCTACTGCGCGGTACTGGCAGGTTGGCGTCTTGTTCTGAAAGACAACCGTGGTCTGCGCTCGGTAATTGGCGAAATCATACGGCCCACCACACAGGTTTACGACCTGGTTGCCCTCAATGGCCGAGGTGCGCGGATAGACCGAGTAGGGCCCGATTCCGGTCCAATCATCGACGTCAATCGCCAGGATCTTGCCATCGGCATCCACCGCGATCTTGGCTTTGATCTCGTGGTCGCGGGCGTGAATGTCAGTGCTGAAGCTTTCAAGACGATCCGCGATGAACTTGATCGGACGACCCATCACCTTGGCGATGGCAGCGGTCGCCACCTCGTCGGGATAGACATGAACTTTGATGCCATACGATCCACCCACGTCGCCGCAGATGACCCGCACGCGGCTTTCTGGAATGTCGAGATGTTTGGCAAAGACGGTCTGCATCATATGCGGCGCCTGGGTCGCATGATACGCCGTCATCTGACCTTCTGCCGGGTTCCAATCGACAAGGATCGACCGCGGTTCAAGCGTGACACCGGTATGGCGTGCGGTTCGAAAGCTGGCGGAAACCACCTTGTGCGCGGTTGTGAAGGCGGCGTCGACGTCCCCCTCCTCATGCAGGCGGCGAAAAGCGAGGTTGTCCCCCATCTCGGGGTGAATGATCGGCGTGTCCTTGTCGAGCGCCGTCATCGTATCGGTGACTGCGGGCAGTTCTTCGTAATCGACAACCACCAGCGACGCCGCTTCTTCAGCCGCAGCGCGTGTGTTTGCCACAACGGCTACCACCGGCTCACCAACCCAGCAGGCCCGGTCCACAGCCAACGGATGTTCCGGCGGAGATTTCAGACCTTTGAGGTGGACCAAAACCGCGACCCAAGGCGTACAGACTTCGGCCAAATCGGCACCGGTGAAAATCCGCACGACGCCTTTGACAGCCTTGGCTTCGTCCAGATCAATATTGCCGATCTTCGCATGCGCCAGAGGTGACCGGGAAAACGCCACATGCAACATGCGCGGCAACACGATGTCATCGACATAGCGGCCCCTGCCCTGAACCAGTTTGGTCGCGTTGGGGCGTGGGACAGTCTTGCCGATATAGGAGTTCGGACGGTCGGGATTATTGAATGGGATCGTCATGCTGTTCCCTTTCCAGCGCGGCCTTTCGCAACACTTTCGACGGCATCAATGATCGCCTCGTAACCTGTGCAGCGGCAGTAATTGCCAGAGAGATGCTCCCGGATTTCCGCGCGGCTTGGCACACCGCCCCGGGACAGCAACTCGTCTGCGGCGACCAGCATACCGGGCGTACAGAACCCGCATTGCAAGGCGTTGCGCTCCACAAATGCGTCTTGCAGGTCGCTGATGGCGCTGGTGTTAGTCAGGCCTTCCACGGTCCAGACCTCAGCCCCGTCCGCCTGCGCGGCAAGCATCAGGCAGCCGCGCACTGCATCTCCATCAACGCGGATGGTGCATGCACCACAGACACCGTGTTCGCAGCTTGCATGAGCACCGGTCAGCCCAAGCTCGAGGCGCAAAAAGTCGATCATGTGTTGCCCGGCCGGCACGCGGGCCTCGACCGGTTCGGCATTGACCATCATGGACACGTCTACCTTGTCGCGGAACAGGTCGGTCATGCGACATCTCCTTTCAGGCGGGCAACTGCGCGGCGCAACAGGACACCAGCCAAATGGCGACGATAGGCGGCACTGGCTTGTGTGTCAGAGGGTGGGTCAGTCTCTGCGGACAGTGCATTTACAGCCGCGTCCAGATCGCCCGCATCAAGCGCGGCCATCGCGCCCGTGGCAAGAATGGGTTTGGGCCCGACCGAGAACAGCGCGATGCGGTGACCCGCGGCGCGCTTGACGAGGCACAAGCCAACCAGTGCGTAATCGCCCGAACGGCGCGCGACTTCTTCGATGATCTGCACTTCGCCTGCTTCAACAACCGGTACCGTGATCGCGGTGAGGATGTCACCATCGTTCAGCGCGGTGGTGAAAACCTCTTCGAAAAAGTCTTCGGCAGCGATGCTTCGCGACTCATCTGGCCCTTCAACATGCATCGTCGCGCCAAGCGCCAATGCGCAGGCTGGGAATTCCGCCGCAGGATCAGCATGCGCCAGTGCTCCACCGATTGTCCCGCGATTGCGGATGGCCGCGTGGGCAATATGGGCAACCGCGTCCGTCAAAAGTGGAGCATGGGTCTTCACAAGTGGATCAGCACCGATCTGCGCGTGACGGGTCAGCGCGCCGATCCGAAGCGTTTCACCCTCAACTGCGACGCCAGACAAGTCACTGATCTTCGAGATATCGACCAGCAAGTCCCCGACAGAAAGTCGCATGTTCATCGCAGCGATCAGGCTTTGACCACCGGCCAAGACTCGTCCCTGTCCATCCGATGCGGCAAGCAATTCAAGCGCATGACCCACGCTTTCAGCCCGGGCATAGCCTCCCGCTGATGCCTTCATGGCGTCCTCCCCTCTTTTTTGATCTGCACCTTATTAAGCGCTTGATCAATATTATTGAGCAGATGATCTTTAAATGTGAGTCGTTGCAAGAGAAAAATTCTGACACTACCAATCAGCTGAGAGCGCATGATGGACGGACAAACCGATAGCCCCGCCCTAGACGGCGAAGATGGTGCCGCGCGAAAGCGCTTGCCGCCGGCAGAGCGCCGTCAGCAAATTGTCGATGAAGCCGTACGTTTCTTTGCCGAGGTTGGTCTCGAGGGAAACACGCGAGAATTGGCCCGTCGCCTTGGTGTGACCCAGTCCCTCATTTTCAACTACTTTGCGACGAAAGAAGAGCTGATCGAAGCCGTTTACGAGAAGGTTTATATCGGGCGTCTCGCACCGGATTGGCCGGAACGCTTGACAGATCGCAGCGTCCCCCTGCGTGAGCGACTGATTGCCTTCTATAGCGAATACAGCTCGTTGATCTTTGAACGCGAGTGGATGCGCATATTTATGTTTTCAGGACTAGCCGGAGCGTCCCTCAACCAACGCTATCTCGAACACTTGGGAAACGTCATCCTTCTGCCGCTCTTGGCAGAAACCGAAGCCGTGGCGAGTGCTGACAAATCTCCAAAGATGGAAGACGTTTGGAACCTTCATGGAGGGATCGTCTATATCGGGATACGTCAGCACATCTACCGCATGCCTGAACCTGCAAAACCACAGGAAGAAATCGCGAGGGCAATCGATAGGTTCCTTCTATACTTCGGCATAGAAAATGAACACTGAGAACCGAACAGCAAGGCTCAAAATCGGTTCAAGAACATAGCCGTACTTCGGCATTCGAAGCTGTGGCCAGTGTCTGAGACGGATTACCATTCTTGGCATTTTGGAATGCGGGCACATGTATGACGAATGGGTCCTATCACTTACCGGACCGAAGTGCTTGGTGCGCATGAGGCAGGCTGCTCCATCTGCACTCATCTTCGCATGGCCAGCAAAAGTTGCAAGAACCGGTATTGCCCGAAGTGTAAGGGACGCGCTGCGCGCGACTGGATCGCTATATGCGTCGAGAGCAATCTGCTCGTGCCGTACTTCCACATCGTCTTCACCTTGTCGGCGGAAATTGCATAGATCATCTTCTGGAAAAAAGGGCGGTCTATGGCCTGATGTTCAAAGCGTTCTCGGAAACGGTGATGACCATCACGGCCAATGCCAAGCGGCTCTGGTCACAGATCGGAATGACCAGAGTGCTGCCCACTCAGGGGTCGGTGCTGACGCATCATCATCCGGCAGGTCAGCGGTGAGGAAGGCGAGAAGGTCGCCCTCTTCGGTCTACTCGGTGTCGGATACGAGTTTACACGCCCCCAGCCCTTCCACACCGTCGAGTGCTGCCAGATCGTGACGGCGAAGTA
>CAZJZO010000140.1:0-8721 GCA_964550495.1 uncultured Porphyrobacter sp. | reverse complement strand
CGAAGGCGAGGATGAACAACCCGGCCACTGCCGCGAATTCCCACCATGCGAGCAGCGCCATTTGGTTGCCGTTCATTCCGATCAACTGATCGGTCGACAGGTTGGTCAACGTGATTGAGCCGGCAACGAAATACCAGGCCAGGCCACCGTTCGCGAGGAAGTAGTCGCGCTCGTCCTGCGGCCCCGAACCGCGCTTTCCGCGGCAATGCATATAGGTGGCAAAAGCGATCAGCGCAGTGATGATCAGGAAGACCGCAACCTGGACTGTACTCATTCGTTTGTCTCTCCCCGCCGCGCGTTTGCCGCGTCGGCTACGCTCTCACTGTCACAAGTTCGCAAGCGCACGGCAAGCTTTCGCAAAAGGAAACGGCGGACATCTCCAGATCGGAAATGCCCGCCTCCCCCTTCATAAGCCGTGCCTTGCAGGCGCCCGGCTCACAATCAGAACTTCGCGCGTACGCCCGCCGTATAACGCGCGCCGGTCCGTTCATATGTCAGGATCCGGTTACGGAAACGCGAGAAATCGCGAGTATCTTCGTTCAGTACGTTCAGGCCTTCGATAAAGACCTGGAACTGATCGGTCAGTTCGTAGCTTGCCGAGAAGTCGACCTGACCGAAGCTTTCCCGCTGGCGCGGTTCGCTCTGCACGTCTTGCGCCTGGACCAGGAACCCATCGCGGTAATTGTACGAAACGCGCGCAGCGAGCGGCCCGTCTTCGTAGAATGCAGTGAGGTTCAACGTGTGCGGCGTGAAGCCGTTGAAGCCCAGATCGCCTGCCGGCGCATCGTCGCGGTCGCTGGTGACATAGGTGTAATTGACGATCCCGCCAAAGCCGTTGTCGAACGTCTTCTGGAACGCAATCTCGGCTCCGCTGATCGAACCCGACAGGCCGTTGCGCTGGCGCGTATCCTGGAAAGTCACGTCGACCGGGGTGTCTTCGGTCAGGCCGCCATTGCCGGCCGGGAAGATGACCACGCCCGGAACCGGCAGGGTCGATGTCTCGATGAAGTTCCCGAGTTCCTTGTGGAAACCAGCCACGCTGAAATAGCTCAGCGAGTCAAAGTACCATTCAAACGAGATATCGAAGTTGTCGGATTCGAACGCTTCCAGGAGCGGGTTTCCGCCGCCGCTGAGCGGGGCATCGGAACGTCCGCCAAAGGTGTTGGCGACGCCCAACGCGGTCAGCGTCGGACGGGTAACCGTCCGCGCATAGCTGAGACGCAACACAATGTCCGGGGTCGGTTCGATCTTGAAGTTCACCGACGGCAGGAAGTTCACATAGTCGTTCGGGACCGAGATGTTGGTCGCCGGGCCGAATACCACTTCGAGTTGGGTGTCGCCTGGCGTCTCGCGGAACTCGATAACCGGCTGGTCGATCCCGCTCGAAACCACATCGGTAAATGCAATACGGAAACCGACATTGGCCGACCATGGTACGTCTCCGCCGAACTCGCCGCCCCATTCGGTGTTGAAATGGGCAGCGTAGATCTGTTCCTCGACTGCAAAGCTGCCGCCCGGGTTGAACGAAGGCGTATAGATTCCCAGCACCGGATCCAGACCGCCGCTGTTCAGGTAAGCCAGCAGATCGGCCGTGTTGCCACCGGTGCGATCCGGGTTCTGCAGGTTGGCGACATTGTTCAGCTGCGCAAACGCGTCTTCGAAACTGGCGGTGAGGATGTTGGCCGGAACCGTATCCGCACCCTGCACGCCGCTGAGGAAGTTATCGAAGGAAAACGGACTGAGAATCGAAGTGTCGAACGGCACCGTATAGCCGCAGTAAGCGCAGAAGATCTGAGCCGCTGTCAGACTGCCAAAACCGGGATCGGCAAAATTGTCGAACAGGTTCTGGATCTTCTCACGATCCGTGTAGATCCCGCCAAAGGTGACGTTAAGCAGAGGGCCGGCGTCTACTTCCCATTCGCCATCAAGGCGAATCTCAAACACTTCGTCCTCGACCTGGGTTCGGTTGACGTTCACGAAGTGGAGACGCTGGATCGACGTGTCGACGAAATCTGCGTCAAGAATGTTGGTGATGGTCGAAATTCCGCTCGTATTCACGGATTCGATCAGCGGCGAAGTCGGAGCGAGGGCGCCGAGCACGACGAATGGGTTGGTCCCGTCGCGGGTTGCCCGCGACCACGACACGTCGGCAACGAAGGTCAAGCGATCGCTCGCTTCGAACTCGAAATTTCCGCCAAACGCAAAGGTCTCGGCCTCGCGGTTGTTCGAGGTAAGCACGTTGTCGTTTTGCGACAGACCAACGATGTCGGCGATGTCAGGGTTGCGGTTGCCAAAATCGATGCTCGGACGATTGAACGAGACTACCGTGCCGTTCTCGTCGATTTGCGGATTCAGGAATGGTGGGCTGAAGAAGCCCGAGAATTGCTGATCGAACGAGTCGATTTCGAACCGCGAATACAAGCCATCAAATGTCGCAGTGAACGCATCCGAAGGCGCAAACTGCAGTGCCCCGTTGAGCGTGATGCGCTCCCGGTCCTGGACGTCGCGGCTGAAGATCACCTGCTGCTGTACACGCGCGCCGGTCGGCAACGCTCCGATGTCGTCAGGCTGCAACCCGGTCGCAGTTTCAGGAGCGAAGATGGCAGCATCGCCCTGGCGAAGCGCGAAGCCGTTGGTGATGTTGCGATCGATCTGTGCATTGCGCAGGTTGTATGAACCACCGAACAGCACACCGACCGTCCCGTTGGACCACGAAACGACACCGCTGATATCGGCGCCCACATCTTCGCTCAGATTCTCATAGATCGCTGCGCCCGAGATCGACGCGTTGAAGCCCAGGCGATCGATCGGCTTGGCGGTGGTGATATTCACAACCGCACCGATGCCACCCGATTGGAGACTCGGCTGAGCCGACTTGTAGACCTCGGCAGTCTGGATGATGTCCGACGAGAGGACGTCGAACGAGAATTCGCGACCCGGATTGTCGGTTGCCAGCGTTCGACCATTCAGCAGGACCGCGTTGAACTCAGGACCGAGCCCGCGAACGGTGATGAATTGTCCTTCACCGCCAGACCGGTCGATTGCGACACCCGTGATACGCTGCAGCGATTCCGCGACGTTCTGGTCCGGGAACTTGCCGACATCCTCAGCCGACACCGCATCGACCACGGCCGCGCTGTTGCGCTTGAGGTTTATCGAATCTTCGAGACTCTTCTTGAAGCCAGTGACGACGATGACGTTTTCTTCGCCTTCGGCAGCGGGGGCATTCTCATCCTGCGCGAGCGCCGGACTGGAAACTGCGATCGCCGCAAGCGCGGCGGACTGGGCCAGCATGGCCCGCTTTGAAAACAACATTGCTCTCTCCCTCTGGGCTCGCCCTAATTTTTCGATCGCTGTTGGATCAGAGCAAAGCCTGGAGACCCTTTGTGGGCCTGTCGGGAAGTCTGCCGTTCAATTTCGCAAGTTCCATAGGCAGATTGGACGGGCATGAACTTTTTGGGTTTCGTGCGGGAATTATGCGCGCAACAAATTCTCCGGTGTCATAAAATTGCAACGCGGTGCTCGGCTTGGAGCAAGCGCCAGCCATCTTTTTCCCAAATTCTAAAATCGACTGGGGCCGCGACCTATGCGGGTGCGGTATTCGGATGGTGACCAACCCACGGTCTTGCTGAATTGGCGACTGAAATGATACTCATCGCAAAAGCCCAGTTCGTCAGAGATATCCCGCAGCAAAACGCCTGGTTCGGCCAGCATTTCGCACGCCCGCTCCATTATCAGGCTCGTTCGGTATCGCCCCGGAGAACGCCCGGACAGTTTTCTGAAACGCTTGCGAAACCCTTCGTAGGACTGGCCCATCCGCGAGGCCGCGCTGCGCACGTCCATGGTCGCGCCAATCGCCGCCTTGGCCTGTTCCAGCCACGCGATGTCGTCGGCCATATCCTGCTCGCCAGCTTGCACAATATCGGCGAGCAGTTCCTGCAGTTGCACAGTCTCGTGAATCAACTCGCTTTCGCTTTGCGCGCGCCTTCCTCCTATCAGGCTCAAGATCCTGTCGCGCCAGAAGTCCATAGGTCGGAGCGAGATCACGGGCCGCTCATGGTCGAGACAGCCGGAGGCGCGCCATAGGTCGAACACCGGCCCTTCGAACACCATGTAGAACTCGTTCCAGCTCTCACCGGAAGGCGGGCCATACCAATGCTCAATCCCGGGAAACACAAGGATAGCGTCGCCGGCGCTCACCGAAAGCTCGACTCCGCGTTCGTCGCGGTAGCTGCCGTGCCCACGTGTAACGTAGACCAGATTGAAGTGCGGCAGGGTGCGCCGTTCGGTCAGCACTCCCACACCATTGTTCAGAAAGCATGCGATCTTTATCCCCCCTATGGGAGACAGATGCAGATTCTGCTTATAGACTTTTTCTTCCCACACAGGGCGCCCCATCAACTTGTTTCGACTGGAATACCAAAAACTTCATGTGCTGCCAAAATCCCACTTCACAACGCGCATGCTTTAGCCAGAATATCGTAAGGGTTGGGACAGCCGACCTGGGGAGATCTCGCGCACGAGACGCGAAGGGACAACGGATGGATTCCTTGGATGCCTGACAACGCACGGACTGGTTCCGATGGCAGACGGACTTTTGCACCCGATGATCGGGACGATGAGGCCATGACCGAAGACATGGCAATTCCGCAGCACGGCCCTATCCCCGTGAACGATCCGGCGGAAGACGCCGTTACGGAGCATGAATTCTACGAATTACGGGCCGGCGGAACCCTGCTCGCAATCGAGGCTTCCCGGGGCATGCGTCCGATCGTACTTTATGCCGGACCCGACTTGCAGGGAGTGCGTGCGCAGGATCTCGCATTGCTCGCCACTCGCCAGCACGCTCCGGGCAGCGCGTCTGTCCCCCTTCGCGGTTCGATCATCAATGAGATCGGGACGGGCATTTCCGGACCCTCGGGTCTGATCGCTCATCGCGCGGGTCAGGACTGGGCGATCGACCTCAGGATCGAACAGGTCCAATTGCTCGGCCAGAACGCCATCTCGATCCATTGCCACGACGGAAATGTCGGCGTCGCCACCTGCCACAAGCTTGCGATCGATCCGGATACCGGCGTCCTGACATGTTCAACCAGCATCGAGAACCATGGCAATGACAGGCTGGAAGTCGATTGGTGCGCCGCCCTCTGCCTGCCGCTCGATCAGCGGTTCGAGAGCATACTCAGCTTCACCGGACGCTGGTCCGGGGAATTCGAGATCGAACGGATCGACAAATTTCAGGGGAGCATCGTCCGCGAAAACAAGGCGGGTCGTACAAGCCACGACGCCTATCCTGGTGGCTACGCGGTTTGCAACGATACCGGCGAGACACGCGGACTAGCCGTCGGATACCATCTCGCATGGAGCGGGAACCACCGATTGCGTGTCGATCGGCACAGCGACGGACGCGTGTTGGTTCAGATGGGAGAGATGACTTTTCCCGGAGAAATCATGCTCGGACGCGGTGAAAGCTATCGCTCTCCCGATTTCATTGCTGCCTGGTCGGAGGCAGGGCTGAACGGCGTCTCGCAGAAGTTTCATGACTATTTGCGCGGAAGCGTGATGGAGCAGCGCAGCCTCTCGAAGCCGCGACCGGTGCACTACAACACATGGGAAGCGGTCTACTTCAACCAGGATATCGAGACGTTGCTCGAACTGGCAGAGGCGGCTGCAAGCGTCGGTGCAGAACGGTTTGTACTCGACGACGGATGGTTTGGTGGGCGTCGCAATGATCGAGCCGGGCTAGGCGATTGGTGGGTTTCGAAGGACGTGTTTCCCGATGGCCTGCATCCGATTGTCGATCGGGTCAAAGAACTCGGTATGGAATTCGGTCTGTGGTTCGAACCCGAAATGGTCAATCCCGACAGCGATCTCTATCGCGCGCATCCTGACTGGGTGCTTCAAGCAGACGGCGTAGAGACGGTTCCGTTTCGCGGGCAGCACACTCTTGACCTGACCAAGCCGGAAGTCTTCGACTACCTGTTCGAGAAGATCACCCAGCTCGTGAGCACCTACGGGATCGCCTACATCAAATGGGACATGAACCGCGATACGAACCATCCGGGGAGCAGCGGTCGCGGAGCGATGCATCGCCAGACGCTCGCAGTCTATCGCCTGTTCGAGCAGTTGCGTGAGGCTCATTCCGAGCTCGAGATCGAAAGTTGCTCTTCGGGAGGTGGGCGCGCCGATTTTGGCATCATGCGCCATGCTGATCGGATCTGGACTTCGGACAACAACGATGCGCGCCAGCGCCAGGCGATCCAGCGCGGGGCAACGCATTTCCTCCCGCTCAGCGTGCTTGGCAGCCATGTCGGACCCAGACGGTGCCATGTGACCGGGCGCGAGTTCTCAATGGCTTTCCGCGTTGCCAGCGCGGTGTTCGGACATATGGGTCTGGAACTCGACCTGCGCGATGAAAGCGAAAGCGATCTGGCAGTGCTCAAGGCCGGGATCGCGCTCTACAAGAAGCACCGTGAACTGATCCACGCTGGCCGGTTTCTTAGGCTGGATTCACCCGAGCACATCAACTTGATTGGTTGCGTATCGCAGGATCGGTCCGAGGCGCTATTCTCCTACGCAAAGCTCGAAACCGAAGTGGCCACCCTGCCCCGCCGCATCCATTTTGCCGGTCTCGATCCCAAGCAGACCTATCGGCTTAGATTGGTGTGGCCACAGCAAAACCCCTCGATCAGCACGCCTTCAATAGTCGATGCGGCGGATATGCTGGGCGAGGGTCGCGAGTTTTCAGGTGCCGCATTGATGGGGCATGGTATACAGCCACCGCTGACCTTCCCGGATACCTGCCTGTTCTATCACCTTCAATCGGACGCATAGTTTCAAACCATGAGCGAACCCTTCGACCTGCTGGTGATCGGCGGCGGCATCAATGGCGCGGGAATTGCGCGCGATGCGGCGGGGCGCGGGTTGTCAGTGTGTCTGGTCGAAAAGGACGATCTCGCGCAACACACATCGAGCGCTTCGACCAAGCTCGTCCATGGCGGTTTGCGATATCTCGAACATCTCGAGTTTCGACTGGTTCGCGAAAGTCTGATCGAACGCGAACGGTTGCTGAAAATCGCGCCGCACATCATCTGGCCACTGCGATTTGTCCTGCCCCATGACAAGGGGCTGCGGCCCAAATGGATGCTGCGGCTCGGACTCTTCATGTACGACAACCTTGGTGGCCGAAAGCTGTTGCCGCCGACCAAGACGGTGGACCTTCGCAAGCCGCCCCACGTCAATGTACTGGAAGATCGTCTCGTAAAAGGCTTCGAATATTCCGATTGCTGGGTGGAGGATTCGCGGCTGGTTGCGCTCAACTGCGTCGATGCGCACGAGCATGGTGCCGAAATTCGAACTCTGACCGAATGCACCGCGCTGGAACGTGGAGCCGTATACTGGACTGCGACATTGAACTCGGATGGAGGTGAGGAGCATATCCATGCCAGAATGGTCGTAAACGCTGCCGGCCCCTGGGTTGACAAGGTATTGGGCCGCGCAATCGCCGATGAAAGCCACGAAAACCTGCGGCTCGTCAAAGGCAGCCACCTGATCTTCCCGCGCCTGTTCGAGGGCGAACATTGCTACATCTTCCAGAACAAGGACGACCGCATCGTGTTCGCGATCCCCTATGAGCGCGAATTCACCCTCGTCGGCACGACCGATGTCGGGTTCGAAGGCGATCCTTCAGACATTCAGATTTCGCCCGACGAAGCCAACTACATCTGCGACGCGGTGAACGAATATCTGCGAGTGGACGTGGCGCCGGAACAGGCGGTGTCGAGCTATGCCGGTGTACGGCCACTCTATGACGACCGCTCAGCCTCGAACTCGACAGTCACGCGCGACTATGTGTTCGAACTCGATCGCGGCGATGACGATACGGAGCCCGCATTGCTCTCGATCTTCGGGGGCAAGATTACAACCTACCGCAAGCTTGCGGAACACGCGCTTGAGAAACTTGGAGTTTCAGGCAAGCCTTGGACGGCGGCCAATCCGCTCCCAGGAGGGGACATCGATGCCGAGCGGTACGATGCCTTCGTGGCCGAGGTGGCCGTGCGATACGACTGGCTGCCAGCAAGCGCAGTGGAGCGGCTTTGCAGAGCCTATGGGACACGCGTGCATGTCCTTCTGCTCGACACCCAAGGCCTCAACGATTTGGGACAGCATCTCGGTGGAGACCTCTATGCTCGCGAGCTGGAATATCTCGTCGATCAGGAGTTCGTGACTGGCGCCGATGACGTGTTGTGGCGGCGCAGCAAGCTGGGCTTGCACCTCGATGAGGCGGCACGAGCACGGGTCCACGACTGGTTCGCCGATCGGAAGGTCGCGGCATGACGAAGCTCGCCCGCTCTCTTGGTGATCGCGCAACCTATCGCCGCGATCATCGCAAGGCCGATGGCAGGATGCTGTACCTCTATGGTCGTGAATTGCATTCTCACCCGCTTCAGTCGGAGAGCAATGACGATATCGCGCAAGGTGGAGAGGTTCGACACCAGCCCTTGCGCAACGAGTGGAACGTGTATGCCGCTCACCGGCAGAACCGGACATTCAAACCGGCGGCTGCTGACGACCCGCTGGCGCCGACAACACCCGGCGGTGCAGAGACCGAAATCCCGTTCGAGGAATTCGAACTGGCGATCTTCGAAAACAAATTTGCCGCGTTTCATCCGAGTGCCAGCAACTCGGCATTACTCCCCGGCGTTGACACTGAACCGGCGA
>CAZJZO010000139.1:0-8993 GCA_964550495.1 uncultured Porphyrobacter sp. | reverse complement strand
GGCCACAACATTGAGCGTGTGTCGGAAGCCGATGTCGATATCTCGACCGAAGAGGATGTGGATCCGGAAGAAACGCTGAAGCCGCGTCCACCGGTTGTTACGATTATGGGCCATGTCGACCACGGCAAGACCTCGCTGCTCGACGCGCTGCGCGGCACCGACGTGACCAAGGGCGAGGCCGGTGGCATCACCCAGCATATCGGCAGCTACCAGATCACCGCGAAGAACAAGCAGAAGATCACATTCCTCGACACGCCGGGCCACGCGGCCTTCACGGAAATGCGTCAGCGCGGAGCGAATGTGACCGATATCGTGGTGCTCGTTGTCGCTGCGGATGATGGCATCATGCCGCAGACTATCGAAGCCATCAATCACACCAAGGCTGCCGGCGTACCGATGATCGTTGCGATCAACAAGATGGACAAGCCTGAGGCAAACCCGGACAATGTGCGCAACCGTTTGCTTGAGCACGAGGTGATCGTCGAAAAGTTGTCGGGCGAAGTTCAGGACGTCGAAATCTCGGCAATCAAGAAGACCGGGCTCGATGATCTTATCGAGGCGATCACTCTGCAATCCGAGCTGCTCGAACTGAAAGCGCGTCCGGATCGCGATGCCGATGCGACTGTAATCGAAGCGCAGCTCGACAAGGGCAGGGGTCCGGTCGCAACCGTGCTCATCACCCGCGGTACGCTCAAGCGTGGTGATACATTCGTGGTCGGCACTCAGAGCGGCCGTGTCCGTGCGATCGTCAATGACCAGGGCAAGCAGATCAAGGAAGCCGGTCCTTCGATGCCGGTCGAGGTTCTCGGCCTTGGCGGTGTACCCTCGGCCGGGGATCAGCTGACCGTGGTAGAGAACGAGCAGCGCGCCCGCGAAGTTGCCGAGTACCGTCAGGAAAAGGCGACCGAGAAGCGCACAGCTTTGGCTCCGACGAACTTCGATACGATGTTCAACAATCTCGCATCGAATGTCATCGAGTTCCCGCTCCTGGTGAAGGCCGACGTGCAGGGTTCGGTCGAAGCGATCAACACCGCGTTGCACAACCTCTCGAACGACGACATCAAGGTCCGCGTGCTGCACGCGGGCGTGGGTGCAATCACCGAAAGCGACGTGACGCTCGCGGCGGCCTCAAATGCGCCGATCATCGGCTTCAACGTCCGGCCGAATGCGAAAGCGCGCGAGCTGGTGAAGCGCGATGGCGTGCGGATGATGTATTACGACGTGATCTATCACCTGACCGAGGAAATCGCGAAGGAAATGGCCGGCGAGCTTGGTCCCGAGCGGATCGAAACCGTGGTCGGTCGCGCCGAGGTCAAGGAAGTCTTCAAGTCCGGCAAGAAGGACAAGGCGGCGGGTCTGCTCGTCACCGAAGGCGTTATCCGCAAGGGCTTGTTCGCGCGTCTCACTCGCGAAGACGTTATCGTTTCCGCGACCAGCATCGCTTCGCTGCGGCGGTTCAAGGACGACGTTGACGAAGTCCGTTCGGGGCTCGAATGCGGTGTCGTCCTTCAGGACACCAACGACATTCAGCCGGGCGACAGCCTCGAAGTCTTCGAGGTCGAGGAGCGCGAACGGACGATCGAGGTTACGTAGTCTGACGCCCCTTCCATGAACGGGAGGGGGTTGGAGGGGCAGAATGGCCAAAATCTACGAAGAGCAGCGTTCGCCCTCGGCATCCCTGATGGGCAGCGAGTTTGTCTCTTTCGACGAAGAAAAGGGCGAGCTTACCACCCGCTTTACCCCGCCACCCGAATTCGCTTCGCCGCGTGGCGCGGTGCAGGGTGGGTTGATTGCCGGGTTTCTCGACGAAGTCATGGGCGGTGCGTTGCTCGCGGTCACCGACGAACAGCGCCTGCCGCTCAATCTGGATATGAGCCTGTCGTTCATGCGCATGGTTCCGCTCGCGCCGATCATCGCCAAGGGGCGAGTGGTGCGTGCAGGCAACCGCGTCGCGTTCCTCGAGGGCGAACTCTATGACGAGGAGGGCAAACTGCTGGCGCGTGCTCGTTCGACCGCCTTGCCGACTCCTGTTCCGGGAGCGGAAGTATGAATGAAGGTGTCCTGCAAACCTCGAGCATCTCACCGCATACGGCGCTGCTGGGTTCGGAATTCGAGTCTTGGGATCCCGAAACGCTGACCGCGACCATGCGCTTCACCGTCAAACGCGAGATGATCACTGCTCGCGGCGGCGTGCAGGGCGGGCTCGTGGCTGGATATCTCGACGATGTGATGGGCTACGCGCATGTCCTCTCTACCGACGGCGAATTGGCGCCGCTTACTCTCGAATTGTCCATGTCGCTGCTCAAGCCGGTGCGCGAGGGGCCGATCATCGGCAAAGGACGGGTCGTCAAGGCCGGTCGCCGAGTGATCTATCTCGAAGGTGAATTGCTGAGCGAAGACGGCGAAGTGCTGGCTCGCGCCACATCGACGAATATCCCGACGCCACGTCCTACTGGAGAGGATCAGGGGCTGAGCGGATGACCCGCTACCTCGCGCTGCTAGGCAGCATCAATGTCGGTGGAAACCGGATCAAGATGGCCGATCTAAAAGCCACTCTGGAGGAATCCGGATTCAGGGACATTGTCACAGTGGCGGCCAGCGGCAATGTCATTCTGACCGACGACCGCGATCCGGCTATGCTTGAGATCCAGCTTGAGCGTCTGATCCAGGACCGTTTCGGGTTCAAATCCTGCACGATGGTCCGAACGGCGGACGAGGTTCGCGCTGCCATTGACGAAAATCCGTTTCATGGCAACGAGCCGCATCATGGCTCCGACAAGATGGTGCATTCGATCTTCCTGAGTCAGCAGCCCGACAATTTGGCTGTTGAAGCGCTCATCGCAGAACACGCAAGCAAGGGCAGCGAACGGCTCGCGCTTGGCGATCGGGTGCTTTATCTTGATTACGTCCACGGCGTCGGAGTGTCCGACCTGTCGAGCAAGTTCCTCGAGCGCAGGCTCAAGGTCAAAGGCACGGCACGGAACATGAATTCGCTCAAGAACATCCTGTCGAAGATGGCCCAAGTCGAGTAAGGTTTTCCGATGGCCAAACGCGATCCGTATTCTGCCGAACAGCACTCTGTCCGCGTCCTCAAAGTGGGTGAACGTGTTCGGCACATCCTGTCCGAATTGCTCGCTCGTCAGGAAGTGCATGACGATGTCGTGAGTGCGTCGAACATCGCCGTGACCGAGGTTCGCATGACGCCCGATTTGCGTAACGCGACCGCCTATGTGAAGCCGCTGTTGGGCGCTGCCGAGGACGACGTGGTGACCGCGCTCAGGCAGAATACGGCTTTCCTCCAACGCGAGGTTGCCAAGCGGCTGGGTCTCAAATTTGCGCCCAAGCTCAAGTTTCGCAAGGATGAGAGCTTCGCCGAAGCGGACCGTATCGAGGCGCTTCTGCGCGATCCCAAGGTGGTGCGGGATTTGGGTGAAGACGAGGAAGAATAGGCCGCTTTAGCGTGGCAGCATTCGGGCTCGCAGTTCGATATCGACCTTGTTGCCAACAATGAGCTGGTAGCTCTTCATACCATATTTGCGGCGGTCGATCCTGGTCTTCCCGGTGAAGCTGATGGGCTTGCCGCGCGGAGCCTGAAGCGGGTCCGTATCAAAGGTTACTTCCAGAACCTGAGGCTGCGTTACCCCGCGCGCCGTAAGCTGGCCCGACACGGTGCCTTTGGTGGCTGACTTCATTTTCAACGAGTTGCCGACGAAGCTGACAGTCGGATATTTCTCGACCCAGAAGAACTTCTCTCCGCGCAGGCGCTTGAGTGTCACGTTGTCAGGTGCCTCCAGTGCAGTCGCATCGAAGGTAACGTCGATCAATGCGCGCTCGGGCTGGCCTGGAACGATCCGCACAGAACCGCTCATCTTGGGGAAATTGGCAGTCTTGCTGGACAGACCGAAGAATGGGACTCTGGCTGAGACGTTGCTGGCGCTCGCATCGAGCGTGTAGGTCAACGGTGCAGCCGAATTAGCGACCAGGAGCAGCGGCGCTAACAGCGCCAGCAGCGGCAACAGGAATTGGCGGGTCAGCAGTTGGTTTGCAGGGGGCATTGCGGCGGCTCCTCTATGCAGACTTACGTCTGAACGCGGCGATTGGTTTCATGTCCCAATCGCGAGAAGCCGCCGAATGGTTCAATTCGCGGGAGCGACCGTGCCGGAATTCTGCGGTGTCGGGATCTCCATGAACACTTCGGCTCCGGGTCCGAGCGGCAGGTCAAGAACAACCCAAGCGATCGTCATCGCAAGGCCGGACAACAGCAATCCGATCGAAAAGGGCAGCATGGTCGCTGCGAGCGAACCGATGCCGAAGTCTCTGTTCCAGCGCTGGCAGAAAATCAGGATCAGCGGGAAATACACCATTAGCGGGGTGATGATGTTGGTCGCCCCGTCGCCCACACGATAAGCGGCGGTCGCCATCTCGGGCGTGATCCCGAGCAGCATGAGCATCGGCACCATGACCGGGCTGATGAGAGCCCACTTGGCACTCGCCGAGCCGACAAACAGGTTCAACAGCGCCGAAACGACGATTATCGAAGCAAGCAGAGCCCAGGCGGGCATGTTGGTCGACCCGAGGAAGTCGGCGCCGTATACGGCGAGGATCAAACCAAGTTCCGACCAAGCGAACATGGCCACGAAGTGCGCCGCCGCAAAAGCGAGAACGAGGTAGTAAGCAAGGTCTTCCATCGCGCCCGACATCATCTTCACCAGGTCGCGGTGGTCGCCGATTGTGCCCGCACCCTTGCCGTAGGCCCACCCGGCAAGCAGGAATAGGATGAAGAATCCTGCGACAAGGCTTTGGTAGAACGGCGTGAGGCGGGCGCTTTCAAGTTCTGCCTCTTCATTGATCAGCGGCGTTCCGGGGCCGAAGGTGAAAACCAGCCAAAGGCCTACAACGAACAGCATGGCCAGTCCGGCATATTTGAGGCCGGTCTTCTCTTCGCTCGTGAGCGGTCGATCGCTGTCTTGCTCGGCATCGGTGGCTGAGGCGAGTGATGCGTCGAACGTACCGAGGCGCGGCTCGATCATCTTGTCGGTAACGAACCAGATCACTGGCAGGAACACGAAGGTCATCGCCGCGATGAAGTACCAGTTGCCCGCAATGTTGGCGGTGAAATCGCCAAACACAGTCTCCACGCTTGCTTCGGTTATCCCGAACAGCAAGGCGTCGAGCTGGCCCGGAAGCAAGTTGGCCGAGAACCCGCCCGAGACGCCCGCAAACGCGGCTGCGATCCCGGCGATCGGATGGCGGCCGGCGGCGTGGAAAATGATCCCGGCGAGCGGGATCAGCACCACATAGGCCGCGTCAGCCGCCAGGTTGCCCATCATTCCGACAAGCACGACGATCGGCGTCAGCAGCGCTTTGGGAGCGTCGCGAACACCGGCACGCATGGCAGTTCCGAACAGCCCGGCGCGCTCGGCCACACCCGCGCCCAGCATCACCACCAGCACGTATCCGAGCGGATGGAAGTGGGTGAAGGTCTTGGGCATGTCGACCCAGAGCTTCTGGATGTTCTCGGCGGCGAGCAGGCTCTTGGCCGAGATCACCTTAAGTGCGCCCGTGTCGGGGTCGATCTCGGTTGGATGCGCTGCGCTCAGTCCGGCCAGCTCCGCCACAATCGAAATCGCAATCAGGATGAAGATCAGCCAGAAGAACAGGAAGACAGGGTCGGGCAGCTTGTTGCCGCTGCGCTCGATCCAGCCAAGAATGCCGCCGGGTGCGGCGTTTGCGTCCGGTGTGGGCGCTGCGCTTGCCATGTTGTGATGTCCCCGAAAATCAAGAAATGCTTGGTACGCGAACTAGCATTGCCGTACGTGCCTGTCTTCCCGCTTAACGCGTCCTGTGGACAGCCCGATTGTCATCCACAACGAGGTGCGGTTACCGAAGGATATGGCCAAGCTGTACTTCTACTATGCCAGCATGAATGCCGGCAAATCGACCACCATGCTGCAAGCCGATTTCAACTATCGCGAACGCGGAATGCGCACGATGCTATGGACGGCAGAGCTCGATACGCGGTCCGAAGGCAAGGTGCGCAGTCGGATCGGGCTCGAAGCTGGAGCGCACCTTTACACACCCGAAACCGATCTCTGGTCGGAAGCCTACGCGGCGCATAACACTGCCCCTCTCGATTGCGTGCTGGTCGACGAAGCTCAATTTCTCACCAAGCTGCAGGTCTGGCAACTCGCGCGACTGGCCGACGAAGCGGGGATTCCGGTGCTGTGTTACGGCATTCGCACGGATTTTCAGGGCGAGTTGTTTCCCGGCTCAGCGGCGCTTCTGGGGATCGCCGATACGCTCGTCGAATTAAAGGCCGTGTGCCATTGTGGGCGCAAAGCCAGTATGAATCTCCGTGTGGACGGGGAGGGCAAGCCGATCAAACAGGGAGAACAGACAGAGATTGGCGGCAATGATCGTTATCTTGCATTGTGCCGCAAACATTTCAGCGAAGCGCTCGCCTCCTAGCGTTTGCCGGCCCGGCACCCTATTTCATGTCCATGATTGACACTCTCACCGTTGCGCTGGTCCTGATCCCGTGCCTCGTTATCGCCATTGTATTCCACGAGGTCGCACACGGCTATGCCGCCAAGGCGCTGGGCGACGGCACGGCGAGCGAGCGCGGAAGGCTGACCCTCAACCCCATCGCTCATGTCGATCCGGTCGGGACGCTCTTGGTGCCCGGTTTCTTGCTGCTGTTTGGGGGCCCCGCATTCGGCTGGGCCAAGCCGGTGCCGGTCAATAAGTGGCGCTTGAACAACCCGCGCTACGGCATGATGGCGGTCGCTGCTGCAGGGCCTGGCAGCAATTTCGTGCTGGCGGCGGTCGGCGCAATCCTGTTTGGTCTGCTGGCGCCGCTTGGCGTGGACTTCGTGTCCTCGTCGACGGGTCTCATGCTGATTGCCGGGCCTGATGGGGCGGTGCTGTATCTCGTGAGCGGGTTGTTTTATTTCATCCTCATCAACATCTTCCTTGGCCTGTTCAACCTGCTGCCAATTCCGCCGTTTGACGGATCGCATATCGTCGGTGGATTGCTGCCGCGAAGCATGCGCGCCCAGTGGGACAAGCTGCAGCAAGTGGGGATATTCCTGCTCATCGCGATCATCGCAGGTAGCTGGGCATTTGGAACCGGCTGGATCGAGACGATTGTTATGCCGCCGGTCAACTGGGCGATGGGCTACTACCTCGGGCTTGCGGCCTTAGTGAGTGGTGCCTAGGCGCCGACCGCGTCGATATATCGCGCGTCCGGGTGCCGGTTCAGCAGTTGCTCCAGCCAGCGCTCGCGGCGAGTTGAGTTGACGCAGGCGACGATACTGCCGCCGAACCCACCCCCGGTCAGTCGCGCTCCGAGCGCTCCAAACTCAGTGGCGCTATCGACCAGTGCATCTATCTCTGGAAGCGACATTTCGAACAGGTCGCGCATCGAGACATGGCTGGCTGCCATCAGCGCCCCAAACATGGTCATATCGCCCGACTGCATTGCCTCCAGAGCAAGTTGCACACGCTCGTGCTCGGTCACACAATGCAGCGCTCTGCGTTTGGGGATGGCGTCGAGTTCAGCCGATTCAACCACCTCCTTGTCCAGCAGGCACAAGTCTTCGGTGCCGAAATGGCGCTTGGCGAGATCGCATTCGACCTTGCGTTCGGCATATCGGCCGTCGGTCAGTTTCCGGGTCAAACCCGAATGCACTACGACCATCTCGAACCCGGTCGGCAATGTCGCGAGACTGTAATCGAGCGTCTTTGTGTCGAGTGCCATCGCGGTGCCAGGCGTAGCGAGCGCGACCGCCATCTGATCCATAATTCCGCATGGCACGCCCATGTAATTGTTTTCGACACGGCGGGCGGCAATCGCGAGTTCGACGTCGCCAGGTCCAGCGCCTGCGGCCTCGCGAGCGGCTTTCAAGACTGCGACTATCAACGCGGCGGAAGAGGACAATCCGGATCCCTCCGGAATGTTCGATTCTACGTCGATCGTGGCTCCGCCATTGAGCAGCCCCAACGAGTTCGCTTCGCGCATGGCGCCGACGCATGGATCGGACCATTCACCCACCGCATCGTCGGTCAGATCGCGGATGGCAGGGGCGTCGTAACCATTTGAGCTGACCGCCACCGCGCTGTCGTTGCGAGGTGCGATTGTAACTGTCAGCCCGACCGAGAGAGCGGCTGGCAACACCATACCGCCGTTGTAATCGGTATGCTCGCCGATCAGGTTGACGCGGCCCGGCGCAGTCCCAACGAAGCTGCTAGCCATCCGCCAGAACCCGTAATGCTGCAACCGCGTCTTCGGGCATCACATCAACAGTGAAGGTGCCGGTGTGTTGCTCAACCGAAGCGAGGAATTTTTGCCGTCCCGGTGCGCGGAGCAGCGGGTAAAACTGCACCGTGAAGTGGTAGTTGGCGGAGCCTCCGCGCGGTGCAGCGTGAAACGCCATCATTGTCGCAGCCGGTCGCTTGAACAAGGCGTCATAGCGCCGGGTGATTTCACCCAGCCAGTATGCAAGGCCCTCCAGTTCCTCATCGAGGCAATCCCACGGACCCTCGCGTCGTATCCGCGGCGCTATCCAGACTTCGTAGGGAAAACGAGCGAACCGCGGGACGAAGGCAGCCGCTCCCCCTCTTTCGCCAAGGCCGTAGTCCGGGAGCGCGGTCGAAATCTCGCTCGCCAGGTCATACCCGCCTGCAAATGCATCTATTGCGCGTTGCTGGATCTCGGGGATGCGCTCAAACCCATAAATTTGCCCGTGCGGATGGTGCAGCGTTACGCCGACTTCATCGCCGCGGTTTTCGAATGGCAGAACGTAGTTGCAGCCCGCATTGAACAGCGCCTCGTATCTGTCGATCAGTGCCGCGATCAGCACCTGACGCCTGTCCTCACCAATGGTGTGGAGGCTGCCCGTCGGATCGGGCGCATAGACGACGACGTCGCACGCGCCTCTCGCCGGTTCAGTGTCAACGCCGGGGAGTAATGCCGAGTTGCTGGCACTCGGATG
>CAZJZO010000138.1:3206-9184 GCA_964550495.1 uncultured Porphyrobacter sp. | reverse complement strand
GGCGCCCATTGGGCGTAATGGTAACATGCGAGCCGTCGCGACGGACCAGGCCCAGGCCGGCATAGAATGCGAGCTTCTCGGAATCGACAAGCTCGCTCTCCGGAATGTCGAAGCGCTCCTCGAGGGTCTTCAGATCAATGCCCTCGATCAGGCGCAGGCCCATCAACAGAGCTTCGGAAGCCTGTTCGTTGGTCGGCAGCAGGCGTTGCTCGGCGATGCCGTGTCCGCGTTCCGATACGGCCTTGAGGTAATTCTCCGGCTTGCGATGTCGGTACGTCGCGAAACTGCCACGCCGGCCATGCGCACCGGGACCAATCCCGGCATAATCCTGATAGCACCAATAGGTCAGGTTGTGCTGGCTTTCCGAACCTGGGCGCGCGTGATTGCTGGTCTCGTAGGCCGGGAGGCCGGCGGCGTCGGTCAGTTCCTGGGTAATCGTGAACAGCTCGGCCGCTTCGTCATCGTCCAGAGGTGACCAGAGGCCGCGCCTGACATCGGTAGCAAAACGCGTGCCGGGTTCGATCGTCAACTGGTAGAGCGACAGGTGCGAGGTGCCGAATGTCAGTGCTTGAGCGAGATGGGTTTCCCATTGAGCGGGCGACTGGCCGGGCAGGGCATAGATCAGGTCGAAACTGACGCGTTCGAACTGCTTCTGTGCCGTTTCGACTGCCTTCAGTGCCTCTTGAGCACCGTGAAACCGACCCAGCCACTGGAGCGTTTCGTCGTCGAATGATTGCACTCCGAGGGAGATGCGATTGACGCCTGCACCGGCCAAATCCTCGAAATTGTCGGCCTCGACCGACGATGGATTGGCTTCGAGCGTGATCTCGATTCCGGGTGTAAACCCCCACAAATGCAGAGCTTCTTGCAGCAGGTCCGTCACGAGCCCAGGTGGCATCAAGGAGGGAGTTCCCCCGCCGAAAAAGATCGAATTCAGTGCTTCGCCGCCCGCCATTTCGGCTTCGACGCGCATATCGGCGAGCAATGCGTTACGCCACGCATCGACATCGACTTGCTGGCGAACATGCGAATTGAAATCGCAGTAAGGGCATTTCTTCGCGCAGAAGGGCCAGTGAATGTAGAGAGCTCGGGCCACGGTTCCTTTTCAGCCTTTCTTAAAGCCTGCGAGTCAAGGGTAGGGCATGCGTTTTCGCGCCAATTTCCTTGCCTGTCTCGCGGCTACGGCAGCATTCGCAGCGTCGGTTGGCGCAGCGCAACCGCGGCAGGGATCCGCGGAAACCGTCTGGCTCAACGCTCACAATGCAGAGCGGGCGCAGTTCGGTGCGGCCCCGCTCGAGTGGGATTATGGACTGGCCGACGAAGCAAGAGGCTGGGCGCGCAAGCTTGCTCGCGAAGGGAGAATTCGGCACGCGCCGCATGATGCACGCAAGGGGCGGGGCGAAAACCTGTGGCTTGGAACGCGTGGCTACTTTCGTCCGCATGACATGATCGCGAGCTTCGCTTCTGAGAAGAAGCACTTCCGTCCCGGCGTTTTCCCTCAGGTCTCGACCACCGGAAACTGGGCCGATGTCGGGCATTACACTCAGATCGTTTGGCGAGACACGCGCAAGGTCGGATGCGCCTTGGAGCAAGGTCGCCGGTTCGATGTGCTGGTCTGCCGCTATTGGCCAGCTGGCAATGTCATAGGTACGCCAATTGCGCCGAAGCCGCAGCTTGCAAAGCGCTAAGTGCCGAACTGATTGGCCACCAGTTTGGCAAAGGCATCGGCGCGGTGGCTGATTGCGTGTTTTTCGTCGGGCTTGATCTCGGCAAAGGTATGTTCACGGCCAGACGGGACAAACACCGGATCGTAGCCAAATCCCAGCTTCCCCCGCGGAGGCCAGGTCAGCGAGCCCGAGCATTTCCCTTCGTAGATTGCATGCTCGCCATCGGGCCAGGCAATCGCGAGCACACAATGGAATGCTCCGTTTCGGTCGGTGTCGGGCCCCAGCTGCTGCAGCATGCCTTCGACCTTGCCCATGGCCATATACCAGTCCCGTCCGGGTTCGCCCTCAAACCATTGCCGCTCAGCCCAATCAGCCGTGTAGACCCCCGGGCGACCTTCCAGCGCGTCGACGCTGAGACCGCTGTCGTCGGCCAAGGCGACTATCCCCGACGCCTCGGCTGCGGCGCGCGCTTTGATTAGCGCATTCTCGACGAAAGTCGTGCCGGTTTCTGCGGGCTCGGGCAGTCCCAGCGAACCTGCTGAAATACACTTCAGCCCATATGGTTCGAGCAGAGCGGAAATCTCTTTGAGTTTTCCGGAATTGTGTGTCGCAATAACCAGCGATCCGCCGCCCAGTTTTCTCATCTTCTCACTGCCCCCGCCTGCGCCAACCCGTTGCTGATGAGACGCTGACGAGCAAAGTCGATATGTTCCGGTCCGACTTGCTGCTTTGGCAGGATGTAGGCCACCAACGAGTTGGGAAATATCGCCAAGATCGCGTCGCTCTCTTCCCACTTGAGCATTTGGTCCCACCGCGCATCGACGTGCGATGACGGTTCGGCGATCGTGAAGCCGTCTTGATTTAGCGTCAGCGTCAGTTCCTCTCTGATATTGTGGTTCTCACGCCATTGCCGCTTCGCGATACGCGGCACCATCAGGAACCGAATGGCGGCCAATGTGCCAACAGCACTCACTCCCGCAAGAGCGAGATACTCAGCTGCCATTCGCGGTCCGTCGAGAAGGTAGGCAAACCCTCCAACAACGAAAAAGGCCGATACGAAGATCCACCAACACCGCATCATGCTGGTCCTGAAACGCAGTTTGCCGAGTTCCAGCAACAAGTCTTCTGACAGTGTGTAGCGAACAGCTTCCATCGGTCAGGTGGCTACTGCTTCCAATTGCGCTGCAAAGATTCCGTCACAGCCGATGCGGGCGAGACGCAGCAAGCGGAGGAGGCCCTCTTCATCGTATGTAGCGCCCTCGGCTGTCGCCTGAACTTCGGCAATCTGACCACCGGTCAGCAAGACAAAGTTGGCATCGGCATCGGCGCTAGAGTCTTCGTCATAATCAAGGTCGAGCACCGGTGTGCCCTGAAAGATGCCGCAGGAGATTGCGCCGACCTGCGCTGTGATCGGGTCTTCCTTGATATCACCCGACGCCAACAGACCGTTGATCGCTAACCTGAGTGCAACCCAGGCCCCAGAAATCGACGCGGTTCGCGTCCCGCCATCGGCCTGGATGACATCGCAGTCGAGCGTGATCTGGCGCTCGCCAAGTTTTTCCAGATCGACAACCGCGCGCAGTGAGCGGCCTATCAGCCGCTGGATTTCCTGGGTCCGGCCAGACTGTTTCCCTCGTGCCGCTTCACGACTGCCACGAGTGTGCGTTGCTCGGGGCAACATCGAATATTCGCCTGTGACCCAGCCTTCGCCCTTGCCGCGCAGCCATGGAGGGATCCGTTCTTCCACGCTGGCAGTGCACAACACCCTGGTATCGCCAAAACTGATCAGGCAAGAACCCTCGGCGTGCTTGGTGAAAGCTGTTTCAATCGTGATGGCGCGCATCTCATCGGGCGCACGTCCGGAAGGGCGCATATCCTGCTCCTGCTATCGTGATTCGTTCTGGTCCCGCCGTGTGGCTGGGAACAATCGCGCTCGCAAGACTTGGCGAACAATTGTTTGACGCTAAATTGCGTGCATGGCGTCTCCACCAATCTCCGAATTGACCGAGCGTGCGCGGGAGATTTTCCGCCTCGTTGTCGAAGGGTATATCGACAGCGGTGCGCCGGTCGGATCGAAGACCCTTGCAACGGACGGCAACCTAAATCTCTCGCCGGCATCAATTCGCTCGGTGCTCGCCGATCTCGAAGCTCTGGGCCTGCTCGCCGCTCCACACACCAGCGCGGGAAGGATGCCGACCGACGCTGGTCTGAGGATCTTTGTCGATGGCATGATGCAGGTTGCAGAGCCAACACAAGACGAACGCGCGCAGATCGAAGCGCGCCTGTCGGAATCGGGTCCGGTCGAGCAGGCTCTCGAGCAGGCGAGTTCGCTGCTTTCGGATCTGTCCGGCGCGGCGGGAATGGTGATGGTTCCGACGCGCGAACAGCGGCTTGCACAATTCAACCTTGTCGATCTGGGGCAGGGCCGGGCGCTGGCGGTGTTGGTCGGCGAGGATGGCGGTGTCGAGAACCGTGTGATCGAACTGGGCGGAGCCATAGCGTCGAGCGCGCTGGAACAGGCGAGCAACTACATCTCGGCCCACCTGTCAGGCAGGACGCTGATCGAAGCAGCCTTGGTGGTGCGCGAGGAAATCCGGACAGGCAAATCGCAGCTCGATGATGCTAGCCGGGATCTGGTCGAGCGCGGCCTTGCAGTGTGGAGCGAGGATTCGGGAGAGCGACCGGTGCTCATAGTCCGGGGCGCAGCGAACCTGCTCGATGAATCGGCATTGGACGATATTGAACGCGTGCGCTCCTTGCTCGACGACTTGGAAGACAAGCAATCCGTCGCCGCGTTGCTCGATAGCGCTCGCGATGCAGATGCTGCGCGGATATTCATCGGGAGCGAAAACCGTCTATTCGGGCTGTCCGGGTCGTCGGTAATCGCTTCGCCCTACCGCGATCGCGAAGGACGGGTTGTCGGCGTACTGGGTGTGATTGGCCCGACCCGGTTGAATTACGCCCGGGTTGTCCCCATGGTTGATCTGACGGCTCGCTCGTTGAGCAGACTTATCGCTTGAATGACCACCCAAGCTGGAACCAAACACATGATTGATAATGATAAACCGCAGGACAAAGCGGTTGCTGAAGAATTAAAAGGTGTGCCGGAGGAATTCCTCGAGGAAGAATGCGAGGCTTCGGGCGATGACGCGGTTGCCGAGGCACTTGAGAGTTTGAGATCAGACCTTGAGGCGGCAAAACAGGATGTCCTCTACGCTCAGGCGGAAACACAGAATGTGCGTCGACGGATGGAAAAGGACATCGCCGATGCGCGCAACTATGCGGCGACCGGGTTCGCGCGCGATATCTTGAGCGTTGCCGACAATCTCACTCGCGCGATTGACGCCATTCCCGATTCTTTGCGTGAAGACGAAAAGATGAAGGGTCTTGTGGTTGGGATCGAAGCCACCCAACGCGAGTTGGAGAAGGTCTTCAAACAGCATGGGATTGAACGGATCGCAGCCAAAGGCTTGCCGCTTGATCCCAACCAGCATCAGGCAATGATGGAAGTCCCGACCGACGAACATGAGCCGGGAACGATCGTTCAGGAGATGCAAGCGGGCTGGATGATCAAGGACCGCTTGCTGCGCCCGGCCATGGTCGGTGTGGCCAAGAAACCAGATTGATTCACGGCATCTTTGGTCGAAGCCTTCGTGGCATTGGCCGAGCGGGAATTGCAATTCGACTGTGATTGACCTTGCCCGTCGCGCGGGAGCCGAATTGAGCGCCTGCGCGGGGAGGTTGATCATGAATACTGCATCAAGAGTGTCATTGGGCGCAGCGTTGCTCGCTTTCGTGAGCGTGTCTGCTGCGGCGGACGGTCACGCCGAAAAGGCGGCTGAGCAAGGCGCCATCGAAAGTGTCGCAATGGCACCTGAAGACATCGTCAAAGCCAGGCGTTTGACCTATTTCCTCTCAACCCAGGCGGTCGGACAGATCAAGTCGGGGATCGCGGAAGGTGGAGATTTGCGCCGCACGCAGGCGGGCGCAACGATGCTGGCGAGGTGGGCGGAGACAATTCCCACCATGTTCCCGGATGGAACCGATCTTGAGTCTTCGCGCGCATTGCCGACCGTGTGGTCGGATCGCGAAGGGTTTGAAGCCGCTGCCTTAGCCTACAAGAACGCTGCAGAAGAACTGATTGCGCAGGCCAAGACAGGTGACCGCGAGGCTGCAAACGCCGCTTTCATGGCTATGGCCGGTACCTGTCAGTCGTGCCACGCCAAGTATCGCGAAGAGTAACCTGACTTACCCGAAGTCCGGCAGCGGGCTCGCTTCTATGTCGACGATCAGCTGTCGGTTCATCGCCGA